>CAYGZE010000303.1:0-5860 GCA_964354185.1 uncultured Anaerolineales bacterium | reverse complement strand
ATCCCGGAAGGCCGGCGCCTCGCTCGCGTGTTTCAGCGCTGCGACGGGGCGTCAGGCCGAAACCTCCGTATACGGCAACTCGCCACGTCGCACGCCGAGAGGCTTTTCTCTTTTCGCGAGGGCCTCTTGGCCTTCTCATCCAAGTATACTGCGCGGGCCGGAAAAGTCAAATGGACCGCCGGACATACATCGGGCCCGGCCCCTGCGCGGCGCTTCGGCAGCCCCGCCAAGGGACCCGCCCGAAAGGGGACCTACGGCTTTTCCTCGCGTTTCCGGATGGCACCGTCGATCCACGAGCCGATGTCCTGAATGGCCTTGCGGCGCAGGGCCTCCAGGCCCATGCGCACCACCTCGGCACCGAGCGCTTTTTCGTCCAGTTCCGGCCGGTCCACCGTGCCTTTCAGCGGGACACGGACCTCCTGGTCCGCGAGCATCGGCAGCACCTTCTCCGATACGCCGAACCGCTTCAGGAGCGCGGCAGTGAGCGGCATGCCGACGGTCACCTGGATTTTGCCGTCCACGCCGACGGTGCCGTTCAGGCGAAGCGCCAGCCCCTCGCGGATCTTCAACTGCTGATTGCTGATGCGGAAGGTGCCGTCCTTCAAGTCCAGGTCGAACGGTCCGAGCTTCTGCACGGGCATCTGCGTCGGCGCGCCCGCCCACTGGACCAGTTGACCGAGGGGACCCGACAATTCGGCCTGGAACCCGTCGATCCACACCTGGCCCCGGACGCGCGCCTTGGCGGCCTGGCCCTCGGCCAGGGGGACGTGCGCTTCCTCGATCGACGTGGAGAGGAGGCCCCCCGGCTTCACGCTGACGGCCAGGATGGGACTGGTGAACTTGAGGAACTCCCGCGTGACCTCCTCGTTCAGGCGGATGCGGTCGGCCGCGAGCAGGTGCTCCGAGAGGTCGTACGACGCAGGCGTCGCCCGAAGGTCCGCCCGGCCCCCGAGCGTGACGGTCCCCTCGTTGACGGACATCCGGCTCGGCTGTTTGGCGTCCGGCGCCAGGACCAACTGCCCGTCGGCCAGGCGGAGACGGATCTTCCCCTGGTCGCCCGCCAGTCCGCGGTAGGCGAAGGAGCCGGTCTCAACGATGCCGTCGCCCGTCAGGTTCGCCGCCTTCTCGTTCCACGCGCCCTGGCGAGGCCACGGGCCGCGCACGTTGGCCGTGATCCCCCAGGTCTTGGCCATCCGAAGTTGGGCGGGAATCCGCGCGCCGAGCGCCGCCCGCATCCGCTCGCCGTCACACTGGAGGTCGCACCGGGCGTCCAGCGTGCTTGTGTCATCGGCCAGGACGAGCGACCCGCTGGCGTCGCCGCTCGCGAGCGCGCTGCGGATGCCCTTGAGCCCGACCTGCCAGCGGTGCTCCTTCGCGACCTGGGCAAAGGTGAGCGGCACGTGAGCGGTCGGCTCCTGCAGGGTGATCTGCGGCCCGGCCAGGTGGACGGCAAGTCCCGTGACGTCGAGCGTGCCCGTTCCGGCGAGGCCGGCCGGATCGCTCGCCACTTTGCCATCGAACACGGCTTTACCCGCCAGGCGCGAGCCGGGCGCCAGGACGCCGAACGGCCGCAGGACTTCCGTCACCTGGGCCAGGTCCGCCTGCAGCGAGACCGATCCGTCCGCCGTTGTCCGCCGCCCGGAATCCTCGGAGGCAGTGCGCACGCTCCCCGCGGCCTTGAGCGTGACGCCGGGCCCGGACAGGTCCAGGCGGCGGATCGCGACGGTGTCGTTGGCCGCCAGCGTGGCCGACGCGTCCAGCCGCACGTCCGACAGCCGAACGTCCGGCGGCCGGTCCGCCGACGCGCCGTCCGGCTGCGAACGCGGGATCACGAGGTCCGTCGCCTGGGCCGACGCCTCGACCTGGATGTCCTTGCCTTCCGGGGAAGCCACCTGGCCGTCGGCCTTCCAGGTGCCGGTGATCGGGCTCGTACCGGCCGAGAGCAGGCCCGCGACCGTCTCCGCCAGGGGGGCTATCCGGCCGCCGCCCGTGTAGGTCGCCGCGTAGGTCCAGGCGTCACCCTGGTGATGGACCTCGGCGGTGCCGCTCATCCGGCCCGGGGAGCCCTCGACGAACCACGACGTGAGAAGCGCGCCGGCCGGCCCACCCCCTTCGCCGAGGAGGACGGCGCCTTCGACCGACGTCGACACCTTCGCCTCCCGCAGCCTCCGGCCGTCCTTCCACGCGAGGTCGAGGTCGCTGGCCCAGGCCGTGAGGTCGGCGGGCACGCGGTCGCCCTTCGCGTCGGACATCTTGAGCGTGAGGTTGGCGCTGCCCGCCATACGGAACCCCTCGGGCAGGAGGCCGAAGGGCCCGACGAGGCGGGCGACCGTGGCCAGGTCGGCCGAGACCTTGGCTTCGCCCTTGGCGGCCGGGGCCGCGGTCCGCGCCGGCGGCGCCGCTGCTGCCTCGGCGCCCGGGCGGCGCGTCGGCGCCGTCGGCATCGCGAAGGACCCCGCGGCCGAGGCGGAGACGCCGGGGCCCTGGACCCGGAGTTCGTTGACGGTCAGCAGGTCCGGCGAGCCGAAGGCGTACCGGACGTCGGCCCGGACGTCGGCCTGCTCGATAGGCTCGGCGGCCGCGCTCTCGCCCGCCGCGGCGCCGCGCGGCAACTTCACGTTCGACGCGTGGGCGCTGAAGGTCGCGGCCACCGCGTCGCGCGTGACGCCCGCGGCATGGGCATCGAGGTCCCACCCGCCGGAGATCGCCTCGCCCGGCCGGCCCAGGAGGACGCGGATGAGCCTCGCCAGTTGCCCCAAGTCGCCGCCGCCCTTGGCGTCGCCCTTGAACGACCACTGCTCGGCCTGGCGCTCGGCTGTCCCGCTCGCCTCGACCTTCCCGGCTGCCGACGCGAGCGCAAGCGCTTCGACCGACACGCCGGCCAGGCGCCGCTGGTCATCGAAGCGCAGGCGTCCGTCGGCCGCGAGGGTGGCCTGCGGCTCCTCCCATTCGCGGTCCTTGTCGAGCCGGATGCGGAAGTCCGCGAGGCTCGCCTTCGCCGCCACGCGGACGCCCTCGGCCACCGTGCCGGAAGTCTCCGCGTGGATCTGGGCCGCGCCGGCTGCGGCATACGGACCCAGGTCGATGAACTGGCCCGCCTGGTCCGTGGCCTCTTTGAGTTTGAGGTCTGCGTCGAGGGTGAACGCCTCCAGGCGCCCGCGGGCGCTCAGAGAGCCGAAGGGGCCGGTCAGCGAGATGTTCCGGGCCGCGAACTCGCCCTTCGCCTGCTCGACCTCGGCCTCGAGGTGGACGGGCGCGAGCGCCACGGCGCGGTCGCCCCGGCGGCCGCGAAGGTCCTTCAGGTCGGCCGTTGCCTCGGCGTGGACGGTTTCACCGTCGGACGTCATGCCGAGCGACGCCGTCAGCATGCCGGACTCCAGGCTCATGTCCTCGTGGAGCCGCAAGGTGTGCGGGAGCATCCGAGCCAGCGGGGCGAGCGACACCTGGAGCCGCCCGGTGCCTTCGCCGGTCGGCGGCTGCGTCGCCTCCGTATGCATCGCGAAGGTCCCCGTCGCCTGCGCTTCCGCGACGGCGCTCGCGAGCGCCAGTCGCCGGACCTCGAGGACGCCGCCCGCATAGGTGCCGTCCACCTCGAGGTGGAGCGCGCCGAGGGCAGGGCGGTCGCCCTGGAGGACCTCGCCGGTCGCCCAGAGGTCCTTGCCGTCGCACGTGAAGCGGGCGCCCAGTCGGCCGTCGGCCGAGCGGGACACGTCGAACGCCCCCGTGACCGTTCCGCCGCCCGTGATCCGCGCGGGTTCGACCGGCAGGACTTCGAGGATCGGGCCCACGGCCAAGTCCGCGTATTGGCCTTTCGCCACGATGCCCAGCGGCGCGGCCCCGGCGCCGCCGCTCTGGAGGCCGGTGATTTCCACGTCGACGGCGGCGGTGCCTCGCGCGGCGGCCTGCTCGATCTCAAGATCGGCATGGCCCGTCGCCTGGCCGGCGGCGGTGCGGAAGGAGGCCTGCGTGACGCGGACCGCGCCGGTCGGCCCGCGCAGGACCAGGTCCTTGACGGTGACGGACTCGGGCAGGCGCATCGGCCGCGGCGGCGCGGGCGGCTCGCCCTCGACCTCCGGCGGCGAGGGGAACCGCTCGGCGACGGCATCCTTGACACGGAGGAGTTCCTTCGGCCAGACCTCCGCACCGTCGAGGGCGACCGCGCCGATCCGGTCCGGGTCCCAGGCCAGGGCCGCGAGCCCCTGGCTGAGCGTCAGGCTCCCGACCTTGAGCGCCGGCTGCCCGTCCGGACCTGCGACCGTCAGGCCCGAGACGGACTGGTTGCCGAACCAGGAGAGGGTGAGGCCGTCGGCCCGGACCTCGCAGCCCAGCCGGCCGCCCGCGTAGACCAGCAGGGGCTCGCGCACCGGTCCCGTCGAGAGGAGGGTGGGCGCCAGTGCCACGAGCAGGACGACCGCGGCCACGAGCAGGAGCGCGGCACGGAGCCAACGGCGTTTCCTGCGGGGCTTCGGCTCGGAATCACCGGTCGTCGCGCTTCCGGCAGCGGCAGGCATCGGACGGGTCCCCCTGGATCTACGCCTAGAGTCTATTGTCCGCGACGGCGGCGCATTTCTCAATAGGGAACTCCGCGGGCCGCCTGGCCGCGGCCGCGCGGCGCCGTGGATGGACGGGCGAGGCACGCCGGTGTTCACTTCTCGCGACGCGCCCGCGCCGCTTGCGGCGCCGATGGCGATTTCGCTTTACCCCCGCGGTGCGGCCGACTACCGTTGTCCGCGTGAGAACGATGACCTCGAAAGAGCGCGTGCTGACCGCCTTCCGCCGCGAGGAGCCGGACCGAGTGCCCGTCGACTACTGCGGCAACGCCGGCATCGACGCGCGGCTGAAGGAGCACTTCGGCCTGCGGCCCGACGACGGGGAGGGTCTCCTCCGGGCCCTGGGGGTCGATTTCCGCTCCGTCGACGCCCCGTACGTCGGGCCCCGGCTCCACGAGGACCTGCCGGGCATGAGCGTCGACGTCTGGGGCATCCGCCGCCGCTGGGTCGAGCACCAGACGGGCGGCTACTGGGACTACTGCGACTGGCCGCTGCGGGACGCGACGCTCGAGGAGGTCGAGGCGTGGCCGATGCCGTCGCCCGACGACTTCGACTACGCCGCCGTCGCGCGGCAGTGCGAGAGGCACCGCGACTTCTGCGTCTGCGCCGGGAACCCCGGCGTCGGCGACATCATCAACTCGACCGGCATGGTGCGCACCATGGAGCAGGTCCTCGTGGACCTCATCACGGAGGACCCGGCAGGCCTGCGGCTGATCGACCGGCGGACCGAGATCAACCTGGAGGTGGTGCGCCGCACGCTCGAGGCCGGGGCGGGGCGGATCGACCTCGTGGTCCTCGGCGAGGACCTCGGCACGCAGCGCGGGCCGACGATCAGCCCGGCCCTTTTCCGCAGGCAGATCCGGCCGCGGATGCAGCGGTTCGCCGACCTGGCGGCCCGGCATGGCATCCCCGTGATGATCCACTCGTGCGGGTCCAGCAGTTGGGCGTTCGACGATTTTCTGGAGATGGGTATCCGTGTCGTCGACACCCTCCAGCCGGAGGCCAAGGACATGGCCCCGGCCTACCTGAAGGACCGGTTCGGCGACCGGCTGGCCTTCCACGGCATGATCTCGACGGCCGGGCCGGTCGCGTACGGCACGGTGGACGACGTCGTCCGGAACGTCCGGGAGACGCTTCGGATCATGATGGCCGGGGGCGGGTATGCGCTGGCACCCACGCACATGCTCCAGGACAACTCGCCCACGGAGAACGTCGTGGCGATGTACGAGGCGGCCAGGCGGTTCGGCGTCTACTGAGCCGTGGGCCCGCCCGCCTTCGGGGCGCCCCCGGCCGCGGCGCCGCGCGGCGCG
>CAYGZE010000302.1:0-5879 GCA_964354185.1 uncultured Anaerolineales bacterium | reverse complement strand
GGGCGGCCCCGCACGCCAGAACGACGACCGTCGCAGACAACCCAAGCAGCGCTTTTCTCACGGGAGCATCTCCTCAAGCCGGAACCGATCCGCACCTGCACCTCTTGGACACAGGGCACAGGCGGAAGTTCCCCAAATGCCGTCCGCCTTGGTCGAGCGTGCCGAGGGCTTCGCACGGGGGAGGGTGCCTGTCGGGCGGTCTCCGGCCGGCGCCGGGGAGCGGAGAACTCGCAGGGCCGCCTCCAGGACCGGGTCGCCGCGCGCGAAGTCGCTCGGGCGAGTCGCCACAGCCACGTCGGGCTCGACGCCCACTCCCTCAAGCAACTTCCCGTCGGGCATCAGGTCCTGCCAGGAAGGCAGGTAGACCGTGACGCCATTGCCAAGGTCGTGCGGCTTGGGGTTCCCGCTGCTGCCGTAGGACCGTGCCCCGACCAGGCGGCATCCGGGGATCTGCCTCATCATCAGGAGGAACGACTCGCAACTGCTCATGTTCCTGGGGCCCATGAGGACAACGACCTTGCCGCGATACGCCGGGCCCTCGGCGTTCGGCTCAAGGACGCGGTCATAGGGGCCCAGCACCTTGCCATCGGCGCGCGTGGTGTTCCGCGAGTAGACCGCGGGCTTTTCGACGAAGCACCCCGCGACCTGGCGGGCCAAGGGCTCGCTGCCGCCGCTGTTGGGCCGGACGTCGATGATGAGGCCCCTGGCGGGGTCCGCCCCGCGGATCACGTCGTAGACCGGTGCCAGTTGGCCGGCCTTGTCGGCGTCCCAGGCGGAAATCAGCACGTACCGGGTGCCATCGGGAAAGCGACCGCTTGAGACGAGGTCGTTGTGCGCCGTCCACCCGGGGACAAGCCGCGCAAGCGCCGCCACGTTGCAGTTCGGGTCGATCTGGCGGCGGAAGGACGGATACGTGCTTCCGCCGGCCTGGAGCCAGATGTGAATGTCCTTCGCCTCGGCGAGGAGTTTCCCGGCGGCCTGGGCGAACTCGGCAGGCGTCCCGGTCCGTTCGAGGGACGGGGCCGCCTGCGCCAGGAGCCTCTCCCAGTTGACCTTGCGCAGGTCGCGGTAGGAGTAGTCGAGGTCCATCGCGCGCTTCAGGTTGGCCACGGCCGCGCGGTTCATCTCCGGCGTCAGCCTGGAGGGGGTCGCCGCCGGCTTCGCAGGGCCGCCTTCGGACGGCGGCGGGCTGGTGCCGGGCCTGGCCGGGCCCGTCTTGAACGCGATGGGGTATGGCACGGCCGCCTCGCCGGCGGCACTGCGGAAGTTCGTGAACCTGTCGCTGTTGATGCTCAGCCAGTACTCGTGCTCCGGATCGAGTGCGACGGGCAGGACGCACGTCCGGTCGTCCAGCCACGTCGGCGTGCCGCGCGTCTTCGGATACGCCTCCCCGCCGCCCACGAACGAGAAGCCGTCGGTGTTCATCGCCTGGTCGAAGACGACGCGGATTTCGGGCGTGGCCGGATCGACGCCGGTGGCGCCGTTGTCGGGCGACGCCTTGACCACGCGGGGCGGCGCGGCGGCGGCCGCGTGCACAAGGCCCGCCAACAGGGCTGCTACCAGCAAATGCCTCATTGCCTTTGCCCCACACGTTCCTCACGACCTCGCGCCTGCCGCCGAGTGGCCGCGAAGAGCACACGCTGGAACCCGAAGAACACGGGCGTCTCGGGCCACCGCGAGCGGAGTCTCTGCCGGTATGCCTCCTTGAAGGCCTCCCCCAGATCGCCCAGCCGTTCGAGGTAAGGCAGAAGGGCGCTGCCTTCGTACCAGTCCACAATGGCGGCGGCATCTTGGAGAATGTGCGGATAGACCTTTTCCATGATGACCATGTCTTCCGCGCCGCTTCTGTACAGCAATTCGGCGTAGGAGTAAAGCGGCAGGCAGGAGAACACCTGAGTCCAGCCGCCGAGCGCCTCGCGAAACGGCGGCTCGCACGCGACCAGCGCGATCATCTCCATCGCTTGGTTCCCGCGCGGCACCTGGACCACGAGTTGGCCGCCGGGTCGGACGAGGGACATCAGCCGGGGGACGAGCGACTCATGGTCCTTCACCCACTGGATGGCCGCGTTGGAGAAGACCAGGTCCCACCTGCCGGAGACCTCCTCGATGGCCCGCCGCTCGAATGCAAGGCCGGGGCGAACGTGCGCCTTGGCCTTCTCCAGCATCTGGGGCGAGTTGTCGATGCCGAGGACCTCGCTTTCGGGAAGCCGGTCAGCCAGTCGCCTCGTCAACTCTCCCGTGCCGCAACCCAGGTCAATCACCTTCAGCCCGGGGCGGGCCCTTACGAGGCCGACCAGGTCCTCAAAGGGCTGAAAGCGCTCGGCCTTGAACTTCTCGTAGTTCTCGGGATTCCAGGGCATCGGTTTCGCGCCTTTCGTCCAGGGCAAGCGGCGGCCGTGTGCACAGGGCCCGGCGCGCTGCGCCTCATGGGCGCGGGCCAAGCCGTTCGTTCATGGCCTTCTCACGGGCCATTGCCTCTGTAAGCGGTGGGACGCCAAAGGCCTGGCGAAGGCCGTCCGTCACCCCCTCGTCCACCCGGTACAGGCGGACGGGTTTGGCCCCATCCTCCGACTGGTACTGCGTCCCGAAGCGCTGCGGCCGGCCGATTCGCATCAGGAAGCGATCCTCGGTCGCGGCCGCCAGCCACAGGGCCCGCTTCTCGCCTTTGCTCACGGCCACGATGCAGAACTCGTGGGCGAGCAGGTAGTCCTCCGGCGCGGGGGCATGCTGGAGGATCATTGCCGCATGGTAGAAGTCGGCCCCCGTCTGAAGAGCGTCGCTCCGGTACAGTTCCATGATCCGAACCTCGCGGGCGCGGTCGCGCGGCAGGACGGCGGACCAGTCGATGGGCCGCCCCGACGCGGGTGTCCGATCGGCCTGATCCTCCTTGTACAGCCGGGCCACTTCCTCGTTGTCCCGCAGCGCACGAGACGGCCCGGCGGCCGTCGCAGCAAGAACCACGCACAACCATGCCATGGGACGGACCATAGGCGCCTGCCCCCTTTCGAGTTGCGGCGGTCAGGGCTGTGCCGCGCGATTCCCGGCCGGCGCCGCAGGTGGAGACGGATTCACCAGCCACTCCAAGCCGCGCCGTATGTCGCCGAAGATGTCCCCGTGCCAGCCGTGGCCGCCGGCATACGTCGTGAGCCTGACGAGGGCGCCGTTTCGCGTCAAGGCGTCGCGGGCCGCCTCTGCCATCGAGAACTTGCATACGTCGTCCTCGGGCGAATGGTAGAGATAGTAGATTCTGCCCTTGGCCTGGGCAAGCGGCGGCAACTGCTCCGGGTAGAACACGGACATGGCAATGAACGACCCGCGTATCTCCTTCAGGAAGGAAGCGTGCCAGGCGGCCCATCCCCCGCTCGACCAGGAGAACGTGAACACCCGGCGCGGGTCCAACTTGTGCTTCTCCGCGACCGCCTTGATGGCGGCGAGGATGAAGTCCTCCGTGGCGAACTTGGCCCCCGCCGCCCTGTCCTTGCGCGTCGGCCAGATGATCGTCTGGTCGGGCGTCCACTTCACCGGCACCAACTGGGCCGCAAGGAAGTCCGCCGGCACAGACTGTTTGTAGATATTCTTGACAAACGGCAGGAAGCCCTCGCCACCGTCGCCGCCGGGGAGGACCAGGATCAGGCCGAAACCGTCCTTCGGCGGCGGGGCGTCCTTCGCCGGGCCGATGAGATGCACCCGCTTGTTCGCGTCCCCGCCGGCCAGGAGCAACTGGCTCTTGACCTCATCCGCCTCTTCCTGTGCCCAGGCCCGGAGGCACGAGGAAAGAACCAGCGCGGCGACCGTCGCGCCCAACAGCCATCGCATACCCGTGGTCACCTCCTTCCCGCCGTTGGCGGGGATGCCGGCCGCCCCCCCGCGCGAGGGCCGCGCGGTCCGTCTCCGGGCCCGGCCACGTCGGCCTAGCGCTTCGGCCCCAGCAGTTTCGCCGTGCCCGAAAGCATCTTCAACTTGGCCGTGTGGAACACGACGTTGGAGCACCAGGTGCCCATACCCAGGCCCTGGCGCCGAGGGAGACTCCAGTCAGGCGACCTTGTGAGCGCGGCATGCGGCCCGGTCCACCCGAGCACCCGCTTGCCGTCGAGGCTGACCGTGACCTGGGCATCGTCTCCGCGGACGAGCACCTGGACGTGGGCGCTGTACTTGCGGCCGTTCTGGAGTTTGCCGACCTTGACCTTGGTCTCCTTGGGTTCGCCCTGGCCGTGGGTAGTCTCGAAAGCGGCCGTGTCCGTGAAGGCATTCAGACTGATGCCGGCTTCAGACGCCGCCACCGGGATGAGAAACACGATGTTGTCGGACCCTCCGGTGCGCGTGAACTCGACGTCGAATTCGTAGCTTCCCGCGATCACAACGGGCAATGCGATCCGCTGGGCGGCCTCGTTGCTCTCAACCAGAAGCCCCCCGTCCTGCATCTTCCATCGCCCCTTGACGGCGTCCTTCTGGGGATCGACGGAGGGGATGACGTCGACCGTCCTGCCGGGCGCGATGGCGGTGTCGGCGGAGGCGACCGCCGGCCCTGGCGGCCCACCGAGTCTGGCGAGTTCGGCCGCGATTTTCTTGTGCACCAGCGATGCCGTCGTGCGGTCGAGGTCGTCGGTCGTATGCAGTTCAAGGAACCGCTCGTAGTAGGCCTTGGCCCTGGTGTACATCGCCGTCTTCGCGCCGCCCGGCGCCCCTTCGGCGAGCGTGCTGTACCACTGGCCCAGTTCTTTCGAGGCCAGTTCCGGCGTGGACTCCAGGCCCTTGGCCGCCGCCGGGACGTACTTGACGAGCGACTCATCCGCCACGCCCTCGACATACTTTGCGGCTTCGACCGGGTTGTCCAGGTCCACCAGGCAAAGGCGAACGAGTTTCTCCCGGACGGGGACGTTCTGGGGGTTCTTCTCGAGGAGGGCCTTGAGACTGTCGGCCTCGCGGAGGGTCTTCAGGGCGCTCGCCAGCGCCCTCTGTCGCGTGTCGATGTCCGCCAGCCGGTCGCTCTTGATCGAGCGGGCCACGATCTCGGCCCTGCGGCAGAGGGCAGCGCCCTCGGCGGGCGCGCCCGACTTCAGGTCCACCAGGTCCAGAAGGGCTGTGACCAAGTCTTCGCCCGGCGTGGCCCGGTCGCCCGTGCGCACCGCGTCGAACTGCAACTGCCGGATCTCTACCACCCGCTCCGCGCACCAGACCCGCTTGCCGGGGACACTGGCGCCCATCAGTTCCATCGCCGCTACAGCCGTCGGGTACCCGTTGGGATGCACGCTCGCTAACTCATGGGCCTTTCCGCAGAGGATGGTGAGGAACTCGGGTTGCCCCGTCGCCTCCTTGGCGGCGGCGAAAAGGCGGGTCGCAAGGTCCAGGTCGTCCCTGAAGTCCGACGTGGCTTTGACGCGCTTCAGGTCCGCGCCGTACACGGACTCAAACGCCTCGGCCTCCTTGTCGGCGTCGGCGGCGACCGCGCCAGGCGGAAAGAGCATAAGGGATGCAAGAACCGGGACGACGAAGCGCCTGGGTTGTCTCACGGCATCCTCCCATCCGAAGTGGAACGGTTCGGTCGCACGCCAGGGACCGCGACTCCCCTGGCGCATAGCGCAGGTCCCCCATGGCTGGTTCGCCTGGGACCACAAGTCCGGTCATCCGCTCTCGCGCAGGTACCACGTTACTGGAGGCAGATTGCCCCGTTGCTTGTCTGGGATTCCCCGCACACCGGCCACTCTACTTGGCGCTGAACCACTCGGGCGGCCCACGGGTCACCTCGAACGGCCCCCAATTGCCCTCGGCCTCCACGCGGTACTTCCCCGTGAAGCCCTCGGGTACTCGCCACGAGTACCGGCATGACCCGCCTCAGCCATACTCGAAGTTGCCCTGGGCAAGGACTTTGCCGGACTCAT
>CAYGZE010000301.1:0-5994 GCA_964354185.1 uncultured Anaerolineales bacterium | reverse complement strand
ACGCCATCGACGCCCAGGCCTCGCGCATCGCCGTCGAACTCGAGGAAGCGGGCAAGCGGCTCATCCGCGTCAGCGACAACGGCCGCGGCATCCCGGTGGCCGAGGCGCCCCTGGCCCTGGCGAGTCACGCTACCAGCAAGATCGCCGCCCTCGAGGACCTCGAGGCGATCGCCACGCTCGGCTTTCGCGGCGAGGCCATGGCGTCCATCGCCTCGGTCGCCGACGTCCGGCTCGTGACGCGGACGGCCGACGCGCTGGAGGCGACCGAGGTCTGCGTCTCGGGCGGCCGGGCTGAGAGCGCGCGCCCCGCAAGTGGGCCCGTCGGCACGAGCGTCGAGGTGCGGAACCTCTTCCGCTATGTCCCCGCGCGTCGCAAGTTCCTCAAGACCGACGCCACCGAGATGGGCCATGTCGGCGAGCAGGTTACGCGCATCGCGCTCGCCTACCCGGCCGTCCACCTGTCGGTCACGCACGGGGGGCGGACGGTCTACGAGTTGCCGCCCACGGATTCCTTGCGCGATCGGATCGCCGTCTTCTTCGGGTCCGACGTGGCCCAGGGGCTCGTCAAGGTCGCCTCCGACGAACCCGCCGGCCGCCTGTGGGGCTTTGCCGGCCTGCCCCAGGTCGCCCGCGCAACCGCCGCCACCCAGTACCTCTACGTCAACGGCCGGTACGTCCGCGACCGGGGGCTCCTCCACGCCCTGCGCGAGGCGTACCGGGGCCTCCTGGAGGGCCGCCGCCAGCCCGTGGCGTTCCTCTTCCTTGCCGTGCCGCACGACCGCGTCGACGTCAACGTGCATCCGACGAAGATCGAGGTCCGCCTCCGCGACGCGCACCTCCTCTACGGCCAGGTGCTCGCAGGCGTGCGCGAGCGTCTGCTGGGGCCGGGCATCACGCCGCTGCTCGCGCCGCCGGAGGCCGCCGCCCAAGGCGCACCGGCGGCCCCCGATGAGGACGCCGCGCCCGGGATATCCGACGAGGGCCCTGCGCCCGCGGCCGACCGCGACGCCCGCGTCCACCAGGCCGTCGCGGACTTCCTCCGCAGTCCTCAGGCCGGGCCGCAGGGCCGGCTCGACCTGGGTCGCCCCGCCGCCATGCCGAGGACCGGGTCGGCTGTGGCCACCGTGCGCCCGCCCGCCCCTGCGGCCGCGCCGTCCGCCCGCAGTGGCAGGGCCGGCGCCGCGGGGACGCGCGCCGAAGACGGCGGCGCGCCGCCGCCCACGCTTCGCGCCATCCAGGTCCACAACACGTACATCGTGGCCGAGACGCCCGACGGCCTCATCATCGTCGACCAGCACGCCCTCCACGAGAGGGTCCTCTTCGAGGAGATCCTGCGGCGGCTGGAGGCCGGCCCGCTCGAAGGCCAGCGGCTGCTCGTCCCCGTGACGGTCGACCTGACGGACCGCGAGATGGCCGCCATCGAGCAGCACGCGGAGCCCCTGCGCCGCCTCGGCATCGCGGTCGAGCCGCTCGGGCCCCGCACGGTCGGCATTCACGCCTTCCCCGTCTTGCTGGAGAAGGCCGACCCGGCGGCGACCCTCCGCGACTTCCTGGCCTGGGCTCTTGCGTGCGACCGGGCGCCGACCGCGCGGCAAGTCCTCGAAGGGCTCGCCCACGTGGCCGCGTGCCGCGGCGCCGTCAAGGCCGGCGACCCCCTCCAGGCCGAGGAGATGGCGGCGATCCTCGAGCACCGTGAGGCGGCCCGCATGGCGGCCACGTGCCCGCACGGACGCCCGACCGCCCTCCTCCTGCGCAAGGCCGACCTCGAGCGGCAGTTCGGCCGCGACTATGCCGCGCGGTCCGGCCGCGCCGAGGAGGATGCTCTGCCCTTCTAGGGGGGCCCGGGTCTCGCCATGACATCGAGGCATCATGATAATGAGACCCACGCCGGCCGCCCGGGGCACTGGCGCCGTGCGCTGGTGCTGGCGGCGGCGGGCACGATCGCCCTCGCCCTCGGGACGGGGGCGCTCACGCACCTGCGCGGCGTCCCCTACAACGTCCGCGAACTCTCTGGCGAGGGGGGCGGAGTCGCCTCGCTGGCGGCGTTCGCCCTGGTCCTTCTTCTCACGGGGTTCGCGCCGGCCTGCGTGGCGATGCTGGCCCTGCGCCGCCCGCGCCACGCGCTCGCGGCACCGGCCTGGGCCGCGCTTGCGGCCGTCGTCGCCTGGGCCCTTCTGCGCGCCGCCGTCACGACCGGTAGCCTGCACGACATCCTCGGGGCCCCCGTCCTCAAGTGGGGATGGGACTGGGAACTCCTGGGCCGCTTCCTGGCGCTCTACGGCGGCGTGGTCCTCATCCTGATCATCGCGGGCGCCATCGCCGGCGCCAGGCAGGGCGCGGGCGACAGGTCCAGAACGGAAGTGGCGCTGGGTCTTGCGCTCTGGAGCGTCCCGTGGCTGATCCTGGCGCGGCTCGTCGTCATCAACTGGGCCTCGACGGACAACCTGACGGAACTCATCCGCTCGGAGCCGTACCCCGGCGACGCGCTGCTGGCGGCCCTGGTGATGCTCATCGGCCTGAACGCGGCCGGGCTCGCGCACGTCCTGCGGCAGCCGACGGGTGTGCGCATCCTGCTCGCCCTGTGCGTGACCGTCGCGCTCGTGATCCCAGGCTGGTTCCTGCTGGACCTCGGGCTGGTGCCGGCGCTTGTGAAGTACGGCGTCACGTTCCCCGCGGCCCAGTTCCTGCTCGGGCCCGACCGCCGGGCGGCCCTGCCGGGGGGCGACCTGTTCCTTCGGTGGAGTGGCGTCCAGGTGGGCGCGGTCCTGATGCTGGCCTACGGCCAGTGGATCGCGCTCCTGCTGTTCCCGGCGACACGGCGCGCGCCGGCTCGCAGGGGCCGGCGGCGGGACGCCCGCGTCCTCGCTGCGCCGCCGACTCCAACGGCGGCCGCGGCGACCGTTCCCGCGCCGGCGACGGCCCCGGCCGGGCGGACCTACCTGGTTCTTGCGGCCGCCTACACCGCATTCGTCATCTACGGCAGCCTGGTCCCCTTCGACTACCACCCGCGGCCGTGGGACGAGGCGGTCGAGTACTTCAGAAACGCGCCGTACCTGTCGATCCTGATCGGCGGCCGCGCGGACCTCGTGGCGAACCTGCTCCTGTTCGTCCCGCTCACGTTCTTCGTCATGGGCGCGCTCGGGCGCGGGCGGGCGGCCTGCTGGCCAGCGGCGTTCGTGGTCGTCCCGGCCGCGGGGGCCCTGAGCGCCGCCATCGAGTTCACGCAGGTCTACTTTCCCCCGCGGACGGTTTCTCTGAACGACATGGTGGCCGAGACGGCGGGCGGGGCGATCGGCACAGCGCTCTGGATCGCGGGGGGCGTGCGCCTGACACGATGGGTCCGCGACCTCTGGCTGGAGCGGGTCCGCCACGCCTTCGTGGTCAAGGCGCTCCTCGCCTACGCCGCGGTGATGCTGGTCTACCAACTGCTTCCCTTCGACCTCACGATCCGTCCCGTCGAGATCTATCGCAAACTCCATTCTACGCAAGTGACCCTGATCCCTTTCACCGACCCGACGGGCCTCGGCCTCTACATGATGGGGGTCAAGGTCGCCATCATGCTACCGGTGGGGTACCTCCTGGCCCTCGTCGCGCGGCCCGGGTCCGGATTCCGGGCGGCCCTGGGTTGGGGGGCGCTCGCCGCCGCCGGCATCGAGGCGCTGCAACTGTTCGTCTACTCCCGCTACACGAGCGCGACGGACGTGATTCTCGGCACGGCCGGCGCGGCCGCGGGCGGATGGCTCGCCGCCCGCGTCGGGCCCGCCGCCCGTGCGCCTCTCGCCGAGACGCCGTTCTGGCGGCGGTACGGCCGGTGGGTGCGGCTCGGGGCCGCCGGCGTTTGGCTCGCGGCGCTCGTCGCGTACAAGTGGGGGCCGTTGCACTTCGTGTGGCCTGCCAGAGGGCTCGCCGCCCAGATGCGTGCCTCGTTCCAGGTCCCGCTCTACTACCAGTACTGGAACTCGGAACTCGGGGCGACGACCCAACTCGTGCGCGACCTGGGCGGCCCGCTCATCCTGGGAATGCTCCTGGCGAGCCTGACGGCGGGAGGGCGTCGCGGACGCGCGGTCGCCGCCGTCCTGGCCGCCGTTGTGGCGGTCGTGGGCGAGGCAGGCCAGTGGTTCTTCCCGCCGCACACGGCGGACGTGACGACGATGGTCTTGGCGGCCGGCGCCGGCGTGGCCGGCGTCCTCCTCTACGAGCCGTTCGTCCGAGTCTTCATCCGAACGCCGGCGCTGGAGGACGAGGCGCGGGGCGGCGTCCTGCCGACGTGACCGGCCTGCTGCCCCAGGGAGATACCATGCAGGGCCGAGGATCTGCGCTGATGACCGGGGAGGCCCTCGCGGCGTGCCTGCTGGCGCTGGCGGGCGCGTGCGCCGGGGCCGAGCCGACGGACCTGGCGACCGAGGCGCGGAGCCTCGCCCAAGCCGCGAGGCAGCAGTTCGGCGACGCCTACACCACGCGGATCGACGACGGGCGACACCTCGTCTACGTCGCCGCCGTGGACGCGAAGACCCTGGAGCACGCCGTCCGCGTCCTGAGCGAGCACATGGACGCCGAGCAGCAGTTCCTCTTCCCGCGGCCGCTCGCGTGGAACGTGACGATCATCCTGCCGACGGTGACGGACTACCGTCGCCTGGTCCCGGCCGAAACCCAGGCGTACGGCCAATACAGGCCGGCGGCGCGGACGCTCGTGAGCCTGTCGCTGAGCGACGTGCTGTTCCACGAGTTCACGCACGCCCTCCACCACAACGACCAGGCGCTGGCCGGCCAGGCACACGCCCTCTGGATCGCGGAGGGGCTGGCCACGCTGTTCCAGCGCGCCCCGGTGCGGAAGGGCCGCCTCGAGCCCGAGGTCTGCAACCGGCTGGAGACGCTCCAGCAGGCCGTCCGCGACGGCAAGACGAGTCCGCTGGCCGACCTTTGCGCGATGGACCAGGCCGCGTTCCTCACGCGCCGCGAGGTCCACTACCTCCAGGCACGGTACGTCATGCTCTACCTCCACCGCGCGGGCCGGCTCAAGGAGTTCTATGAGTCGTACAAGGCGGGTTACGCCGCGGACCCAAGCGGACGCGCCGCGCTCGAGAAAACGCTCGGCAAGCCGGCACCTGAGATCGACGCCGACTGGCGGACGTGGGTCCTGGCGCAGGAGGCGCCCTGGAAGCCGACGCGGCCGGCCCTGGCCCATTTGGGCGTCCGGATGGCGGAGGCCGAGCACGGCGTGAAGGTGACGGGCTTCGTCCGCGGGTCGGCGGCCGAGCGGGAGGGGCGCCTCAAGGTGGGAGACGTCGTCACGGCCCTGGCGGGCCGCGCGACGCCTACGCCGCAGGACCTCGTGCAGGCCGTCCAGGTGTGCGACCCGGGGCAGATCGTGGACGTCGAGGTCCTCCGGGACGGCGTGCCGACGATCGTGAGCCAACTGCTAGGCCTGATGCCACTGTGACCGGGGTGTCTCACGCGGGGCGTCCGTAGGCGTAGCGCGCGTCGCCGGCGGCGGCCTCGAGCGCTTCCAAGCGTTCGCGGACGGCGCTGAAACGGAATCGCTCCAGGAGCCATCGCAACTTGGCCTGGGTACGGCCGAGGCCGACGCGGTGCCGCCAGCGTGCCAAGCGGCCCATGGGCAGGACCGGCTGGTCGGGGTCGAGTTCCCAGGGATGGAGATAAAGCATTCCCGCATCCCCGCGCCGCGCCGCGCGGCGTAGGGCGGCGCCGACCACCCGGATCGGCAGGAGCCGCAGGTACCCTCCCCCCCCGACGGGCCAGTTGGCGCCAGCCAGGCGGAGCGTCAGCGGCGGAATCTCGAGGATGCTCCCCCCCGCCGGCCCGACGCCGCGGTGAACCCCCGCCGGCGCGCCGGGCACCCCGTACCGGTCGTGCCGCACGGGGAAGATCGAAGAGTCGTACCGGAAGCCCGACTCCGCAAGGACGTCCAGGGCCCAAGCCGTCTCGTGGGTGATGGAGAACGTCGGGGCGCGGTGCCCGATCACGGGCCGGCCG
>CAYGZE010000300.1:0-6008 GCA_964354185.1 uncultured Anaerolineales bacterium | reverse complement strand
CCGCCTCCGGCGCCCGCCAGAAGTGCGCGACGTGCGGCGGCGCGGGGCGCGTCCAACAGGGGGGCGGCTTCTTCCGCATCGTCACCGACTGCCCGCACTGCGGCGGGGCGGGCAGCGTCGTCCGCGACCCGTGCGCCGCGTGCGGCGGCCACGGCTTCGTCAGCCAACGCCGCACGATCGACATCCAGGTACCGCCGGGCATCGAGGACGGCCAGCGCATCCGCTACGGCGGCCAGGGCGACGCCGGCGAACCCGGCGCGCCCGCCGGCGACCTCTACGCCGTCATCCGCGTCAAGCCGCACCTGTTCTTCGAGCGCCACGGCTCCGACCTCCTCTGCCAGTTGCCGATCAGTTTCACCCAGGCGGCCCTCGGCACCGAGGTCGACGTGCCGACGATCGGGGGGACCGAGCGGCTGACGATCGCGCGCGGCACGCAGGGCGGCGACTTCTACCGCCTCAAGGGCAAGGGCCTCCCCGACGTTCAGGGCTACGCGCGCGGCGACATCCTCGCGCAGATCGTCGTCGAGGTCCCGAAGCGACTCTCCCGGCACCAGCAGGACCTGCTGCGCGAGTTCGCCGAGACCGAGGGCAAGGGCGTCCTCCCGAAGCGCGAGGGGTTCCTCGAGAAACTGGCCGAGTACCTGCGGCCCGGCCGCCCGGCCCGCGACGACGCCCCGTCCAAGCGTGAGAAGGAAGCGTCATGAGCCACAGGAAACACCCGCACGACCCGGACCCGCGCGAGGCGAACCGCGAGGCCGCCCCGCCGCCGCCCGCGCCTGATGCGACCGCTGCGCAGGGGCCCGGTGCCGCCGCGCCCGCGACGGCCGATGCTACTCTGCGAAGTAGCGGCGCTGCTTCGCTACGAAGCACGAGCGAGCGCCTCGCCGCCAAGACGAGAGAGTGCGAGGAGATGCTCGACCGCCTCCAGCGCCTCGCCGCCGAGTACGCCAACTACCAGAAACGCATGGCGCGCCAACTCGACCAGATGCAGCAGTCCGCCAACCGCGACCTCGTCCTCGACCTGCTGCCGGTGATCGACAACTTCGAGCGGGCCCTGGCGGCCGCCCAGGCCGAGTCCGACCTGGCGGCCTTCCGCGACGGCGTCGGGCTCGTCCACGACCAGTTGCTCGCCGCCCTGGCGAAGCACGGCGTCACCCGCGTCGCCGCCCAGGACGAGGCGTTCGACCCCGAGCATCACGAGGCTGTGGCCCAGGTCCCGAGCGACGAGCACCCCGAGGGCCGCGTCGTCGACGTTGCCCAGACCGGCTACCGGATGCACGGGCGGATCCTCAGGCCCAGCCGCGTCGTCGTCTCCGGCGGACCCGCCGGCCCGAGGCCGTCCGAGGCCGGGCCCGCGGAAGACGGCGGCCGGCCCCCGGATGAACCCGACGAGGAGCGAGGAACCTTCGATGCCGACGTATGATTATCGGTGCGATGCCTGCGGCCACCGCTTCGAGCGGTCTCAGTCCATCAAGGCCGCCCCTGAGCGCAAGTGCCCGGCATGCGGCAAGCGCGAGGCAAAGCGCCTCCTCAGCACCGGCGTGAGCCTCATCTTCAAGGGCTCCGGCTTCTACGCGACCGACTACCGGAGCGCCTCGTACAAGGAGGCGGCCAAGAAGGACGCCCCGGCCCCGGCCGCCGCCGAGAGCCCGTCTGGCAAGGGCGACGCCGACCCCAAGACGTGCAAGGCCGCCAAGGTCGCCAGGGCCGCCAAGGGCGGCAAGGGCGCCGACGTCGCCTGAGGGAAGGGCACGTCCATGGCCACCGCCTACGAGTGCCGTTACTGCGGCCGGCCGCTCGACGCCGGCAACCCGGACCACGCGAAGTTCTGGCCCTTCTGCTCGGAGCGGTGCAAGATGGCCGAGTTGGGCCTCTGGTTCCAGGACCGTTACGTCGTCAGCCGGCTCGTGGACCAAGTGTCCGACGACGCCGCCCTTAAGGCCGCGCGGAAGCCGCCGCCCGACCGGAAGCGCTCCGACGGCTGACGGCGCGGGTGCGGCCGTTCTTTGCGGCCCTTGCTTCATGCGTCATTCTGAGCGAGCGGAGCGAGTCGAAGAATCTCGCCGTGGACGTGGCCGTTTCTCTCGTACGGACACAGTACATCGCCACGGCGAGATCCTTCCTCGTGGCCCGAAGGCCGCTCGTCAGGATGACAGATCGGGGGCAGGTCACTCTTGCGGGGTGCACCTGGCGGCCTAATAGTTCTTGACAGGTTCCCGCGCGCGGACGAAGATGGGTCCGTGGGAGTCGACGAGCGCCGGCGCGGTCCCGACCGGCCGCGCCCCGCGCGGGTCCTTTCGAGGCGGTTCAAGGAGGAGCCATGTCCGAGGGCAATCACGAGATCGAAAGCATCAACTGGCGGCGATGTTTCTCGTTCCTCGAGATCCTGCGGTCGTTCCGGATGGCCATCCATCCGCTGAAACTCGGCCTTTGCTTCCTGGGCTTGCTCGGCACCATCTGGATCGCTGTCGCCCTCGACCAGGTTCCGGGCATCGGCCACACGAGCGTCAACGGGACGAGTTTCTACAAGAACTGCTCCAACCTCATCACGGGGCCGCTCTGGGGCGAATGGGCGCTGCCGTACGTCGGCGGCGGCACCTCAGACGAGTTCCTCCAGTTCCTGATGGCGCCCGTCACGGCCGCGCGCGATGCCGTGATGCTGGCCGTCGACTACTGGGACCAGGCCCCGTGGTTCGCGCTGGCCAACACGATGCTCTCGCTCGCCCTCTGGGCCGTCGTCGGCGGCGCCGTGACGCGCATGGCCGCCGTCCGCACCGCCCGCGAGGAGAGCGTCTCCCTGAAGCAGGCCCTGTGCTTCGCGACCCGCAAGTGGCCGAGCACCGTCACGAGCCCGCTCATCCCGTTCGGCGTCCTGGTGGCGCTGGCGGCGGTGGTCGGCTTGGTGACGGCCGTCCCGACGATGATCCCCTACGCGGGCGAGGTCCTCTTCGGCCTCTTCTCGTGGCTGACGCTTATCCTGGGCTTCGTGATGGCGCTCATGTTCATCGGCGGGACCTTCAGCCTGGGCCTGCAGTGGCCGACCATCGCGGCCGAGGGTTCCGACTCCTTCGACGCCATCAGCCGCAGCGTCTCCTACATCTCCAGCCGGCCCTGGAAGTACCTGTTCTACACGGCCTTCAGCGTCGTGTACGGGTGTCTGACGTTCATCTTCGTCAAGTTCGTGGCGTTCCTCACGCTGCGGATCACGCACCTGGCCGTCAGCACGTTCACGACGTCCTGGTGGTCGGGCGGCACGACCGACAAACTCGTCCGCGTCTGGGCCGCGCCGACCCTGGCCGAGCCCTGGCCGATGAGCGGGAACGAGGCCGACCTCATCTCCAACGCCGAGATGATCCGGGCCGAGGCCTTCGCCAACTTCCTCGTCTCGGGCTGGGTCTGGGTCGTCCTGGGCCTGGCCGTCGCCTTCCTCATCAGTTTCTTCTTCACGTCGCAGACGGTGATCTACTTCCTGCTGCGCCGCTCGGTCGACGCCACCGACATGGAGGAGGTTTACCTGGAGGAGTCCGAGGAGGAAGGGCTGCCCGTCGAGCACAAGGTTGAGGGGCCCGAGGCGCCGCCCGAGTCTGGCGCGACCCCGCCGGCCGAGGGCTGAGCGGGAGCGAGGAAGCGTCTGCGAACGCCCGCGGCGCGGGGGGCCGGCCCCGGGCCCGTGCCATTTCCACAAAGGTAGCAGTCCTTTCTGCGGGGTGCCCATGACCAGGAAGCGTCTTGTCCACCGCCGCCTGGAGCGCGCGCGGCTGCTGGTTGCGTTGGCCTTCGGGGCGCTGGGGTGCCTGATCTCTGCAGCCGGGGCGGCAGAGCCGGCCAAGGAGCCGCCCATCCTGAAGGTGCACGAGGGCAAGCACTGGGTGTGGTACGCGCGGCAGGACCAGTTCGACGAGCACCGCCAGGACATCGAGCGGTACTTCGACTATGCCGATCGCGCCTTCGAACGCCTGGTCGACGCCTGGGGCATGAAGCCGCCTCGGGACAAGTACACGCTCCTGGTGTGGCCGAAGACGGGAGGGGGATTTGCGGGCGACGTGGACGAAGTCCGCGCCGTGACGGGCCAGCCCGCCCCGGGGATCGGCGTCTCCTTCGACGCCTTCTTCAACGTCGCCAACGGGATGAAGGGCTACTGGGGCTACGTCCTGATCACGCACGAGATGGTGAACGTCTTCACGGCGGTCGTCGTTTCGCCCGGCTGGCCTGTGGACTGGTGGGCCAATCACAGGAGCCCCTTCCCGCTGATGACGGCCGTCCAGATCGAGTACGCCCTCGTCCCCGAAGCGGCGGTGCATCACGCCAAGCAGCAGGACAACCCCCTTGGCCGCATGTTCCTGCGCCTCAAGGACCAGTACGGCTGGGCCATGTTCCGCCGCGCGTTCTCGGCGGCCATCGAGGACGGCATCCAGTGGGACCGGTTCGGAGGCAACCCCTCCGCCCTCCGGACCCGCATGGTCTGCGCCTACCTGCAACTTGGCGCGGCCGAAGACCTGACGGGCTACCTGGAGGGGATGGTGCCGGATTTCGACGCGAAGACGGTCGCCGACATCCTCAAGGCCCGCCAGCGCTGGCGGGCCCTGCCCGAGGCCGACTCTAAACGTGCGGGCCTCAAGGACGCCTATCTGCGCGGCGACTACGGCGCCGTCCTGGCGTCGCCGTAGGTCTCGCGGCAGTACGGCGTTTCCCCTCTTGGGTCCGCAATCCTCAGACCCGTTCGAACGGCTCATACAGCCGCTGGTACTCGTCCTGCGCGTAGCGGTCGGTCATCCCCGCGATGTAGTCCGAGATGGCGACCTCCAGGCCCTCCTCGGCGGCCCGGGCATGGTACGTCGGCGGCAACTGGTGCGGGTTCTCGCGGTAGGCCTCGAAGATCTTCGTGATGAAGCGCTTGGACTTCGTCATCATCCGCGCGATGCGGTAGTGGCAGTAGACCGTCTCGCCCAGGTACTGCTCGAGCTGGGCAATCTTCAGCTTGAGCGGCTCGGAGAAGCGGATGAGCCGCGCGGGCGCCGCCCGGACGTCCTCGACGCTGCGGACATGCGCGTCGGCGAGGGCTCGCTCGCTCGTCGTCACCAGGTCGCTCACCATCAGGTCGATGAGCAACTTGGCGATCCGCCGGATGCGCTGGTCGACCGAGAGGCCGGCCAGGCCCTTCTCGAAGTCGGCGGCCGCCTGGCGGAAGATCGCCAGGTCCTGGAGCCCTTCGGCCGAGACGATCTCCATGGCCAGGGCGTCGTCCAGGTCGTGGCTGTCGTAGGCGATGGCGTCGGCCATCTCGACGACCTGCCCTTCCAGGGGCGGGTTGCGGCCGTCGAAGCCGCCCGGCAGCGGCCGATCGTAGGTCGTCGCGTGCTTGGCGATGCACTCGCGGACCTCGTACGTCAGGTTCAGCCCACGGAACTGAGGGTAGGGGTGCTCCAGGTAATCGACGATCCGGACGCCGTGGCGATTGTGCTCGAAGCCACCATGGTCGCGCATGAGGTCCCGCAGCGCCTCTTCGCCCGAGTGGCCGAACGGCGTGTGCCCGAGGTCGTGCGCCAGGGCGACCGCCTCGGCGAGGTCCTCGTTCAGATTGAGCGCCCGGGCGACGGTGCGCGCGATCTGCGCCACCTCCAGCGTGTGCGTCAGCCGCGTCCGGAAGTAGTCGCCCTCGTGCGTCAGGAAGACCTGCGTCTTGTACTCGAGGCGCCGGAAGGCGGTGCAGTGAACGATGCGGTCGCGGTCGCGCTGATAGGCCGTCCGGTAGAAGTGCTCCGGCTCGGGATGCTGGCGGCCGCGCGTCTCGGCGCTCTTGGCGGCATAGGGGGCCAGTTCCCGGAGTTCGCGCTCCTCGAACTTCTCGCGGTTGAGCATCCTCGGGCGTCCTGTTCTGCGCGGCAGCGCTTCGGGCCGTCCGGACCCTCAGGCCTTCGCCGCCCCGTCCATGGCCGCGCGGATCCGGTCGTAGAGGGCCTCGAGCGACTGCGGGATGACCTTCGTGTCGCCGAGGACGGGCATGAAGT
>CAYGZE010000299.1:0-6011 GCA_964354185.1 uncultured Anaerolineales bacterium | reverse complement strand
TCTCGCCGTCGTCCCAGGCGTTGGCCTCGAGGTAGTCGCCGCAGAACGGGACGCCGAGGTCGATCCAGGCGGCGATCGTGTCGAGTTCCTCGCGCGTCAGCGTGACGCCCTCGTGCCCTTTCTCAAGGATCTCGATGAGTTTGCTCCGGTTGGAGCCGGCGGCGTTGGGCTTCAGCATCGGCGGGGCCGACTGGGCGCTGACCCATCGGACCACCGGGTGGTCGGGGTTGCCGCGCCAGCCCGAACTGCTTCCCTTGTCGTCCGGGCGCGCGTGCGTCAGGGCCAGGTAGGCTTCGCTCCACGCCCGCCGGGCGCCACGGTCGGGGACCTTCGTGTCGAGCAGGCTGAAGGCCTTCTTCGGGTCCGGGGGCGGGGCCGGCGGGGCGTCGGGCGCGGCCGGTTGGGCCTTGGCCACCACCTGGATCGGCGCCGCCAGGATGCCCACGTCGATAAACTGGCCGCCGACGGTCTGCCGGCAGTTCACCGCGACGATGTTCTTGCCGGGCTTCAGAACCTTGGCGTCGATCAGGACGTCCTCGTATTTCAAGATGTGGCCCGGCACGTTGAGGACTTCGACGCCGTTGACGTAGACCAGGATGTCCTCGTCGTGGCAGTGCCGCAGGACGGCGCTATGGGCCTCCGGGCGCCAGTCCGCAGGCAGTGTGAAGGACTGGCGAAGCCAGATCTCCTTCGTGCGCCACTCCGTGACGACCTTGCCGCCGGGCGTCCCCCGTGTGCCGAAGCCCGCCGCGCCGGTCGGCCACCGGGAACTGTCGAAGCCGGTCTCCTGCCAGCCGCCGCCGGGGTCGCCCGTGGTGTACTGCCACTGGCCCTCGACGGGGAGGATCGGCTTGAGACCCGCCGGCAGCGAGACCTCTGCGGCGGCCGCTTTCGTGACCTTGGATGGCGCTGCCGCGGGGTCGTTGTGGCACCGGGTGCAGTGGCGATCGAGGATCGGCTGGATCTCGCGGGCGAAACTGAAGCCGCGCTCGCCGCCGTAGAACGGCCGCAGGGCCTCCGCCCCGGCGCGAAGCGCCGCCGTCCGCCGTGCCCCGGCCGGCGGGCCCTGGT
This sequence comes from uncultured Anaerolineales bacterium, assembly GCA_964354185.1. Classification (GTDB taxonomy): domain Bacteria; phylum Planctomycetota; class Phycisphaerae; order FEN-1346; family FEN-1346; genus CAYGZE01. The sequence continues at coordinate 4,940 of CAYGZE010000299.1, read as the reverse complement.
TCTTGTCCTCGTGGCAGCCGACGCAGGCGGCGTTCTCGCCGGGCTGGAGGGTCGTCCAACTCCGCATCGTCTGGACCATGCGCCCCCGCGCGTCGAGCAACTGGAAGTACACCGGCCGCCGCGCCGGCACGCGGAAGTACGCAGACCCGTCCTCGTGGACCGTGGCGTCGCCGAGGATCACCTTCGGGTCCCAGGCCCCGTTGCCGATGGCGACGGGCGTGCTGATGAGGGCCGCCCCGCCGGGGCCGCCGTTGCCGTTGGACCCGATGCCGGCGGCGCGGAAGTCGATCGCGACCACCCGCAGCGTCTTGATCGTGCCGCGCGGCACGCCCTCCAGGCCCGGCCCGGCGTAGACGTCCTGCACGTAGCAGGTGCCGTCCGCGCGGCGGTAGTCGACCACGCTCGGCCGGCGCGGCCCCGTCGCGCGCGGCCGCAGGGGCACCGGCTGGCTGCACGGCATCCGCGCGTCGGACGCCAGCCGCTCGCGCCGCCCGTCGATCGTCATGAAGTAGACGCCGAAGAGCGGCCCGTACGGATCGGTCGACCACCGCCAGCCGGCCGGGTGGTACGTGACGAGCCACTCCGTCCGGCTCAGGGGATACGGATACTGGAACAGTTCGCCGTCCTGCCCGTAGGCGTCGACCTTGACGGCGGGCGTCTCGCGCGGGGGGGCGACGAGTTCGACGCCCTGGTTCTCCTGGCGGCCGCGGCTCGGGTGGATGAGGATCAGTTTGCCCGTCTGAACGGTGTGGTGCCCCGAGGCGATGGCCAGCACCTCCTGGGACCCGGGCACGGCGCGCGCGTGCAGGATCGCGGTGGGGAACCACGAGTTGTTGCCGTAGAACTCGGCCTGGCCGGTCCCGTCCGGGTTCATCTGGAAGAGCGGCTGGGGGTAAATCTGGCCGCGGTCGCTGTACTCCCAGCGGGTGTAGAGGACGCGCCCGTCGCCGGTCACGGTCGGGAAGTTGTCGTGGACCTGGTCGAAGGTGAGGCGGCGCAGGCACCGGCCGTCCGCGTCGCAGCGGTAGAGGTTGCTGACCTCGGTCCACCAGCAGTCGACCGTCTGGACGCAGCGGGTGGAGTTGAAGAGGATGTCGCCGTCCGGGAGGTACGCGCCCTCGTAGTCGGCCGCGCCCAGGCCGTCGGTCAGGCGGCGGACCTCGCGCGTACGCATGTCCATCTCGTAGAGGTGATAGTCGTCCTCGCGGTCGGACTTCTTCCAGGCAAAGAGGACGCGCCCCCCGTCGTACGAGACGTCGGGGTCGCGAATAACGCCGCCGGGGTCCTCCAGGAGGGTCTCCTTCCGGTAGTCCGTCCCGTCCCACTCCAGCAGGCACAGGGCCGCGCCGGGCCGGAAGTGGCGCTCGGCCTGGGCGTCGGACTGGCCCTCGGTGTAGGCGTAGTGCGACCCGCCGAGCGTGTAGTGACGCACGAAAACGATCCGCGGGGCGACGGCCGCCAGGGCGCCGAGGCGCCGGGCCCGCCGCGCGCGGCAGGCCTCGACGTAGAGGTCCAGCCACGCGGGGTCGTCGGTCGGCGTGCCGGCCTCGACGAGCGCGTCGAGCCGCCGCCCGAGCGCGGCGCCCGCGCCGCCCAGTTCCTCGAGGACGCGGCGGACGAGGCGCTCGTCGCCGGAGGAATCGCGGCCGGGCGCGAAGTACCAGCCGAAGTCGCGCCCGACGTTCAGGCCGACCGCGCCCGGCGGCCGGTCCGGGGCGTCCTGGAGGAACCCGTCGGTCTCGGGGAAATCGTGCCAGAACGCGCGGCAGAGGGCCTCGGCGGCCCGGCCGTCGAGGCGGGCGGCGGCCGCCCGGCGCGTCGCCCTCATGCTCTCGGCCCACGTGCGCCCGCGGCGGTAGAGGTCCTCCGCCCGCGCGGCCGGCGGGGCCAAGGCCGCCAGGACCGCCAGGATGGCAAGGCCCCGTCTCGGCAGACGGCACTCCCGCGAGACGCCGGACGCAGGGGGCAGGACGCGCACGGTCAGTCCACCGGCTCGAACTCGCTCTTGGCCGCCCCGCACATCGGGCAGACCCAGTCGTCGGGCACGTCCTCGAAGGCCGTCCCGGGCGCGACGCCGCCGTCGGGGTCGCCCGCGGCGGGATCGTAGATGTATCCACATAACTTGCAGCGCCACTTCTTCATGCGCGGCTCCTTTCCGAGGCGGCTTGCGTCCCCCCGATCACGGCGCGGCCGCGGCGCGGCCTTTCATGGCGGCAGCGACGTGGCTGCCCAGGGCGTGGCAGCGGTCGAGCGCCGCGGAGTCGGGCACGTACAGGACCTTCAGGGCGTCGGCCACAATCTCGACCTCCATGGCCTTCAGGCGCTCCTCGAGCCGGCCGACCGCCTCGCCGCTCCAGCCGTAGGACCCGAAGGCGGCGCCGACGAGGTTCGTCCGCCGCAGACCACCGAGGTAGGCGAAAAGGTCGCCCATCGTCGGGAAGATCGTGTTGTTGATCGTGGGCGACCCGGCCACCAGCGCCCCCGCCTCCAGGAGTTCCGTGGCGACGTCGCTGCGGTGGCTCGCGTGCATGGGCAGGAGCCGCACGGGCGACGCCCCGCCGGCCGCCAGGCCCTCGCCGATCGCGCGGGCCATCGCCTCGGTGCTCCCCCACATCGTGTCGAACGCGACGACGGCCTTCCTCGTCGGCTTCTGGGCGGCCCACTTCGCATACTGCTTGACGATCCAGCCCGGGTCCTTGCGATAGACGGGCCCGTGGTCCGGGGCGATGATCTTTGGCGCCAGGTGCATCTCGGCGACGCGGGCCAGGAGTTTCGTCACGAACGACGACAGGGGCAGGAGGATGTTGGCGTAGTACTTGGCGGCCTCGGCATAGAGCACGTCGGGCGGGACCTCGTCGGCGAACCGCTCCAGGGACGCCAGGTGCATGCCGAAGCCGTCCTGCGAGAAGAGCACGTCGCCCGGCGCGAGGTAGGTCATCATGCTGTCGGGCCAGTGGAGCATCCGCGTGTCGAGGAACCGCAGGGCCGCGTCGCCCAGGCGGAGTTCCTGGCCGTCCTTGACCGCCTCGACGGCGCGGCCCCAGTGGAACTGGGCCTCGAGGGCCTTGACCCCGTTGGCGGAGGCGAAGACCTTCTCGGGCCGGATCGCCTCGACCGCGCGCGGCAGGCCGCCCGAGTGGTCCATCTCCGCGTGGTTCGAGACGATGTAGCGGATCTTCTGCGGATCGGCGACCGACGCGATGCGGGCGAGCATCTCGTCCATGAAGGGCGCCTTGACGGTGTCGATGAGGACCACGGGGTCGGCCTGGACGAGGTAGGCGTTGTACGTGGTGCCCCGCCGGGTGGCGTAGCCGTGGAAATCGCGGAGGGACCAGTCGATGGCGCCCACCCACCAGACGCGGTCGGCAATCGGCACGGCCTTGAAGGCATCGCTCATCGTCTCATCCCCGAGGACCGACCCGCGGCCCCCGTCATCGTAGGGGGCGGGCGGCGGAGATTCAAGCCGCCGATCACCCCAGGAGCGTGTCCATGGCCATCATCACCACGAAGCCGATCATGACGCCGAACGTGGCGGCCCGCTCGTAGCCGCCGCGATGCGTCTCGGGGATGATCTCGTCGCTGATGACGAAAAGCATGGCCCCGGCGGCGAAGGCCATCCCGAACGGAAGGACCGGCTGCGCGAACGACACCATCCCGGCGCCCAGGAGGCCGGCCACGGGCTCGACGAGGCCGGTGGCCGTGGCGATCCAGAGGGCCCGCGCGGGGCTGTACCCCTCGCGCACGAGCGGCAGGAGGACCGCCAGCCCCTCGGGCATGTTCTGGAGGCCGATGCCGATGGCCAGGGCCGTGCCCTGCTTGATCGCCAGGGCGGCGTTCTCGGTCGCCCCGCCGAAGCCGACGCCGACGGCCATCCCCTCCGGGAAGTTATGGAGCGTGATCGCCAGGACGAAGAGCCACGTCTTCCGCAGGCTGCTCGACGGACCCTCGCGGCCCTTGAAGAAGTGCTCGTGCGGCAGCCACTTGTCCATCCGGTCCAGGAACACGGCGCCGAACAGGATGCCGCCGACCATGACGCCGACGGCGGCGAGCGACGTGCCGTAGATCGCCGTCCCGTACTCGATGCCGGGGATCACGAGGCTGAACGCCGTGGCCGCCAGCATCACGCCCGCCGCGAAACCCAGCAGGACGTCCAGCGTCCGCCGCGAGAGGTCGCGGAACCAGAGTCCCGGCAGGGCCCCGACGCCCGTCGCCAGGCCCGCCAGCAGGCTGGCCACGGCGCCGTAGAGGAGCACCTGGGAGCCGGTGAGCGTGTTCACGGCGGCTCTCTCCCCGTAAGACCGGGCGCGTCGGGACCGCCCTCGATCAGGACGTCGACGGGCCTCGGCGGCGGGGGGCCGGCGTCCGTGACAAGTTCCCGCCCGAGGCGGCGGGCCTCCTCGAGCGCGCGGCGGTGCCGGCGGACGGCCCCGCGCTCGTCGACCTGGTTCACGAAGAGGCTCGCGACGTAGGCCGCGCCCAGCGCGTCGAACCAGTACTTCATCGTCAGCCGGACGCTGTCGAACATCTTGCGGCTCTTCGATCCGCCGACGGCAATGACCAGGGCGCGGCGGTCGCGCGGCGAGCCCTCGGGCAGCGGCTGCTTGAGGACGTACTTGCGGGCCCAGAGGCTCTGGCACCGGTCGATGAGGAGTTTGCCCTGGGCCGCCACGCCCATGAAGAAGACCGGCGTGGCGAAGACGATCCGGTCGGCCGCCAGCATCTTCGCGAGGATCGCCTGGAAGTCGTCCTCGACGCGGCACGCGCCGGTGCGGAGGCAGGCGTTGCACTCGACGCACGGGGCGACCGTGAAGTCCACCAGACGCAGGTGCTCGGTGGCGGCGCCGGCGGAGGCGGCCCCGGCCACGGCCTCCGCGAGGAGGAGGTCGGAGTTGCCGTCCCTCCTGGGGCTCGCGCTCAGGCCCAACACGCTCTGCGCCATG
>CAYGZE010000298.1:0-6066 GCA_964354185.1 uncultured Anaerolineales bacterium | reverse complement strand
CGCTGCGCACGTGTCTAGCGTGCTTGGCAAGTTCCCATCGGCGGGTGCCACTGGCTGCTTGCAGCCAGTGCGGTTCCGGGCGGCACTGGCGGACAAGCCGCCAGTGGCACCCGTCCATGGTTGAGGGTGCGCCGCCTGCGACGGGGGACCATGAGCCAGCCGCGACCGCAACGCCGGGGCGTGCCGGCGGTCCTGGGCGCGGTCCTTTTCCTCCTGGGCGCGTCGGCGGCCCGGGGCGAGACGGCCCGCCGCCCGGTCGTCTTCTGGAACCTCTTCACGGCCGGCGACCAGCACCAGGTCATCACGGACCTGGTGGACCGGTTCAACCGCTCCAGCGCCGACCACCACGTCGAGCAGGTGGACGTCCCCTACACGGACATCCACACGAAGATGCTGCCGGCGGTGGCGGGGAACGTGCCGCCGGACGTGTCGACCTTCGACCGGTACATGGTGGCGAGTTACGCGGGCCGGGGCGCGTTCCAGGCGCTCGAGGACCGCGTCCGGCGCGACGGCATCCGCGGCGAGGACTTCTTCCGCGCCCCCTGGGAGGAGTGCTTCTACGCCGGCCGCCAGTACGCCGTCCCCTACGACACCGACGTCCGGGTCCTCTACTACAATAAGGCGCTCTTCCGCGAGGCGGGCCTCGACCCCGAGAAGCCGCCGCGCACGTGGAGCGAACTCCAGGCCTACTCCCGCAAACTCACGAAACGCCGCCCGAACGGCCGCCTGGCCCAGGTGGGCTACGCGCCGATCTGGGGGAACACGACGCTGTACCTCTACGGTTGGCAGAAGGGCGGGCGGTTCGTGTCGGAGGACGGGCGGCGCGTGACGCTGAACGACCCCAAGATCGTCGAGGCCATGACGTGGGTGGCCGACTTCGTCAAGGAATACGGGATCGAGAGCCTGATGGGCCTGTCGTCGGGCTTCGGCGGCGAGGCCCAGAACCCGTTCATCACGGGCAAGATCGCGATGATCGTCCTCGACGTGGGCGAGTTGAGCACGATCCAGAAGTACGGGGCGGGGCTGGACTGGGGCGCGGCCCCGTGCCCCTACGCGGACGACGGCGTCCCGGCGACGTGGTCGGGGGGCTTCAGCCTGGTCATCCCCGCGGGGGCCCGGAACCCCGACGGCGCGTGGGCGTTCTGCCGCTTCATCCTCTCGGAGGAATCGCAGCGGTACATGGCGACCTCGAGCAACAAGTTGCCGGCCCTCGAGTCGGCGGCCGAGGACCCGTTCTTCCAGGGGAGCGCATTCTGGCGGCTGGCCATCGACCAGATGGGCTATTCCCGCTACCGCCCCGTCACGCCCGTCGGGTCGGCCATCAACCAGGAGATGTGGACGGCGGTGGACGAGGTGGTGCACGGCAAACTCTCGCCCCAGGAGGCGCTGGACGTCGCGACGCGCGAGTCGCAGAAACTCCTGGACCGGTTCCTGGCCGAGACCGAGGGGACCCGCGTGAACTGGGCGATGGTGGGCCTGGCGCTGGGCGGGGCGGTCCTGGCGCTCGTGGCCGTGCGCGGGTGGTACTCGTGGCGGCGGATCCGGGCGCTCCAGTTGCAGCGGCGGCAGGCGCTCTCGGGGTACCTGTTTGCAGGGCCGGCGATCCTGGGCCTGGCGATCTTCACGGTGGGGCCGGTCCTGGCGGCGCTCACGTACAGTTTCATGCACTACGAGATCATCTCGCCCGCCACCTGGGTGGGCCTCGACAACTACCGCCGCCTGTTCGCGGAGGACCGCTACTTCCTGACGGCCCTCTGGAACACGTTCTACTTCGCGGCGGTGTCGGTTCCGGTGGGCATCGCGATGGCGCTGGGTCTGGCCCTGCTCCTCAACCGCCCGATCCGGGGGCGGTCGTTCTACCGGACGGCCTTCTACCTGCCGACGGTGGTGCCCGCGGTGGCGGGCAGCCTGCTGTGGGCGTGGCTCTTCAACGGCGAGTTCGGCCTGATCAACGTCGTCCTGGAGTACGTGGGGCGGTTCGTGCCGCTGGTGCGCCCGATCCCGTGGCTCACGAGCGAGTACTGCTCGAAGCCGGCGATCATCCTCATGGGCATCTGGGGCGTCGGGGGCGGGATGATCATCTTCCTGGCGGCGCTCCAGGGCGTGCCGCGCGCCCTCTACGAGGCCGCCGAGATCGACGGCGCCGGCGCCTGGACCCGTTTTGCGCGGATCACCCTGCCCATGATCTCGCCCGCCATGTTCTTCATGCTCGTCATGGGCGTCATCGGGTCGCTCCAGGTCTTCACCCAGGCGTACCTGATGACGGGCGGCGGGCCGGTCAACTCGACCCTGTTCTACGTCCTGTACCTGTTCCGCGAGGCGTTCGACTACCTGCACATGGGGTACGCCTCGGCCATGGCGTGGGTGCTGTTCGTGTTCATCCTGGCGGTGACGGGCTTGCAGTTCGTGCTGGCGCGGCGGTGGGTCTACTACGAAGGGGGCGCGCGATGAGCCTCGGCCGGCGGGCGCGCTTGCGCGGCGGGAACGCCCTCGTCCATCTCATCCTGGTCGGCCTCCTGGCCGTCTTCATGGGGCCGTTCTTCTGGCTCGTCAGCACCTCGCTGAAGACCGACGCCGCCATGTTCCGCCTGCCGCCCCAGTGGATTCCCAACCCCGTGACGCTGGAGCACTACCGGCGGGCCCTGCTGGAGTTCCCGGCGCTGCGGTATATGGGGAACACGCTTGTCATCGTCGTCTTCGCGACGGTGGGGACGCTGGCGTCGTGCTCGATGGCGGCGTACGCCTTCAGCCGCCTGCGCTGGCCCGACCGGGGCCTGCTGTTCGGCCTGCTGATGGCGACGATGATGATCCCCGGCCAGGTGACGATGATCCCCGTGTTCATCCTCTTCAGCAAACTGCACTGGGTGGACACGTTTCTGCCGCTCATCGTGCCGGCGTTCTTCGGGAACGCGTTCTTCATCTTCCTCTTGCGGCAGTTCTTCCTGACGATCCCGGAGGAGTTGCTGGAGGCCGCGCGGCTGGACGGCGCAAGCGAGTGGCGCGTGTTTTGGCAGATCGTGCTGCCCCTGTCGAAGCCGGCGCTGGTGACGGTGCTCATCTTCACGGTCCTGAGGGAGTGGAACGACTTCATGGGACCGCTCATCTACCTGACGAGCGAGGGCAACCGGACGCTGGCCCTGGGCCTGGCGCACCTGCGGGGGGTCCAGGGGACCGAGTGGGGCCTGCTGATGGCGGCGTCGCTCGTGATGGTGCTGCCGGCGCTGGCGCTCTTCTTCGTCGCCCAGCGGTTCTTCATCGAGGGCATCGCGCTGACGGGCACCAAGGCGTAGGCCCGGCCGGGGCGCCGGGGAGGCGACGGGAACGATGCTGCTCTTGGCGGTGCTCGCGGGCATGGGCTTCTCGCTGATGGGCTTCGCCTATCGCCTGGGCACGGGGCGCGGCGTGTCGGCGATCCACATCCTCGGGGTGTGCGGCGTCGTGGGGACGGTCGTGTTCGGGGCGCGGGCGCTCGCGGGCGTCGGCGGCGTGCCGCCGCTCGTCCTGGGCCTGGCCGCCGCGGCGGGGGTCACACAGTACGCGACGGCCCGCCTCCTGCGGACGGCCATCCGGCTGGGGCCGCTCTCGCCCCTCTGGTGCGTCCTGATGCTCGGGTTCATCCCGGTCACGGCCTACGCGTACGTGGCGCTGGGCGAGGCGCCGTCGGCCTTCCAGTACGCCTCCGTGGCGGCCGGGGCGGGGTGCGTGGTCGCGGCTTCCCTGACGCAGCGTGCCGCGCCCGGGCCCCGGGGCGGCGCGCCCGCGAAGGAGCCGCGCCGGCTCCGATACGCCGCCCTCCTCGTCGGCCTGCTTGTGTTCAACAGCGTGAGCAACATCTGCGTCAAGGAACTGGCGACGCGGCCGGACGGGCAGGGCGGGACGCTGATGGCCCGGTTCAACGACGTCTTCCTGGCCGTCCTCTATGTGGCGATCGCGGCCAGCGTGGCCGTGCGGCAGGTGGCGGCCCGCGAGCCGCTGCCCCCGTGGCGATGGACGCTCCTCCTGGGCGGCATGGCCGCCGCCGGGTCCGTGGCGGGCATGTCGCTCCTGGTGCGCTGCGCGGCCCTGCCGGCGGCGGTGGTCTTCACGGTGAACAGCGTGGCGTCGATCCTCTTTACGGCCGTCGTGGCGGCCGTGCTGCTGGGCGAGGTGCGGACGCGCAGTTGGTACGCCGCCCTGGCGTGCGGCGTGGTGGCGGTCCTCCTGGCCAACGGCGAGGGCATCCTCGAGTTCCTGCGGTGCGGGGCGTAAGTCGGGCCCCGGAAAGGAGTCTCTTATGAGTCGGCGACGAGTCGGCGGATGCCTTGTGCTCGCGGCGGCGCTCGCGTGCGGAATCGGGTCGCGTGTGGGAGGAGAAGAGGCCATGGGGCGGACCGTGCTCTACGTGTCGGTCGAGGGCAACGATGCCTGGTCGGGGAGGAAGCCGGCGGCCAACGCCGCGAAGACCGACGGCCCCTTCGCGACGCTCGCCCGGGCGCGGGACGCCGTCCGCGCCTTGAAGGCCGACGGCAAACTCGCGGGCCCCGTGACGGTGTCCGTCCGCGGCGGGACGTACTACCTCGCGGAGCCGCTCGTCTTCGGGCCGGAGGACTCGGGCCGGCCCGACGCGCCGATCACCTACGCGGCCTACGAGGGCGAGCGGCCGGTCCTCTCGGGCGGCACGCGCATCACGGGTTGGCGGACGGGCGAGGGCGGGCGATGGGTGGCCGACCTGCCGGGCGTGAAGGAGGGCACGTGGCGGTTCCGCCAGTTGTTCGTCAACGGCGAGCGGCGCGGGCGGCCGCGGCTGCCGAAGGAGGGCTTCTTCCGCATCGCCGGCCTTCCGGGGGCGGACATGGCCAAGGCACCCTGGCAGAACGGGTCCGACCGGTTCGTGTACGCCGAGGGCGACCTGCGGCCGGACTGGCACAACCTCGCGGACGTCGAGATCGTCGCCCTCCACTTCTGGACGGACGCCCACCTGCCCATCGCGGCCGTCGACCCGGCCACGCGCACCGTGACGCTGGCCCGCAAGTCGAAGAAACGCCTCTCCGACGACTTCTCCGACCAGGGCGCGCGGTACTATGCGGAGAACGTCCTGGAGGCCATCCGCCCGGGCGAGTGGTACCTCGACCGCAAGGCCGGGACGCTCACCTACGTGCCGCGCCCCGGCGAGGACCCCGCCACGACCGAGGTGATCGCCGGCCGCCTGCCGGCGCTCGTGCGGTTCGAGGGGCGGCCGGCCGAGCGCAAGCCCGTCGAGCGGATCGCGCTGGTGGGCCTCACGTTCCGCCACACGGAGTGGGACCTGCCGCCCGACGACGGCGGCGACCTCCAGGCGGCCAACACGGTGCCCGGGGCGATTTTCGCGACGGGCGGACATCACCTCGCCATCGAGCGATGCACGCTGGAGCACCTCGGGACCTACGGCGTCGACCTGGCGGACGGGTGCATGGATGTCCGCGTCGTGGGCAGCGAGTTCGCCGACCTCGGCGGCGGGGGCATCAAGATCTCGGGCGGCCGCGGCAAGGACCCGCCCGAGACCCAGACCCGCTCGATCCAGTTCGCCGACAACCACGTCCATCACGGCGGCCAGGTCTGGAACTCGGCCGTCGGCGTGCTGCTCCGGCACGCGTCAGACTGCACGATCTCGCACAACGAGATCGACCACCTCTACTACACGGGCGTCTCGGTCGGCTGGGTCTGGGGCTATGGCGAGAGCGTGAGCACGAACAACTGCGTCGAGGCGAACCACATCCACGACCTCGGCCAGGGGCTCCTCTCCGACATGGGCGGCATCTACACCCTGGGCGTCTCGCCGGGGACCGTCCTCCGCAGCAACGTCATCCACGACGTGCAGTCCTACGGCTACGGCGGCTGGGGCCTGTACACGGACGAGGGATCGACCGGCATCCTCCTCGAGAACAACGTCGTCTACCGGACCAAGACGGGCGGGTTTCACCAGCACTACGGTAAGGACAACGTGCTGCGGAACAACATCTTCGCCTTCGCGACGGTCGGCCAGATCCAGCGGACCCGGCCGGAGACGCACACGTCCTTCACGTTCGAGCGGAACATCGTCTACTGGAA
>CAYGZE010000297.1:0-6098 GCA_964354185.1 uncultured Anaerolineales bacterium | reverse complement strand
TTACGGAACGATCAGCGCCGAGAACCCGGCGCCGTGCAGCCGCGCCGCCAGCGCGCTCGCCTCGGCATACGTCTTGGCCGACCCGACCTGGACCGTGTGCAGCGGCCGCCCGCCCGAGACGACGCGCCCGACGCGCGGGGCATAGCCCGCCCGCCGCAGGCGCTCGGCCTCCGACCGCGCCAGGGCCACCGACGCGTAGGCCCCCGTCTGAACGCAGAACGAGGAGACGCGATACCGCCGCCGCGCCTCCGTCGCCTCCGGCGTCCGCGAGTAGTTCTGCATCACGTAGGCCAGGTACGCGTCGGCCATCGGCCACTTCCCCAGCCGCTGGAGGCTGACGGCCGTCCGGAGGATGACCTTCTCGAGCGGCACGTCGCCGCTCCCCTGGCGGATGAGCGGCGCGTAGGTGGCCACCGCATTCGCGTCGTCGCCCTCCTCGTAATAGAGGTTGCCGAGGGCAGCCCTGGCGTAGGCCGCGATCCGCGGTTCCGGCGCGGCGGCCAGGGCCCGCTTGAAGTCGTCCTTGGCCCCGGCCCGCCTGCCCAGCCGCACCCCCGCCAGGCCGCGGTAGTAGTAGACCTCGCCGCGGTGGGACGACGACGGGTCCAGCCGCAGGTACCGCGTGAAGTCGTCCGAGGCGGCCTGCCACTGGCCCTGCTCGAAGGCCGCATAGCCCCGGTCGAAGTAGGCCCGCGGATTGCGCTGGGCCGTCGGCGCGCATCCGGCCGCGCAAACGGTCCCGAGCGCCGCCGCCACGAGCAGGGCACGGCCCACGCGGAAGTCTCCTTCCCAATACGGGGAGCGCGGGAGACACACTCCCCCTTGCCGGCCGCCCCGGCTGCATCATCCGTACCATCGGCCCCGGCCGCGGGGCCCCTTGAGGCAAAATGGCGCGCGTGCGGCCATTATCGGACCATCACCGGCGACCCGGCGGAAGGCACCGTTTGTCATCCTGAGCGCAGCGAAGGACCTCGCCGTGATCCTGACTGGGTAACTGGGTGACGGGGTGACTGGGTGACGAAGTGACCCAGTCACCTAGTACGGAGTCACCTCGTCACGGAGCCACCTCCGCTTGACATTGCTCGTTGGTCATGGCGCCTTCCTGCCCCTCCGCCGGGTGCCACAGGCGTTGCGCCTTCAGAGCCGCTCCTGGACGTAGGCCAGGACCCCCTCCGCGGGGATGCGGCTCTGGACCATCGTGTCGCGGTCGCGGACGGTGACGGTCCCGTCCTGCGCCGTCTGGCCGTCCACCGTGACGCAGAACGGCGTCCCGGCCTCGTCCTGGCGGCGGTAGCGGCGGCCGACCGCCCCCTTCTCGTCGTAGAACGCCGCCAGGTGCCTGCTGCACGCGTCGAAGATGGCCCGCGCCTTCTCGGGCATCCCGTCCTTCTTGACCAAGGGGAAGATGGCGACCTTGATCGGCGCCAGGCGCGGATGGAACCGAAGGACCGTCCGCTTCTGGGGCTTCCCGTTCTCGTCGGGCGCCTCGTCTTCCGAGTACGCCTCGCAGAGGAAGGCGAGCAATGCCCGGTCCACGCCGCCCGAGGGCTCGATGACGTACGGGATGTAGCGCTCCTTCGTCTCGTCGTCGAAGTAGGTCATGTCGCGGCCGGAGAACTTCTGGTGCTGCGAGAGGTCGAAGTCGGTCCGGTTGGCGATGCCCTCGAGTTCCGACGTGCCGAACGGGAACGCGTACTCGATATCGGCGCACGCCCGGGCGTAGTGGGCGAGTTCGTCCTTCTCGTGGTTCCGGAGGCGCAACCGCTCGCTCTTCAGGCCCAGGCCGACGTACCACTGGAACCGCGCGTCGCGCCAATACTCGTACCACTTGTCCGCCTCGTTCGGGTGGCAGAAGAACTCGATCTCCATCTGCTCGAACTCGCGGGTGCGGAAGGTGAAGTTGCGCGGGTTGATCTCGTTGCGGAACGCCTTCCCGATCTGCGCGATGCCGAAGGGGACCTTCAGGCGCGATGTGTCGAGGACGTTCTTGTAGTTCGCGAAGATGCCCTGGGCCGTCTCCGGCCGGAGGTACACCAGCGACGCCGAGTCCTCCATGGCCCCGGCGTGGCTCTTGAACATCAGGTTGAACTGCCTGGGCTCCATGAGCGTCCCCGCGCTGCCGCAGTTGGGGCAGGCAATCCCGCTACCGGGGCCTTGGCTGGAGCAGTAAGTCTTATAGTCGTGCACATCGGGGTCTAAGTACGTCCCCAGGTAACTTGCCTCGTGCCGCGTCAGGCTGTCACTCTTACGGGCGTCCTCCTCGCTTGAGGCAACAAGTGTGTGTGCAACCGAACGGGGCGTACTGCCGGCCGGCGGGGCATGTTGAACGTACCGCACCACGTATACCTGGTCCGCGCGGAACCGTGCCTTGCACTGCTTGCACTCGACCATCGGATCGTTGAAGCCCGTGACGTGGCCGCTCGCCTCCCACACCTTCGGGTTCATGATGATCGAGCAGTCGAGGCCGACGATGTCCGAGCGGCTCCGCACGACGTCCTGCCACCACGCCTCCTTGATATTGCGCTTCAGTTCCACGCCCAGGGGCCCGTAGTCCCAGAAGCCGTTGATGCCGCCGTAGATCTCGCTCGACGGAAAGATGAACCCCCGGCGCTTGGCCAGGGAGACGATCTGCTCCATCCGGTCCTGTTCGTTCGCCACGTGCAACTCCTCTGGGGGCTCCGGGCGGGCCTCCCGCCGCGGCGACTTGGCCCCGCCCCGCGACGGGTCCCCTGGCCTTGAAGGGCGGCATGATAAGGCCCCCCGCCCCCCGGGTCAAGAAAAGAGGGGCCCGCTGGGGCTTGAGGGGGGTTGAGGAGGGCGGGAAGGCCCCTCCGAGGCCGCGCGGGCGCCTGGGAGAGGCCCTGACATGGGCTCCACGGGGGCCACACTCCGAACGGAGTGTCGGCGGGGCTTGACTTTCCATTCAGTCTGCTGTATAGTACTCGAAGAAGGGGGAGAAATCCCTTCGGCGAGACGACCGCGGGAACGTGAGGGGGCTGGTCGGCGTTTTGTCGGGACTCTACTCGGACGACATCCTGAGCGAGGTTGCGCGCGCCAACGACATCGTGGAGGTGGTGTCCTCCTACTTCCCGCTGAAACGCGCGGGCAAGGACTACAAGGCCCTGTGCCCGTTTCACGCCGAGAAGACACCCTCCTTCACCGTCAGCCCGGCGAAGCAGATCTTCAAGTGCTTCGGGTGCGGGCGCGGCGGCAGCGTGTTCAACTTTGTCATGGCCAAGGAGAACGTGACGTTCCCCGAGGCCATCCGGATCCTCGCCGAACGGGCGGGAATCGAACTCAAGAGCCGCGGGGGTGACAACACCCAGGCGCGGGCCCGGCGCGAGGTCCGGGACGTCCTGGACTGGGCGACCGGGTTCTTCGAGCGGATGCTCCAGCATCCGACGCTCGGGGCGCCCGGCCGCGGGTACCTGGAGTCGCGCGGCATCACGGACGCGACGGCCCGGACGTTCCGGGTCGGCCTCGCACCGGACGCCTGGGACGGCCTCCTGAAGGCCGCGGCCCGGGACAACGTGCCCGTGGCGCTCTTGGCGGCGGCCGGCCTCGTGATGGAGCGCGAGGGCGGCGGCCATTACGACCGGTTCCGGGGTCGCCTCGTGTTCCCGATCCTGGACCCCCTGAGCCGGCCGATCGGGTTCGGCGGCCGCGTCCTCAAGGACGAGGAACCGAAGTACCTGAACTCGCCGGAGACGGCGCTGTTCCATAAAGGAGAGGCGCTCTACGGCTTGCCGCAGGCCCGCCAGGCGATCGAGGCCGAGCGGCGGGTGGTGGTCGTCGAAGGATATTTCGACGTCATCATGCCGCACCAGGTCGGCGTCGGGAACGTCGTGGCGACGCTCGGCACCGCCCTGACGAGCGAACACGTGCGGGCGCTGAGGCGTTACGCCGACGAGGTCGTCCTGGTCTTCGACAGCGACCTGGCGGGGCGGCGGGCGGCCGACCGAGGCATGGAACTTTTCCTCGGCGAGGACGTCCGTATCTGCGTGGCGACGATTTGCGAGGGGAAAGACCCCTTTGACGTGTGCCGCGACCGGGGGGCGGAAGGTTTTCGCGCGCTCCTCGCCGCGGCGAAGGACGCGATCGACTACAAGTGGGACCTCGTGCGCGAGGAGTTCCAGGCGGCCACGAGTCCGGCGGCCCAGAGGCGGGCCCTGGACGCGATGCTCGCCAGCCTCGCCAAGCAGGGCGCGCTCGTCGGCGGCGAGCCGGGCGTGCGGCGTGACCTGCTCCTGGGTCACATCAGCCACACGCTCGGGCTGAGCGAGGAGGCGCTGCGGACGGAACTTCGGCGGGTCCGGCGCCAGGCCGGCCGGTCCGCCGCCGGGGCCGACCCGCAGGTGGACCTGCCGACCCCGGCGGCGAAAGGCCGACGCTGGACGAAAGAGCGGGAACTCGTAACGGCCTTGGTGTGCCGGCCGTCGCGGATCAAGGAGGCCCTGGCGGCCGTGCCGCCCGAGCGCGTGGAGGACGAAGGATTTCGCGAGTTGTACCAGGCGATTGCGGCGAATAAGTCGTGCCGCGACGGCGATATTGAGAGTGTGGTGCTCGCCCTGGAGGACGAGCGGATCGCGAGCCTGGCGGTCGAGTTGTTTGAGGGCGGCGAAGGGATCCAGACCCGCCGAAACGAGGCCGACACGGGCCCGGGGCCTTTGGGCCATATGCTGGACGAAGCCTTGGCGGACCTGAAGGAGATGCAGAAAGAGGAGGAGTTGGCGGCCCGCGGGCAAGCGGCCCGCCAGAGCGCCGGGGACGACACGCAGGCCCTCCGCGACTTCGCGGAGGCGCGGAAGCAGCGGCAGGGGTTCCTGCCGCCGGGCCTGAGGCAGCGGCCCGCGCCGGGAACGTAACGGGAACGGCCGCAGCGACGGCGTACAAGAAGATAGGCGAGGTGTCCGGCCCCGCCGGGCCCGCGCGGGCGGGCGGGCCGGACGGGTTGGGGATGCGATGGCGGATCTGAAACGACAAGGCGTCGTCTCCGCGGAACAGCAGATCCAGGCGCTCATCGATCGCGGCAAAGAGCGCGGGTATCTGACGTACGAGGAGATGAACGAGAGCCTGCCGGACGACCTCGTGAGCCCGGAGCGGTTGGACCGCATCCTGATGGCGCTGGACGAACTGGGCGTGGAACTGGTGGACGAGGCGGAGATGGCGGCCCGGCGGCTGGCGGAGCGCCCGGCCGACGCCCCCGAGGCCGCCGACTGGGAGGCCGACCGCGCCAAGGGGCCCGCGGCGGTCGCCCTGCCCACCGAGGCCGAGACGCAGCGGCGGATCGACGACCCGGTGCGGATGTACCTGACGCAGATGGGCGAAATCCCGCTCCTCACGCGCGACCAGGAGATCTTCCTGGCGAAGCGCATCGAACTGACGCGCAAGCAGTTCCGCCGCAAGGTCCTCTCGAGCGACTTCGCCATCTCCAGCGCGATCACCATCCTGCGCCAGGTCCAGTCCGGCGACCTGCCCTTCGACCGGACGATGAAGATCTGCATCTCCGAGAACCTCGCCAAGAACACGATCCAGAAGCGGGCGCCCGAGAACCTGGCCACCGCCGAGAGACTGCTCGGGATCAACCAGCGCGACTACGAGGCCTGGGAGGACGACCCCAAGGCCGACGAGCACCGCGAGGCCGTCCGCCGCCGCATGCGCATCCGGCGCCAGAAGTGCGTCCAACTCCTGGAGGAACTGAGCCTCCGGACGTCGAAGATCCAAGCCATCATGAAGAAACTGGCGAGCATCCACCTGAAACTCGCCGAGATCGACCGCAGCCTCGAGGAGATGGCCGACAGCCCCGAGGGCGCCGCCGAGGCCGCCGCCCTCACCGAGGAGTCGCAGGGCCTCCAGCGCCTCGCGGGCGAAAGCGCGAGGGAACTCGCGGACCGCATCGCCCGCATCCACCTGTGCTTCGGCGAGTACGAGGACGCCAAGCGGAAACTGTCGGGGGGGAACCTGCGGCTGGTGGTCTCGATCGCCAAGAAGTACCGGAACCGCGGCCTCTCGTTCCTCGACCTCATCCAGGAGGGGAACACGGGCCTCATGCGGGCGGTCGACAAGTACGAGTACCGCCGCGGCTACAAGTTCTCGAC
>CAYGZE010000296.1:0-6163 GCA_964354185.1 uncultured Anaerolineales bacterium | reverse complement strand
TAGGCGCGGACGCGCGGGTCGTGGCTCGTGAACGCGCCGTCCTTGAACACGGGGTGGTAGAACAGGTTGGTCGTGGCGGCCGTGCATCGGATGCCGGTCTGCTTCATGACCTTCCGGGTGTCGGCGACGGCGCGGCGGACGGCAGCCGGGCCGGCGTTGATGGGCCAGAGGTCGTTGTCGTGGTACTCGAACCCGTAGACGCCGCGCTCGCCCAGGCCGCGGACGGCCTCGAGGCCGCTGACCGGCGGGCGCGTGGTCGTCCCGAACGGGTCGGCCCCGCGGTTCATCACGCACCAGACGCCGAACGCGAACTTGTCGGACCGCTTCGCCACAAACGTCTTCGCTTTCGCCATGGCCTCACCTCCGTTGCCCGATTCGCCACGTCGGGAATGGTAGCGGGCTGGGCGGCGGCAGGCAACCGTTTTCCCGGACGCGCCCCTCGCCGCATGGCCGCGGACGCCCCTGCCGCGGCGCCTGCCCTGTGGCGCGGGGCCGCGCGGCAGGCGCGGGATTCTGGCGCCTTCGCGGACTGGCGGTTTGGCGGTGTGCCTCGGGGCCCGCGCCGGTATAATGCTGGCAAGAGCCAGCGGCCGCCTCAGGGGGCCCCATGTCAGGAGACCGTCCGATGAGAAACCGATCCGTCCGTGCCCTCGCCGTCGCGGCCCTGGCCGCCCTCCTCTTCGCTGCCGCGTCGTGCGGCGGCGGCGAGGCCGCGCCTCCCCCCCAGAAGCCCGCGACCGGGGGCGCGCGGATCCTCTTCCTCCACCACAGCACGGGCGAGTGCATCTGGAACGGCGGCGTGGCCGACTGGTTCGAGGCCTACAACGCCGCCCACAAGACGCAGTACGCCATCACCGAGCAGCCCTTCCCCAAGGAGTCGCCCTACGGCTGGGCCAACTACCCCTACGACTACTGGAACATCTGGGTGAAGAACGCCGGGGCCAAGCCCTTCAAGGGCGAGCCGACCCTGGAGATGCTCACGCCCAAGTATGACGTGATCGTCCTCAAGCACTGCTTCCCGGTCTCGAACATCGACGCCGACGACGGGGCGGCCGATGTGGCGTCGGAGGACAAGCGCCTCGCGAACTACAAACTCCAGTACGCGGCCCTGAAGAAGAAGATGCGGGAGTTCCCCAAGGTGCGGTTCATCGTCTGGACCGGCGCGGCCCAGGTGAAGAGCGACGTCGACGAGGCCTCGGCCCGGCGGGCCAAGGCCTTCTTCGATTGGGTCCGCACCGAGTGGGACGAGAAGGGCGACAACATCTACGTCTGGGACTTCTACCGCCTCGAGACGGAGGGCGACCTGTACCTGAAGACCGCCTGCGCCCAGGGAGACTCCCATCCGAACGAGACGTTCTCGAAGCGGGTCGCGCCGCTCTTCTGCCAGCGCGTGGTCGACGTGATCGAGGGGCGCGGCGACAGCGCGAGCCTGACCGGCCAGGGCGGTGCCGCGCCGCCGACGCCGCCCGCGCCACCGACGCCGGACGAACCGGCGCCCAAGCCGCCCGCGATCCCCGAGACGCCGCCCCCGGCCGAGCCGGCGCCTCCCGTCACGACGACCGGCCCCGGGACGTGGGTGTTCGACAACGCCGAGGACCCGGCGCTCCTGGGCAGCCGCTGGGCCAAGGCGGCCTCGTACGCCAAGGACGGGGCCGACAACGTCGTCAAGATCGACTTCGCCGCCGCCGACGAGGAGGACTGGGGCGAGTACGGCAAGCAGCGGGTCGTCTGGACCGCGCCGCCCGCGGCGAACGTCGACCTGGCGCCGTACCGATACCTGGCGCTCCGGATGAAGGCCGACCGCGAGATGGAGGTCGTGCTGACGCTGAAGACGCTGCCGGACCCGCGCGGCCGGCGCGACCAGCCGCACTTCGGCTTCACCGCGTACCTGCACACGGCGGCCGGCGGGTGGAAGTGGGTCGCCCTGGACCTCGGGAAACTGGAACCCGGCATCGAGGGCGACGACGCCTACGAGAAGGCGGGCCGGCCCGCGCGGCCGATGGCGTTGACGGCCTTCCGGTTCTGCACGAGCACGAAGCACGAGAAGGCGGCGTTCCTGGTCGACGACATCGCCTTCTACCGCGACCTGCCGGCGGCGCTGAAGGACAAGGTCCAGGCGCCGTGACGCCAACGGGGTGTGCGCCACCGTTAGTTGTCAGCCAGATTCGCTAACAAACACACACCCTGCGGCAGACCGCAAGCGGTGTCACCCGCGCACCGAACCCGTCCCGCACGCACATGATCGCAGGGGGAGACTGAAATGGACTGCTACTCTTTCGCTATCGGATTTGGCGGTTTGGTGGTGGCAGCCATGACCACTATCCTAGCTTACATAGAACGCTCTGCCAGCCTGAGGCAGAAGGTCTTCGAGGAGCAGGTCAAAGCCTGCCGGATAGTGCTCAGAAGCCTGAGCAGATTCCATGCGACCGTGTGGCAGTTTGCTGTTGCGCATCGGAGCGATGTCGGGCAAGAGGCGGGGCGAGAGGAACTTCGCAGCCTCGCCACTACCGCCTACCTGCATCACGCAGTTCTGTTCTCGGAGTGGGCCCTTCTCCTGCCGGAGCCCGTGATAGATGAGTGCGTTGCTTATGTAAAGGTCTATAAGAGCGTTCTCAAAGGGGAAGAATCCGGCAGAGAGGCAGAGCGTCTGGTGGCCGCACTGGGCAATGCAGTTGATGCCGCGAGATCAAGCCTCCATGTTGAGCCGCTGAGCAAAGCGGTTGCCAGGGTAGTGGGGGATCTCGACCAGTCACGTTAGATTCAAGCCGGAGCCGTGCCTTACTTCGCGCGCTTGTAGGTGATGATGACTGCGGCCGGCCGCTCCGTGACGGAGACGAGGAGGCCCTTCTCTATGAGGTCACGGCCGGTCATCTCCGTAGTCCCCTCGACGTCGAGGTTCGTGAGGGTGTAGCGGGCGTCGTTCTCCAGGCCCCCGAGGCGGAAGCGGGCGCTCTCGTAGGGGCTCTCCGCGCGGCGAAAGACCTGGATCATCCCTTCGCCGAGGTCCGGCCGGTCGAACTGCCAGGCCATCCAGACGTCCTGGGCCAGGCTGTAGGGCGTGAGCGGATAGTAGTCGCCGTAGAAGCAGGGGGCGAACCGGCGCCACTCGCCCACGAGGCGGCGGATCAGGTCATAGTCCAGGTCCTTGCGGCGGACGTCGAAGCACGCGTTGAAGCCGAGGCACAGGATGCTGCGAAGCAGGTAGGCGTTGATCTCGCCCGAGCCGCCCCCCGTGCCCTGGAACGGCGACCAGAACGCGAGGCCGTAGGTGTGGCACTGGTTGCCGACCGGCTCCATAATGTAGTCGCTGCGCAGGAGCGGCACGGCCCGGCGCAGGGTCTCGAGGTCCAGCCGCCGGCCGCCGCTCGCGCACGTGTCGATCAACATGTTCGGATGGCGCCGCCGCAACTCGTCCCAGTAGGCCAGGTACCCCTCGACGTGGCGGATCTCCGTGATGCCCTGACGGTCGGGCGCATCATTCCCGCGCCAGTGGCCCAGCGGGTCCATGTTGAAGTCCTGGCGGTAGAGGTCGATGCCCTGCTCGGTA
The DNA here is from genome assembly GCA_964354185.1 of uncultured Anaerolineales bacterium. Classification (GTDB taxonomy): domain Bacteria; phylum Planctomycetota; class Phycisphaerae; order FEN-1346; family FEN-1346; genus CAYGZE01. The sequence continues at coordinate 2,616 of CAYGZE010000296.1, read as the reverse complement.
AGAAGTTTGTCCACGTGATCGGTCAGCCACCGGCGGGCCTCGGGGTCGCCGAGGGCGAGCAGCCCGCCGTCCTTTCCGCCGAGGACCCACTCCGGGTGCTGGTCCGCCAGCCAGGTGCCCGCCGTGACCCGCTCGGGCTCGAACCAGACGATGATCTTGACGCCCTTCGAGTGGGCGTGATCGCTGATGACGCGCAGGCCGCCGGGGAAGCGGTCCGTGTCCACCTCCCAGGTGCCCGTGTTAGGCCAGCCGGTCTTGTTCCAGTACCAGCCGGCGTCCATCCACCAGTAGTCGAGGCGGAGGCCCTCCTGGAGGTAGCGGTCGACGAAGAGTTTCTGGTTCTCCGTATTGGCGTGGATCATCTCGCCGAACTGGTGGGAACTGCACGCGGCCATCTGCGGGGGCGGCAGGTTGCCGCCGGGCCGGGGCATGCCGTGGGCGAGCATCCAGCGGCGCCAGACGTTCTGCGACCGGATCCGGTCGCCCGTCCAGAACTGGAGGAGCGCCAGCGGCGTCCGCACCTCCTCGCCGGGAAGGAGTTTGAACCGCGTGAGTTCCTGGCCGCCCTGGACCCGCAGGGCCTTGGCCTCGTCGCGGGTGAACCGTGCGGCCCACTGGCCGGGCCAGCCGAGGACCACGATGGCGCCGGCGCCCGGCCACGCGACGTTGAAGTAGGGCATGTCGCTGTTGGTCGGGCGGCCGCCGGACGTGGTGATCCGCGCCGCTGCCTTGGGGCCGAGGGGCGTCTCGTGCGGCTGAAAATCGCCGGCGGTACACGGGCTGCCCGTGCTGTGATAAAGGACGAACTCGCCCCCGCCCGTCCGCTCGAGACGCACGTCGATGGCCTGGATGTCCTCCAGGATCGGCGTGTCGGCCGCCCCCGTGTTCTTGAAGTAGAGCGTCCACTCCACCGTGGGGAAATCGTGGTACTCGACGGCCGCGCACCGCACGGCGAGGCCCGTCCGAGGGTCGGTCCAGACGAGCGTGCGCTCGGTCCGCTGGTCGTCGAGCCGGCGCGAGGAGCGCTGGAGGTCCCAGGTCTTCAGGAGTTCGCCGGACGGCTTGCCGCCGTAGGTGAACGAGAACGGCGGTTCCGCGTCGAACATCGCGCCCGGCGATTCGAGCAGCGGCAGGTTGCCGAGCCAGAGGGTCTTCCCGTCCGCGAGTTCGACCTTCGCGTCGGCCCAGTCGGACTGGTCGCACGAGATGCCGTCGCCCGCGTCGCCGATGTCGAGGACGAACTCGGTCGCCCCGCCGAGGTCCACGGACACGGGAACGCCCGCCATCCCCTCGTGCAGGACGCCCGACTTCAGCGCCTCCTTGCCGCCCACCGTCACGGAGAAGACGACGCTGCCCTTGCCGCCGCGCGTGTCGTCGTTCGAGTCGATGCCGACGACGGCCGTGAACGTCTTGCCCGGCCCCGGCAGCCGCACGACGACCTTGCTGACGGCGTGGCAGTAGAGGCCGCGCGTGTACTCCTTGTCGGCGATGTGCATGGGCGCGGGGCCGCGCGCGTTGCGGAGGACGGGGTCGTGGTTCGCGAGGACCAGGAGGCCCGGCTCGACCTTCGGGGCCGCGGGCGGCGGCTCGAACTTGGCGGCCACCCACCGGCCCAGCAGCGTCATCTCCTCGGGCGTCGGCGACAGGGCAAGGGCGGGCCGAGCAAGCGCCATCGCGAGTACCCCCACGAGAAAGAAGCGGCGGCCCCGGGCGCGGGCCGACCGGCCCTGCGCGGGCAGGACGGCGGCCCCGCCCGAGCGCGTCTGTGATTCGGTCATCATGCGGGCCGTCCTCCTGGGCATTCGCCGGACACGCCATGCCACGGAAGGCGCCGAGGGCCCCACGCCGCCAACCCCCCTACCCGCCCTTCCCCTCGGCCTTCTGGACCTTGGCCCAGGCGTCCTTGAGGGTCACGGTGCGGTTGAAGACCGGGCGGCCGGGCGCCGAGTCGGGGTCCACGCAGAAGTAGCCGAGGCGCTCGAACTGGACGCGCGCCCCCGGCGCGGCCGCGGCCAGGCTCGGCTCGACCTTGCAGCCCAAGAGCACTTCGAGCGACGCGGGGTTCAGGTTAGCCGTCCAGTCCTGCCCCTCGGGGGCGTCGTCCGGGTCGGGCTTCGTGAACAGGTGATCGTACAGGCGGACCTCGGCCCCCAGGGCGTGGGCGGCCGAGACCCAGTGCAGGGTCGCCTTGACCTTGCGGCCGTCGGGGGCGTCGCCGCCGCGCGTCGCCGGGTCGTAGGTGCAGCGCAACTCGACGACCTCGCCCGTCTTGGGGTCCTTGGTCGCGCCCGTACAGCGGATGAAGTAGGCGTACCGCAGTCGCACCTCGCGGCCCGGGGCCAGGCGGAAGAACTGCTTGGGCGGGTCTTCCATAAAATCATCGCGCTCGATGTAAAGGACCCGCCCGAACGGCACGCGCCGCGTGCCCGCCGCGGGGTCCTCGGGATTGTTGACGGCCTGGAGTTCCTCGGCCTCGCCTTCCGGGTAGTTCTCGATGACCACCCGCAACGGCCGCAGGACGCCCATCACGCGCGGGGCGCGCTTGTTCAGGTCCTCGCGCAGGCAGTGTTCCAGCAATTGCACGTCGACCACGCTGTCGAACTTGGCCACGCCGAT
>CAYGZE010000295.1:4458-6242 GCA_964354185.1 uncultured Anaerolineales bacterium | reverse complement strand
CGGCATCGTGGCCGACAGCCGGCCCGACCTCGAGTACGAGGAGACCCTGGACAAGGCCCGCGGCATCCTCCAGGCCCTCGGCGCCGCGCCCGCGACGGCCTAGCGCAGGTGAGACGAGGGATGCCACGGCTGCGCCGTGTGCAGCCGTGGGCGTCCGAGGCGGCACGGTTGCGGACAGCGCAACCGTGGCACCCGCCGATGGCAACTTGCCAGGCACGCCAGACACGGACGGAGACCCGCCGCGGCCCGGGGAACCGCCGGCCGCCCGCCGCGTCTAATCTGCCGACGGGCCGGATGGGCCCCGAAACTGGGTAAGGAGGGACACTCGTGGAGACGATGCGGTTGGGGGTCTTGGGCGCGGCGGTTCTGATGGTGGTCGGCGGCATCCTGGCGACGGGAGGGCCGGCCTTGGCCGCCCGCAAGGCCGAGGGCCCGCCCGAGCAGGCGGCGGTGGTCCAGGCGAACAACGCCTTTGCCACCGACCTGTACGCCAAACTCCGGGCCGAAAAGGGCAACCTCTTCTTCTCGCCTTACAGCATCTCGAGCGCGCTGGCGATGACCTACACCGGCGCCAAGGCCAAGACGGCCGAGGAGATGGCCGCCGTCCTGCACCTCGACGCCGACCCCGCCAAGGTCTGCGCGGGCTACGCCGCCCTCATCAAGGCGATCAACGAGGGCGGGGAGGAGCGCGGCTTCAAACTGAGCACCGCCAACGCCCTGTGGGGCCAGACGGGGTACGGCTTCGTGCCCGACTTCCTGGTGTCTCTCAAGGCCTCCTTCGGCGCCGGCCTCAGCGAGGTCGACTTCCAGAAGGACACCGACGGCGCCCGCAAGACCATCAACGCCTGGGCCGAGAAGGAGACCCAGGAGAAGATCAAGGACCTCATCCCGCCCGGCGGACTGACGCCCCTGACGCGCCTCGTCCTCACCAACGCCATCTACTTCAAGGCCGCCTGGGCCGAGGCCTTCAAGAAGGAGAACACCAAGGACGGGCCGTTCCAGGCTGGCAACGGGACCAAGGTGACCGTGCCCCTGATGCACCAGGTCCACGGCTACGGGTACCTGGAGGAGGGCGACGTCCAGGTCCTCGACATGCCCTACGAGAAATTCGCGGTCTCGATGACGATCCTGCTGCCGAAGACGGTCGGCGGCCTGGGGAAGGTGGAACAGTCGCTCACGGCCGCGCGGCTCGACGGGTGGATCGGCGGCCTGAAGCACGCCCGCGTCGATGTGACCCTGCCGAAGTTCAAGGTGACGGCGCAGTGCATGCTCGGGAAGACCCTGGCCGCCATGGGCATGCCGACGGCCTTCGACGCGACCAAGGCCGACTTCAGCACGATGAACGCCGGCAAGGAGCCCCTCTGGATCGGCGATGTCATCCACAAGGCGTATGTCGACGTGAACGAGGCGGGGACGGAGGCGGCGGCCGCCACGGCCGTCGTCATGATGGGCTCGGCGGCGCCGCCGGACCAGCCGGTCGTCTTCCGGGCGGACCACCCGTTCCTCTTCCTGATTCGCGACCTCCAGTCCGGCGCGATCCTGTTCATGGGCCGCGTCGAGAACCCGAAGGCCTGAGGAGTTGTCGTTGGAGCCCGCGGCGGAAGCCGCGGGGCGGTTTCGACTACGCCAAGAGGATGATGCGCCGGGTGCCACTGGCGGCTTGCCCGCCAGTGCTCTCCGCGCGGGCTTTGCGCGGCGGGTCTCCGGACCCGCCGCGCTCTACGCGCCGGCAAATCGCTTGTCGCGCGGGGCCCGGTCGTTTATAACCGCGTCCGTCAGGGGAA
>CAYGZE010000295.1:0-4358 GCA_964354185.1 uncultured Anaerolineales bacterium | reverse complement strand
GCAAATCGCTTGTCGCGCGGGGCCCGGTCGTTTATAACCGCGTCCGTCAGGGGAACGGCGGGCGCGGGGCGCCTGCCCGAGGGCCGCGCTCGTGGGGAACCCCATCGCTCGGCTGGCGGCCCGCCGGCGCTTGCGCGTGGCGGGCCTGATGTCCGGCACGTCGGCCGACGGCGTGGACGCGGCCATCGTCGACCTGGACGGCCGGCGGGCCCGCGTCCTCGCGTTCGCGACGTACCCCTATCCGGAGGCCCTGCGGCGCCAGGTTCTTCGGCTCGGCGGCGACGCTCCCGTCCGCGTCGATGAGGTTTGCCACCTGAACTTCGTCCTGGGCGAGGTCTTCGCGTCGGCCCTCGCGCGCCTGGCGGCGCGGAGCGGCATCCACCTGGGGTCGATCGACCTGGTGGGCTCGCACGGCCAGACGATCCGCCACCTGCCCGAGGGCCGGCGCTTCCGCGGGCGGCGCGTGCGCTCGACGCTCCAGATCGGCGAGCCCTCGGTCATCGCCGAGCGGACGGGCATCACCACCGTCGCCGACTTCCGCCCGCGCGACGTGGCCGCCGGCGGCTCCGGCGCGCCGCTGGTCCCGTATGCCGACTGGGTCCTCTTCCGCCACCCGCGCCGCGGCCGCGCCATCCAGAACCTGGGCGGCATCGCGAACGTGACGTGGCTGCCGCCCGGCGCGGCCCTGGCCGACGTCGTTGCCTTCGACACAGGGCCGGGCAACATGATGATCGACCGGGCCGCGCACCTGGCCACGCGGGGCAGGGCACGCTACGACGCCGGCGGCCGCATCGCCGCGCGCGGGCGCGTCGATGAGCGCCTCCTCGGGGAACTCCTGCGCCATCCGTACCTGGCGCGGCGGCCGCCGAAATCGACCGGCCGCGAGACCTTCGGCGCGCCCCTGACGGACGCGCTCTGGCGCCGGGCGCGCCGGCGACTCGGCGCCGCGGATTTCGTCGCCACGCTCACCGCCTTCACCGCCGCGAGCATCGCCGACGCCTACCGCCGCTTCCTGCCGCGCGGGATCGACGAGGTGATCCTCTGCGGCGGCGGGGCGCGGAACCCGACGCTCGTCGCGCACCTGGGCGAGGCCCTGCGCCCGGCCCGCGTCCTCGTCACCGATGCGCTCGGCCTGAGCGCCGACGCCAAGGAGGCCGTCTCGTTCGCCATCCTGGCCTACGCGGCGGTGCGCGGCACGGCGAACAACGTCCCGTCGGCCACGGGGGCCCGGCGGCCCGTCGTTCTCGGAAAGGTGGTGCCCGGATCGCGATGAAGGACCGCGCGCACCTGACGACCGAGAAGCGAAACCCGCGCACGCGCGACATCGACCGCCGCTCGACGCTGGGCATCGTCGACGCCATCCACGCCGAGGACCGGCGCGTCGCGCCGGCCGTCGGACTCGAGCGCTGCCGCATCGCCCGGGCCGTGGACCTCGTGGTCGAGGGGTTCCGCCGCGGCGGCCGCCTCTTCTACGTCGGGGCCGGCACGAGCGGGCGCCTGGGCGTCCTGGACGCGTCCGAGTGCCCGCCCACGTTCGGCGTCGCGCCGGCGATGGTGCAGGGGATCATCGCGGGCGGCCGCCGCGCCCTGGTGCGCTCGGCCGAGGGCGCCGAGGACCGTGAGTCCGGCGGCGCCGCCGCCGTCGACCGCCGCCGCGTCGGCCCGCGCGACGTGGTCTGCGGCATCGCGGCGTGCGGTCTGACGCCGTTCGTCCGCGGGGCCGTCCGCCGCGCCCGCGCCCGCGGCGCCCGCACGATCTTCGTCACGTGCGCCCCGGAGGTTGCCCGCCGCATCCGCGCCGACGTCGTCATCGTCCCCGTCGTCGGGCCCGAGGCCGTCACCGGCTCGACGCGCCTGAAGGCCGGCACCGCCACGAAACTCGTCCTCAACACGCTCACCACGGCGGCCATGATCCGCCTGGGCAAGGTCTACGGCAACCTGATGGTCGACCTGCGGGCGACGAACGCGAAACTCCGCGACCGCGCCGAGCGCATCGTCATGCAGGTGACGGGCCTGGCGCGGCCGCGGGCGCGGGCGCTTCTTCGCCGCGCGGGCGGGGCCGCCAAGGTCGCCATCGCCATGCACCTTCTGGGCGTCGGCCGCGCGCGGGCCGCGCGCCTCCTCGCGGGGGCGGGCGGTTCGCTCCGCGGCGCCGTCGGGGGCCGCGGCCCATGAGCGACGCGCCGGCCGTCGGCCAACTCGTCGGGGCGCTCGGGGCGCTCGACCTCGTGGTGGTCGCCGCGGCCGTGGCGGGCCTCCTCCTCATCGCGTACCTCAGCGGCCGCCGCGAGCGGGACACCGCCGACTTCTTCCTCGGCGGTCGCCGCGTCCCCACCTTCATCGCGTGCCTCTCGTTCGTCGCGACCGAGATCAGCGCGATGACCATCGTGGCCGTCCCCGCGCGCGGCTACGCCGAGAACTGGTTCTACCTCCAGTTTTTCATCGGGTCGGCCGCCGCCAAGGTCCTCATCGCGTTCCTCTTCATCCCCGCGTTTTACAAGTACAAGTGTACGACCATCTATGAGTTCCTCCGCCACCGGTTCGGCCCCAAGACCCAGGTCGCCGGCTCGGTCTTCTTTTTCATCACGCGGCTGCTGGCGTCCGGGGTGCGGCTGTTCGTGGCCTGCTCCGCCGTGTCCATCATCCTGGGGCTGCCGCTGGAGGTTGCCCTGGTCCTCTTCACGGTCGTGAGCACCGCGTTCATCGCGTTCGGCGGCATCAAGGCCGTCGTCTGGACGGGGGCGTTCGAGGCGACGGTGTTCTTCGTCGCGGGCTTCGCGGTCATCGGCTACCTCCTCGCCCACACGGCGGGCGGCCCGGCCGAGGCGTGGCGCGTCGCCGAGGAAGGGGGGCGGCTTCACCTCTTCAACCTGGGCTGGAACCTGAACGACCCCAAGACGCTCTGGGGCGCGGCGTTCAACGCCTTTTTCGTCGGTCTCGCAGTCTTCGGCGCCGACCAGGAGATGATGCAGCGGCTCTTGACGGTCGAGACCCGCCGCGCGAGCCAGAAGGCCCTCGTCGGCACGATCGCCGCCGCCCTCCCGCTCGTCGTCACCTACCTGGGCCTCGGAACGCTTCTCTATGTCTTTTACCGTCAGAACCCGGGCCTCGCCGTGCCGGCCAACAGCGACGAGATCCTGTCGTACTTCACGGTCCACGTCCTCCCCTTCGGCCTGAAGGGGCTCGTCCTGGCCGCCGTCATCCTGGCGAGCATCGACAGCCCGCTCAACTCGCTCGCGTCGTCGTTCGTCACGGACATCTACCGGCCGCTCGTCCGCCGCGCCGCCTCCGAGCGCCACTACCTCTGGGTCTCGCGCCTGGGCGTGGTCGCGTTCGGCGTGGCGCTGGTCCTCATCGCCTACCCCTGCCGCCGGTTCGAGGGCATCCTCTGGGTGGGCCTCCAGGTCTTCACGGTCACGGCCGGCGCCGCCCTGGGCGTGTTCCTGCTGGGCCTCTTGACCAAGCGCCGGGCCGACCGCGGGAACGTCGTCGCCATGGTCGCGAGCGCCGTGGCCATGGCCGCGGGCATGTACGCCTCCGAGCGCGGCATCGGCGGCTGGAAACTCCAGATCGGCTGGACCTGGCTGATCGTGATCGGCACGGCCATCACGTTCGGCCTGGGGTACCTGTTGAGCCTCTTCCGGCAGCCGGACGGCGACCTGGGCACGGAGGTGACTGGGTGACGGGGTAACGGGGTGACGAGGTGACGGGGTAACTGGGTGACCTGGGCGCGGACCCACCGCCACGCGCTGGGCCTCTTGTCAGTCTGTTGTGCCTTTCCTCAGGTACTCAGGCACTCAGGTACTCAGGCACTTATCATCGTCCGATACTCTGCCGCCGCCCGCCGCATCCCGCGCAGGTTGTCGCGCAGGCGCGACGGCCGGTTCCCCAGGAGCCACACGCGCTCCAGTTCCCTCGCGACCTCGTCCGTCTCGGCCGCCAGCGCCCGGAGGTCCGCCGCCCGCGGCGTCCGCCCCTCGCGGAGGCCCTTGAGGACGGCCGCCCGCCCGCACGCCAGGGCGTCCAGCCGCGCCGCCAGAGCGAATTCCTCGAGCCGGTCCGCCAGGAACCGCCCCGCGCGCGGGTCCGGCCTCGGCCACCGCAGGGCCCGCAGGGCCCGCCGGTGGGCCGCCAGGTCGGCCGCGTCGACCGCGTCGAGCCGCCTCGCCTGCCACTGCTCGCGCAAGAGGAACCGCCTGGTCGGCGCGAGGAACACATCGCACAGGACCGTGTTGTTCGAGTCGCCCAGGTTCAGGGCCTCGCTCGCCCCGCCCAGGGCCCGGATGGCGGCGGCCAGCCGGCCGTCCCGCGCGCCGAACGTCTGCCGCGCGAAGACCTCCGTGAACCCGCGCGCGAAC
>CAYGZE010000294.1:0-6253 GCA_964354185.1 uncultured Anaerolineales bacterium | reverse complement strand
CGAGGCTTGGGCGCGAGCTGCTTGCGGAACCCGCCGCGGCGCACTCTGAATATCCGCAGGCTGTCTGAAGCGGACACCCTGCGGCTACAGCCATAAGGAGCAAAGTGTAGAAGCGCAAAAGTGCAAAGTGTGATCAAAGTCCAGGGGCTGAAACAGAAACCACCACCCGAAAACCGTAGAAGTCAGAGCGGATGTCCGGGGTGAAGTAGAACCGGAGCGCGGCGCGGCAGAAAGTCGAATTGTAGGCCCGACAACCGCTGCGCAAAACGCGATACGTGCCGGACGCCGGCCCTTGGGGGTCCGTCACCGCGCCATTCGGATACTCTCCGTACCAATCCGCGCACCATTCACAAACGTTCCCGTGCATGTCGTAAAGGCCCCAGGCATTCGGCTTTTTCCGGGCGACGGGATGCGTCGTCTCGCCGCTGTTGTCGCTGTACCATGCATAGTCGCCAAGGGCCCTGTCGGCATCGCCAAAGGAGAATGCCGTCGCCGTGCCCGCACGGCAAGCGTATTCCCACTCGGCCTCCGTCGGCAGGCGGACGGCCATGCGGGTCTTCTGGGAGAGTTTCTTACAGAACTCCGTGGCATCGGTCCAGGAAACCTGCTCCACCGGATTCGTCGGACCCCTGAAGTAGCTTGGGTTCGTCCGCATGACCGCCTCGTACTGGGCCTGGGTCACTTCCGTGACGCCCATGTAGAACGCCTTGGTGATCACGACCTCGTGCTGCGGACCTACGCCGTGACCGCGGCCCCCCACGACCTCCGACTTTTCTGAATCCGGCGACCCCATCACGAACTTGCCGGGGCGGATGAGCACCAGTTTCATCGTGATGCCCTTGCCTAGGTCCAGAGTCACACTGGCCGGGCTTGACTTTGGCTCCGGCGCCTGACCCAACTTCGCCTTTGGCTCCGGTGCCGTCCCCAACTTCGCCAGGGCGTCCTCGATCCTCTTCAACGTCAGCGAGGCGGCCGTGCGGCCCGGGTCCGCGGCAGTATGAAGCACGAGGAACCGCTGGTAGTACGCTTGGGCGTGGCCAAGCATCGCAGCCTTGCTAGCGGGTGTTGAGGCCTGGTCCGCGAGGCCCTTGTACCAGTCCCCCAGTTCCGTGCACTCGGCTTCCGGCGCATCCTCAACGGGCTTGGCGGCCGCGGGAACGTACTTGCGCGTAGCCTCGTCGAGGGTCTCGTCGACGAACCTCGCGGCCTCGGCGGGGTTGTTCAACTCCACCAGATACAGCCGCACGATCTCCTTGCGGGAGGAGGCATCTTTCGGATCGGCCGCGAGCTTGGCCTTGAGCGGAGCGATCTGCTTGGCGACCTGCTGCTGGGACGCCAGCCCCGCGAGTTGGGCCTGGATGGCCGCCCTGTTCTCAGACTTGATGGCCGTGGCAATAGCGAGCGCCTGTTTGAGCGTGGCTCCGGCGCCGTCGGCATCCCCTGCCGCGGTCTGGGCCTCCGCGAGGCCCTTGAGCGTATCAATCAGCGCCTCGCCTGCCTTGGCCTTTGCATCCCCACGCGCCGTGGCGTAAGCTCGCTGGTGAATGGCCGCAATCTTCTGAAGCGCCTCCACCTTTTTCTCGGGCACGCTGGCGGCAAGAAGCTTCATGGCCGCCTCGGCCGTGGGGTAGCCCGTGGTGTCCTTGATGGCAAGCTCGTGGGCTTTCTCGCACAAGAGCGTCAGAAACGCGGGCTGGTCCCCGGCCTTCTTTGCGTCCTCCAGCATCTGCTTGGCCAGGGCGACATCGTCGGCCGGCGAGGGGGTCGCGACGACGCGCTTGAGTCCATCTGCGTAGAGTTTGTTGAAGGTATCTGCGGCCTCGTCGGCCCGGATGGGTACGGCAAGGGAAAGGAGAATGGCAACTGCAACGAGACGGGTCGTGCTCATGGTGGCCCCTCAACCTTCGAGCCGTGAGATGGAATGCCCGTATTCTCCCCGTCTGCGAACAAACTGTCAACGGTCTGTGCCCGCAGTCTGCGGTGGTGGCGTTGGCGTGAGATCGTCGAGTGCGTGAGTTGGAACCGCACATTGAGCGACGTAAGTCTTTGCGTGGAAAAGAGAAAGCCGTTCGACGCGCTCGCCGAACGGCCCTCTTTGCGTTTTGGTCGGGGCGACCTGACAAACTTCGAACGGCGCCCGCCCGCCGTCAGGCGCTTCGTGAGCGCCTTCTCGGGCTTCTCGCAGCCGCATCTCCTTACGGCGGCGAGGCTTGGGCGCGAGCCCGTTGCCCTTGCCGCCTCTGCCCGTCCTTGAGCATGCCCAGGTTCCTGAGCGTCTGGAGGTCCCTGGCTGCCGTGGCCCGCGAGCAGCGGTTGGCCTTCTGGATGTCCTTGTTGCTCGGCCGTCGGCCCGCTAGGTACTCCGCGATGATCCACTTGTGCCGCTCGTTCAGAGAGGGCTCGCCCGGAGGCCCGTGAGGCGCCTCACGGCGGCATCCGCGCGCCTCATGAGGCGCCTCATCCTCGACGAGGCGCGCCGTGACACCTTTGGCGAACCGGTAGCTGTGCCGGCCGCTCTGGATGACGGCCATGCGCCCGCAGTGCACGTTGCTGTCGGCGGCCACGTCGATGCCGTGGGTCGTGTCGGGCTTGGCCTCGAGTTCCCCGCCCGCGCCGTAGGCGAGGCCCTTCTCGGTGTCGGCCTCGACGGCCACGCCCTGGACCGTCACCGCCCAGGATAGGGGTACAAAGCCCCAGGGGGCTGCGTATATAATGACCGCGGGGAGGGGAACGTGGAGGCCGCTGCACTGAGCCCCGTTGCCTCGCAAACCGATGCGGGCATGGACTCTGGGGCCGCCTGGTGCCTTGGAGCCCTGCTGGTTCTCGTACTTGTGTCGTCCCTGCACGGAGGCGAACGGGATCCCTTTGAGGGGCTTGAGCCGCCCAAGAAGCCCCCGGCCGGTCAAGTCATGGAACTGCCAAAGCCCGCGCCGGCCGAGAGAGAGACGAGGGGCTGGGTGCAAAGCCTGTTCCGCGAGAACTTCACGTTCAAGAAGGAAATCCTGTCGCAGGTCTCCCAGGGCGACGGCGAATGGTACAGCCGGCAGTCGCTGGGTGGCGAGGTTCTCAAGAAGTTCTCGACGGCGACCGCGACGGTCGCGGCGATCAACGGCCAGTTTCGCCTTGTGCGCCGCGACAACCCCATCGAGGTGATGAACGATTCCGAAGGCATGGACCGTGAAGGATGGTACGCGGAGTACCACAACCTGTACCTGGATCTCTACAATGTGTTGAACCCGGTCCTGTCGGACGAGGCGAAAGGCGCCAACGTCGGGCGGTTCAACTTCCGGGCCGGGCGTTTCTACCTTCCCATGGGCCTGAACCTCCAGACCGACACCCACGCCACGGTGCTCCAGTTGTCGAACGATCGCAACTTCGGTTTCGAGCGAGACTGGTACGCGGGCTTCTGGGGCGCCCTGAACGAGTATCTCAACTACGACCTGTACTACCTGGCCGGCTCGGGCTACCACCTCTCGTCGAAGGGGCAGGACGGCATGCTTGGCGCGCGGATCAGCCTGGCCGATCGGTTCGACGTCGAGCATGGGCTCCAGGCCGGGCTGGCCGTCATGGCGGGCGAGCGGCTCTCCGAGATGGCCATCGAGCGCAGCCCCTCGGTGGCCGCGAAGGCCGAGGACGGCGAAATTGTGGACACCTTGCGGGTGGGTCTCGACGGGCGGTACAGGCGGACCGTGCCCACCGGCTGGCTCACCTTCACCGCGGAGGCCACGGCCGGGCGGGACGAGGCGGATGAGGTCCTGACGCAACTCTACCAGGTGGAGTACCTGCACCGGTCGCGCAAGGTGGGTCTGGCCGCCCAGTACCGCCGCTTCTGGCAGGACATTGGCCGCGGCCTCACGCCCCCGGGCGAGGGCATCCCGGACGAGGTGGACTCCTCCATCGCCTTCGATGTCACCTGGTACTTCCGCAACGACATCACGAATGCGAACCTGCATTGGATCCGGCTTAACGTGGAGCAGCACCTCGAGCGGCAGGACGGTGACAGGGACACCGTCGTGAGCCTACAATACTATCGGTACTGGTGACGGCCGAGGAGGGCGGGAATCATGAGACGTCTGACCGTGATCCTGGTGATGGCGGGTGTCCTGGCGGCGGCCGCTCGCGTGCACGCGGCGGTCGGCTGCACGCTGAGCAACCCTGCCCGGGACCTGAAGTCCCTCTACCCGGCCATGAGCACGTACCGCGAGGAGGCCCGCCAGCTCGACGCCATGAAGGGCGGGAAGGAGATGTTCCAGGCCCTCAAGGATCGCCTCGGCAGCGACCTCGACCCGGTCTACGAAACGATCGAGACGCCGTACACCCTCTACACGGTGTTCAAGGGCGAAGAGGTCATCGGGATCGTACACGGTGTGAACGTGCCGGGGAAGAGCGGCGTGATCCAGATCTTCCTGGCGATGGACCCCAAGACCGCCGAGATCCGCAGGTTCGTCTTCCAGCGGATCGAGAGCCCTGCGGCCAAGGTGCTGAAGGCCAAGGAGTTCCTGGCCCAGTTCGAGGGGCTCACGCTCGCCGACTTCTACAAGCACGACTACTATGCGGCGGCGGAGCCTGGAAGCGACAAGGACAAGGTCGCCCACATTGTCAGTCCCGTCAAAGACGGGGAGGGGCAACAGGACTTCGACGCGACGCTTCGAGGCATTCGCAAGGACCTGATCCTGCTCGACCTGTTCGTCTACGAGCGCAGGCACGAACCCTTCTTCGAGCGCGCCAAGGAGGCGATCGCCAAGAAGAAGGCCGACAGCAAAGCCGACAGGAAGGCAGACTAGAGGCCGTACCGGACGGGCCTAGCCCCGGGAGACACCCATGCGCAGGATACTGATACTTTGTGCGGCGGTTCTGGTCGTCGGGATTGCCGCGCTGGTGTGGTACCTCACGCGGCCCGACCACTACGGCCACCCGTTCGAGGGCGCTCCGAAAGCCAGCGTCAAGGATCTGATGGAGCGGCCCGATGAGAACCTGAACCGCAACGTCACCATCGAGGGCGACATCACCCGGCAGTGCCCCCTCACGGGCTGCTGGCTGTACCTGCGGGATTCGAGCGGCAAAGAGATCCGCGTCGAGATGAGCGGCACGACGCCCACGCTCCCGCAACGCGGGGGCAAGAAGGCGGTCGTGGAGGGCCGGTTCAGCAAGGGCGGCGACTCGTACGAGATCGACGGCAAGGCGATCGAGTTCCGCTAGACAAGCGGGGAAGGTCAAGAATCCGAGAGGAGAGTCACGCGATGCGATTCATCTCCCTGGCCGTCAAGAACCTTCGGCGCCGGCCCATGCGGTCCGCGCTCACGGTCGTCGGAGTGGCCCTGGCCGTCGCGGTCACGGTGAGCCTGAGCGGGTTCATCCTCGGCTACAAGCAGGCCATCAACGACAGCATCAACAAACTCGGCTTCCAGGTCATGATCATGGCCAAGGGCTGCCCGTACGAGGCCGCAACCATGATGCTCAAGGGCGGCACCGGCCTGCTCTACCTGCCGGAGGACGTGTACGACCAGGTGAAGAAGGACCCGGCGGTCGAGTCCATCACGCCCGTCTTCATCGGCGTCGCGGAGAAGGAGGCGGGGGGGATTGGCGGAAACGCCTCGACGTCGTACACCGTGGTGAGCGGCATCGAGGCGAAGACCTTGACGACCATGAAGCCGTGGCTCACCCTCGCGACCGGCCGCGGATTCGACGGCGGCCGATGGTTCCTCCAGGAAGCGGAGGATGAGGTCGTCATGGGGTACGAGGCGGCCACGTACGAGCAGCGCAAAGTGGGCGACGAGTTCGCCCTCTCCGTCGTCCCCAGCGGCCGGACGGAGCCCGTCCTGAGGAAGTTCAAGGTGACCGGGGTTCTTGCCCGGACGGGCTCTCAGGACGACGGCACGGTCTTCATGCCGTACCGCGCGGCCCAGAAGATCTTCGGCCGCCCCGGGCGCCTGACCATCGTCGGCATCAAGCTGAAGGACTTCACGGGTCCCATGGTGCAGGAGTTCTCCGAACGCTGGGTCAAGTTGCCGGAGGTCCAGGTGGTGGGCCTCGAGCAGGTCAAGAGCACGCTGGTGATGCTGGTCAGCGCGGCCCAGGTGATGCTCTCGGCGGTCGCCGTGATCGCAGTCGTCGTCGCCACCATCGGCGTGGTGAACACGATCCTGATGAGCGTCTACGAGCGGACCGGCGAGATCGGCATCATGAAGGCCATCGGTGCGTCGCGCAGCGACGTGTTCCAACTCATCTGGCTGGAGACGCTGGCCGTGTGCGC
>CAYGZE010000293.1:0-6273 GCA_964354185.1 uncultured Anaerolineales bacterium | reverse complement strand
CCCGGCCGACGAGGACGCCGATGAGGACGTCGACGGGGAAAGCCCGCCCGCCGCGACCGGCAGACCCATGCCGCTGGTGCCAATCGACGAGGAACTGGATGAGTACCTTCATCGCGCGGTCGACCTCATCGAGAACGGGCAGTACGGCCGCGCCGTCGAGATCCTCCAGTCCCTGATCACGTCAGGCAGCCGCGTGTTCCATCAGCCGCAGGGCAGCACGGGGCGGTTCGTGTCGATCCAGGCTGCCGCGACCGAGGTGCTTGGGACCATGCCGGACGAGGGGCTGGCCCTGTACCGCCAACTCCACGACGCCAAGGCCGCCGCGCTCGTGAGGGAGGCGGAGCGGTCCGCCGATGAGACGCTCCTCCGCCGGGTCGCCGACGAGTACTTCCACACCACGCACGGCGCCCGGGCGATGGACCTCCTGGGCGCGATGCGGATGGACGAGGGACGGTTCCTCGAGGCGGCCTACCACTGGGACACGGCCCTGCGGCGGCACCGGGGCGGCACGATGGACGCGGCGCTCCTGGCCGCCAAGGCGGCGACCGCCTATCACCTGGGCGGCGCGGCCGCCCGGGCCGGGGACCTCCTCGCCTTGCTGCGGTCCAAGTATCCGCAGGCGGAAGGGACCGTCGCCGGGACGCGCGTCAACCTGGTCTCGTTCGTCGAGAAGACGCTGGCCGCGGCGCCGCCCCCGGCGCTGGGGGTGCCCGAGTCGTCGGCGGGGTGGCCCTCGTTCGCGGGATCCCCCACGGGGCTGGCCCTGATGTCGGCCTGCGACAAGGCGACGCTGCCCCTGTGGCGCCACCCGACCGACCGCGACGACACCGACGCGGTGCTCGGCTTCGCCCAAGTGACCGGGAGCCGCCCGCCGCCGGCGGCGGTCCGAAGGCGCGCCCAGCAGTTGGCGGCCCGGGTGAAGGACGGCCAGGTCGTCGTGTCGTGCAACATGCCGGGGCGGCAGTTCGCCACCGCGGTCGCGCCACCGATGATCCACCCGATCGTGGCGGGCGGGCTCGTCCTCTACCGCTCCCCCGACGCCGTGGTCGCCTGCGACCTCCAGACCGGCGCGGTGGCCTGGAAGTCGGCGCCGCTGCCGCTCTACGCCCGCGACCTGCGGCAGAACTGGATCCCGCAACTCGCCTCGATGGGCATGATGCCCGGCGATGCCGGCAAGCACACGCTGACGCTGGGCGGCGACTACGTCTACGCCCTCGCCAAGTTCATCTCGGTCATGCCGATGGAAGACCGCATCGGGGCCGAGGAGGCCCGGGCGACGTCGTCCCTGGTGGCGCTCTCGATCCGTGACCGCGGCAAGATCGTCTGGGAGGTGGGCGGCGGCAAGGGCTCCGACGACCTCGCCCGCCGGGTGCAGTACCTGACGGCCCCGACGTACCGGGCGGGCAAACTGTACGCCATCGCGCGGGTCTCGCAGTCGTACCACGCCATCTGCCTGGATGCCCAGACCGGGACCGCCGTCTGGGACACCCCCGTCGGCCAGGCGGGCCGGGCGGCCGGCCCGCCGTGGGAGATGCCGGGCATGTTGTGGTGGGCCGAGCAGGGCACGCCGCCCGCCGTCGCAGACGGCCGCGTCTACGTCACGCCGAACGCCGGCCTCATCTCGTGCCTGGCGGCCGACAGCGGCCAACCCATCTGGAGTTACCAGTACGAGGCGGCGCGCGCGGCCGGCGAGCGCCAGCAGATGCCGCGGCCCCCCGGCTCGGCGGCGTTCCCCTATCCGCCCAATCCGATCATCGCCGCCGAGGGGCTCGTCATCTGCCTGCCGGCCGACCACGAGAAGGTCGTGGCCCTGGCGAGCGCGTCGGGCGAACTCGTCTGGGAGGCCGACCGTCTGAAGCAGCAGGACCTCACGGCCATCGGCCCCGATCGCCTGCTCCTGAGCGGGGGCAACCTGATCGTCCTGCGGGCGCGCGACGGCACGACCGCCTTCGCCGCGCGCGACCTGGACGAGATCGCCGGCCGGCCCGCCGCCAGCGCCGACAGCGTGGTCGCGTCCGGCCGCGGACGGCTCTACCGGCTGGACCTCAAGACCTACGCGGTCAGCCGCACGGCCGTGTTCGACGAGGTCGGCCTCCTAGGCGGGCTCGTGGGCGCGGAGGGCCGCCTGGTCGCCGCCAACGCCGCCGGCGTGTGCGCCTACTTCACGTACCCCGACGCGTGGAAGGTCCTGGAGGGCCTGCTCGCGGCCACCGACCGCCCGGCCGAGCGGTTCAAGGTGCGGCTGAAGCGCGGCCAGTTCGCGCTGCTGGCGGGGGAACTGGACCAGGCACGCAACGAGTTCCGCGCCGCCGACGCCGAAGCCGACGCCGCCGACCAGGACCTGAAGTCCGTGCTCCGCTTGTGGCGGCACCGCCTCGCGATCCGATGCGCGGAGCAGGCCGACCAGGACGAGGCCGTCGGCCGGTTCCTCCGGGAGGCCGGCACCCTGGCGGTCGGACCGACGGGCGAGGCTGAACTGCTGCTGCGGCAGACAGCCTACCACGAGAAGTTCGGACGCTTCGCTGAAGCCGTGCGGATGGCCCAGACGCTGGCCGACAAATTCCCGGAGACGCCGGTGCACGACCTCGCGGCCCCGACGGCCGACGGCGCCGCGTGGCCGACCGACGAAGATCCCACCGTCGAGGGCTACGTCGTCGGGCAGCGCGAGGTCGGGCGGCTCATCACCGCCCACGGGAAGGACGTCTACGCCGCCTTCGACGCGCTGGCGGCAAGGGCCCTGGACCAGGGCAAGGCCGCGGCCGACGCGGAAGCCCTGCTCACCGCCGCCGCCCGGTACCCGCACAGCGCCTGGGCCGACCGGCTCCTGCTGGCCGCGGCCGAGAACCTCTACCGCCGCGCGGGCGCCGGCCCCTCGACGGACCGCAGGGCGCTCGCGCGTGCGGCCGGGGCGCTCGGCGAGATCCGGAACCGACCGGACACCGCCCTGCTTCCGGAGGCCCGCGTCGGCGAGGCGCTGGTGGACGCGCGGCTCTGCCCCCAGGCGGCCGCGGTCCTCCACCAGGACCTGCGGGCCGAGGACGCGTCGGCGACCGTCCGCTTCGCCGACTTCCACGGCCAGGTCTCGCAGGTGGTCAGCCTGCTGGAGGCCGAGGCCCGGGCCGCCGCGGCCGAGCCGCCGCGATTCCCGCGCCGCCTGGGCCTGCCGCTCCGCGAGGTCTACCGGGTCAAGGGCACGGGCCTGGCGGTGCTGCGCGGGGGCGACGGCGAGGCGGCCCGGATCGGCCCGCGCGTCTTCCTCCAGCACGGACAGCAGGTCGTCTGCCTCGACACGCGGCGAGACACGTACGAGGCCGCGAAGGTGTGGACCGCCGACTCCGACGCCCCCAGCATGTCGCCGCCCGTCGCCTACGTGACGGCCGGATGCCGCGAGGTCGCCGTCTGCTCGCACCAGTCGCTCGCGCTCCTGGAGGCGGCCACCGGGAAGGTCGTCTATCGCGAGCCTCTGGCCAAGTGGGGCACGGCGGACTGGTCGGCGACCGCGAGCGACGGCCGCCGCCTCTACTTCGTCCGGTCGAGCGGCGACGTGGTGTGCGTGAACCTGGCCGACGGCCAGACCCTGTGGTGCGGCGCCAGCGAGCGTCCGCGCGGCCAGATGCACGCGCTGGCGCTCGAGGGCGACGTCCTCCTGGCCCAGAGCGTCGGCATGCCGCGCGAGATCCGGTGCTACGACGCCCGCACCGGCCGTCTGCTCTATCAGGAGGTCGCGAACCAGACGGCCGACGCGGAACTGACGCCCGACGGCCTGCTCCTCCTGGCCGCCGGCGATCGGGCGAGGCTGTGCGATCCGTACCGCATGGAGGCCGGACCCCTGTGGGAGACGGCGGTGTCCGGGGCCTCGGGGCGGAACCCCCTCGTCCTGGGCGCCAGCCGCGACCACGCCGCCCTCCTCGACAACCACGGCAGCCACACCGTCCGCATCCTGGACCTGACGCGCGGCACCGTGGCCGCCATGTTCGCCACCAAGAACGCCGACGGCAACCCGGTCATCGCGAGCGAGGCCTGCTTTGACGGGGACCGCGCGTACGTCATCTGCGGGAACTCCTCGCCCAGCCGCTACTACAACCGCGGCATCCTGAGCGTCCTCGCCCCGTCCATCCAGGCCGTGGGCGCTCGCTCCGGCAAGGTTCTCTGGTCGACCAGCGTGGCGCCGAACCAGAACATGATGTGCTTCGTGAAGCGCCTCGTCGTCCTGGAGGATCACCTCGTCGCGTTCGTCATATGCCAGGACAACGCCAGCCTGGGCGAATGGTCCGTCCTGTCCAAGGAGACCGGCGCCGTGGTCCTGGCCGCCGAGGGGACCGACGACGACCTCGACGGCCTGGACAAGGGCGAGGTCTTCCAGCGGCGCTTCGCCCTGGGCGCCCCCGTCGTCATGAACGGCCGCATGCTCGTGGAACTGCCGACGGGCATCCGGCTGCTGAGGAGCCCGCTATGAAGGCGCCCCACGCGACGAGCGCCTTCGCGGCGCCGCCGGCCGCACCGGGCCGGCACGCAGGCCGCGCCCGCACGGCCGTCCTCGCGGCGCTCCTGGGCGCGCTGGCGGCGACCTCGGCCGGCCGGGCCCGCGCCGCGACGCCCGGACCGACGCTGCCTCCCCTCATGACGCCGGAGGCCGTCAAGGCGATCGACCGCGGCATGGCCTTCCTCGCCAAGGCGCAGCAGGCCGACGGCCAGTTGCCCTCGTCCGGCAACATGGGGTCCTACCCCGCGGTGATGACGAGCCTGGCAGGCCTGGCGTTCCTGGCCGCAGGGTCGACGCCGGAAGAGGGCCCCTACTCCGCCAACGTCAAGAAGGCCATGCTGTACATCCTTCGGGTGGCCGACCTGGGGCAGAAGGACGGGCTGATCGCCGGGCCGGGCTCCGAGTCCCGCAGCATGTACGGGCACGGCTTCTCGATGCTGTTCCTGGCCCAATGCTACGGGATGGAACTGACGACGACGTTCGAGACGCGCATCCGCGAGGCGCTGGATCGCGGGATCGCGCTGACGGCCAAGTCGCAGAGCCAGGCGGGCGGATGGATCTATACGCCCAACGGGGGCGGCGACGAAGGGAGCGTCACCGTGACGCAACTCCAGGCCCTCCGCGCCTGCCGCAACGTCGGCATCAAGGTCCCCAAGGAGGTCGTCGACAACGCCGTCAACTACCTGCGGATCTGCCAGAACGCGGACGGCGGCATCAGTTACTCGGCCCAGAGCCGCGGCTCGAGCCGCCCCGCCATCAGCGCCGCCGCCATCGCCTGCTTCTACGCCGCCGGCGTCTACGACCAGCAGACCGGCGGCTCCGGCGACGAGGCCAAGATGGTGGACCGGCTCGTCGCCTACGTCAAGCGCACGGCCGCGGCCGACGCCGGCGGCGGCGAGGGCCATTACTTCTACACCCAGTTCTACATGGCCCAGGCCATGTACCAGCGCGGCGGACGCGACTGGGAGATCTACTACCCGCAGATCGTCGAGCGGCTCCTGAAGATGCAGGCGCCCGACGGCTCCTGGCAGGGCGACGGCGTGGGCACGACCTACGGGACGGCCATCGCCTGCGTCATCCTCCAGTTGCCGTACGGCTACCTGCCGATCTGCCAGAGATAGACGCGCGGCCCGGGGCAGGCGCTGCGGGCGCGCCGGACAGGACCACAGGCGCAAGGAGGGTTCCGTGACCGAGACGACACACCCGCGGGAAGGCGGCGAGGACCTGGGCCGCGACGACATCCAGGCCATCGAGCAGTTGCAGCAGGCCTACGACATGCTGCGACGCGAACTCGCCAAGACCATCATCGGCCAGGACGAGGTCCTGGAGCAACTCCTCATGTGCATCTTCGCCCGCGGCCACGCCATCCTCGAGGGCGTGCCGGGCCTCGCCAAGACGCTCATGGTGTCGGCCCTGGCCAGGTGCCTCAAACTGGCCTTCGCGCGGATCCAGTTCACTCCCGACCTCATGCCCTCGGACATCACCGGCACCGAGGTCATCCAGGAGGACAAGGCGACCGGCTCGCGCCAGTTCAAGTTCCTCCAGGGCCCCCTGTTCGCGAACATCATCCTGGCGGACGAGATCAACCGCACGCCCCCCAAGACGCAGGCTGCCCTGCTCGAAGCCATGCAGGAGCGCCAGGTGTCGGCCGGGGGGAAGCGCTATCCGATGCTCGACCCCTTCTTCGTCCTGGCGACGCAGAACCCGATCGAACAGGAGGGCACCTATCCCCTGCCCGAGGCCCAGCAGGACCGCTTCATGTTCAAGATCTTCGTCAAGTACCCGTCGTG
>CAYGZE010000292.1:0-6320 GCA_964354185.1 uncultured Anaerolineales bacterium | reverse complement strand
TACGACGCGATCAGGACCGCCCGCGGCGACAGGGCCCCGGCCTTGGCCAGTTCCCCCATCTGCTGGTAGGCGATGAACTCGTTGAGGACGGTCCGCGTTCCGAGAAGTTGCCCGACCTGGAGGGCGTCGCCCCACGGGACGCCCATCACGAGGGCGAGCGGGCTGAACGCGTAGCCGAAGACGCGCTCGAGCGTGAGCGGCTCCGCCAGGAACCATCCGGTGGCGGCGCCGAGGGCGAGGTTCACCAGGGCCACCAGGCCGATGAAGGCGATGAGCATCGCGCCGATGTTGAGGGCCAGGTGGAGGCCGACGCCGGCGCCGCGGGCGGCGGCGTCGATCAGGTTGACGGCCTCGCGCGGCGGCGCGAACCGGACGTGGCCGCGCGTCAGCGACTCCTCGGTCTCGGGGATCATGATCTTCGCGATGACGATGGCCGCCGGGGCGCTCATCACGCTGGCCGTCAGCAGGTGGCCCGCATCGGCCCCGAACGAGACGTAGGTGCCCATGACGCTGCCCGCGATGGTGGCCATGAAGCCCGTCATCAGCGTGAAGAGTTCCGAGCGCGTCATCCGCCGGATGTAGACGGCGATGGCGGTCGTGGCCTCGATGCCGAGGAAGACGAACAGGGCGCACGCCAGGCTCTCGGCACCCGACGTATCCATCACCTTCTGCATGACGCGCGCCAGGGCCCGCACCACCAGTTGCGTTACGCCCAGGTGATAGAGGATGCCCGCGAAGGCCGAGAAGAAGATCACGATCGGCAGGACCCGGAACGCGATGAGGGCCTCGAAGGCGCTGTCGGAGGTCAGTTTCCCGAAAAGGGTGCTCGCGCCGGCGTCGCTGGCCTTCAGGATCTGGTCGAACGCCAGCCGGGCCCCCTGGAACAGCGCCTCGCCCGCCCACGTCCGCAGCACCAGCACGGCGAAAACGAACTGGAGGCCGACGCCCGCCAAGACCAGGCGCAGGCTGATGCGGCGGCGGTTCTCGCTCATCGCGAGCGCCAGGGCGAGCATCACGCACAGGCCGCCCAGACTCACCAGCCGCGCCCAGCCGTCGCCCATCGCCGCGTCCCCCGCGGACCTGCGCTGCCGGCATGCAGGTCGGACGCGGCGATTCTCGCAAACGCGGTCCGGGCTGTCGACGGAAAATCGCCCGCGCCGGCGCGCGCGGCGGCGCGGGAAAAGGTTGTCGCGCGGGCGGCGGCGGTTTAGAATCGCCGCCGGGGGAGAGGCTTCTGTCCGGCGAATCCGTCGGCGGTTTCGAGGCGGGGGGCTCCATGGCGCTCCTGGCGGGCATCGACGAGGCGGGCTACGGGCCGCACCTCGGGCCGCTCGTCGTCGCCGCCGCCGCTCTGCGTTTTCCCGGGCGCGACCTGCCGGACCCAGACCTGTGGCCGGCCCTGGCGGAGCACGTGCACAAGCGGCCGGCGGGCGCGGGCGGCCGCGCCGTCGTGTGCGACTCGAAGGCGGCCTACACGGGCGGCGGCGCGGGCCTTGCGCGGCTGGAGCGGACCGTGCTGGGTTTCCTGGCGGCGGGCGGGGTGCGGCCGCGATCCTTCGCGGACCTCCTCGAGGCCCTCTCGCCCGGGCCGGCGGCACACGCGGGCCGCGCCGACGCGGAGCCCCGCCAGCCGTGGCATCGGCCGGAGGATGTGCTCCTGCCGGCGGCCGCGACGGCCGACGAGGTCGAGGCGGCGGCCGCGCGCCTGGCCGCCGGCCTGGCGTCGATCGGCGCAAGCGGCGGGCGGCTGTGGGTCAACGCCGCGCCTCCCGCGCGGCTCAACCGGCTGATGAACGAGGGCGGGCGGAACAAGGCCCAGGCCCTCTTCGCCCTGAACGCCGACCTGCTGGTCGCGGTCCGCGGCGCCGAGCCCGACGCGCCCGTCCACGTCACGATGGACCGCCACGGCGGGCGGCGGTATTACGCGGGCCTCCTGGCGGGCGCGTTCCCGATGGACGCGGTCGAGGTGCTCGGCGAGTCGCCCGCGGAGAGCCGGTACCGCCTGCGGCCGAGCGGCGCGGGCCCCGACGCGGCCATGGACATCACCGTCCGCGACCGGTGCGAGGCGTGGAGCCTCGTGACGGCGCTGGCCTCGATGGCGGCCAAGTACGTCCGCGAACTGGACATGGGCCTCCTCAACGCCTACTTTGCCGCGCGCGTCCCCGACCTGCGCCCGACGGCGGGCTACGGCCGCGACGCGTGGCGGTTCCTGGCGGAGGTGGCGGCCGCGCGCTCGGCCGACGGCGTGCCCGACGCGGCCATCCTCCGCAGCCGGTAGGCTCTTTCTGAGAAGCCCGTCGTCGGCCCGAGGGCGAGCGAATTCGCCCATGGCAAGGAGGCCGAAGCAGGCGATGCTTGTTGCATCGCCGATGCAGGCCGACGCCGCCAGGGGCGAATGCAGCCGCCCGAAGCCAGATCGGGCTTCTCAGACAGAGCCGGGAGCGACACGCCCGGACGAGACCGCCCGGGGGCGACGGGCGGTCCGGGCTCACGCAGCGAAAGGTCCGCGCATGGCCGTCCAACAGTGGAACGACGAGACCCTGGTGGTGACGCTCAGCGACGATCCGGAACTCTCGGAGGACATGGCCGAGATGAACGCCAAACTCCAGGGCGCCTGCTGCGACGTCGTCCTGGACCTCTCGGCGTTGGGCCTCCTGACGTCGAGCGGCATCTCGAAGTTGCTGCGGCTGCGGAAGTGCCAGATCGAGGGCGGCCGGCGGCTGATCCTCGCCTCGCCGCGCGACCGCGTGTGGGGCGTCTTCCTCGCCACGGGCCTCGACGCCATCTTCGAGTTCGCGCCGACGGTCACGGAGGCGATCGTCCGCCTCCAGAGCGACAAGGGCTAGCGACGCTCCCGAAAGGCAGAGGCACGATGGGAGACCCAAGCGTGCCGAGAGTAAGTACCGAGATGAAGGCCCTACGGATCATCCTCTGGATCACATACGGATGTGCAGGCCTGGGGATCCTTGCCTTCGTCGCATGCGTGTTGACGACATGGGTTACCGGTTACTTTGCGGAATGGCTGTTTTCGACCCTCTGGGTGCTTGGGTGCGTGGCGGTGAACGGTGCCATCTGGGCGCTTCAGTGTGATATTGCCGCGATGATTGCCCGTGCCGGCCTCAGGGGGACCCTGTCCGAGTGGCTCAGGCGCAGGCGGTGGTGGCCCGGCACGGTCGCGTTGGCGGATCTTCCCTGCCTTGTGGCGTTTCTCCGTGCCAGGAGGTACCGCCTTTTCGTTCTGGTCTCTCCACAAATCGCCGCCCTGGGCTTTGCAATAGCCTGCGAGGTACTTTGGTGAGGCGAAGGACCGGCCCTTGGGGAGAGCCGCTCCCATCTCTTCGCACCAGCCGCACGCTCGACGAGGCAATCACATGCCTTCGGCGCGGTGCAGGCGCCGCGCCCAGATCGTCAGGAACAGGCACCCCCCGGCCCAGAGGAACAGCACGAACTTCATGAGGGCCACGCAGACCAGCATGACCACGTGGACCGGGCGCGGGCCCACGCCCCAGACCGACGCCACCAGCCGCGTCAGCGCCGGGGAGTGCACGACGGCCAGGTAGATCACGCCCTGGATCAACTGGAGCACGAAGCCGACCGCGAAGACGACCCACCCGGCGCAGGCGGCGGCGCCGACGCGGCGGGCCAAGACCGACTTGCTCTCGGACAGGCTCATGGCAGGCCTCCTTCCCCTGGCACGACCGCCCGGGCCGGCCGCGCCTCACACTTCCTTGGCGTCGATGAAGGGCATCAGGCGCCGGAGTTCCCGGCCGACCTTCTCGACCTGGCGGGCCTTTTCGGCGGCCTCGAGGGCCTTGAACTTCTTCCCGCCCGCCTTGCACTCGTCGACCCATTCCTTGGCGAAGGAGCCGTCCTGAATGTCGGCGAGGATCTTCTTCATCCGCTGCCGCACGCCGGCGTCGATCAGCACGTCGCCGCGCGTCAGGCCGCCGTACTCGGCGGTGTTCGAGACGGAGTACCACATGTACGACAGGCCGCCCTGCACCAGCAGCCGCACGATCAGGTTGAGTTCGTGCAGGACCTCGAAGTAGGCGAGTTCGGGCTGATAGCCAGCCTCGACGAGGGTCTCGAAGCCGGCCTTGATGAGGCTCGTCACGCCGCCGCACAGGACGGTCTGCTCGCCGAAGAGGTCGGTCTCGGTCTCCTCGGCGAAGGTCGTTTCGAGGATGCCGGCGCGGGCGCCGCCGATGGCCTTGGCGTAGGCCATGGCCACCTCGCGCGCCTTGCCGGAGGCGTCCTGCTGGACGGCGAAGAGGCACGGCACGCCGCCGCCCGTCACGAACTCGCCGCGCACCGTGTGGCCGGGCCCCTTCGGCGCCACCATGAGGACGTCGATGTCCTTGGGCGGGACGATCTGCTTGAAGTGGATGTTGAACCCGTGGCTGAAGCCCAGCGACTTGCCCGGCCGGAGGTTCGGCGCGATCTCGGCCTCGTAGACCTTGCGCTGGATCTCGTCGGGGATGAGGATCTGGATGAGGTCGGCCTGCTTCGCGGCCTCCGCGGCGGTCGTCGGCTGGAAGCCGTGTTCGACGGCCAACTTGTAGTTGTCGGTGCCCTTGACCTCGGCGACGATCACCTGGACGCCGGAGTCGCGGAGGTTCTGGGCCTGGGCGTGGCCCTGGCTCCCGTAGCCGCAGATCGCCACGGTCTTCGACAGGATCGGCTTCACGTCCACGTCACTATCGTGGTACACCTTGGCCATGATCGTCTCCTCGCCTTTCGCTGGTGCCGCCGTCTACCGAAACCTACTCGCCGCGTGCCATCGCGATGCGTCCCGTCCGGACGACCTCGCGGATGCCGTA
This sequence comes from uncultured Anaerolineales bacterium, assembly GCA_964354185.1. GTDB lineage: Bacteria > Planctomycetota > Phycisphaerae > FEN-1346 > FEN-1346 > CAYGZE01. Next base: position 1,500 of record CAYGZE010000292.1, on the reverse strand, counting down.
GGGCTTCATCAGGTCGACGAAGGCCTCGACCTTTTTCTCGGGTCCCGACAGTTCGATCGACAGGTGCCGCGGTCCGATGTCGACGACCTTGCCGCGGAAGACCTCGACGACCTCGAAGATCTCGCCCCGCTTCTCGGGCTTGACGCTCACCTTGATGATCATGAGGTCCCGCTCGACACGATCGGCGTCGCCGAAGTCGGTGACGCGGATGACGTCGATCATCTTCTCCAACTGCTTGCGGACCTGTTCGAGGACGGCGTCGTCGCCGCGGACGACGATGGTCATGCGGCTGCGGCCGGGGTCCTCGGTCTCGCCGACGGCGAGGCTGTCGATGTTGAACCCGCGGCCGGCAAACAGGCCCGCGATGTGCGATAGGACGCCCGGCTTGTTCTCGACGAACACGCTGATCACGTGACGCATGGTATTCTGCTCCGCTCCTGGATGGCGATTCTACCGCCGCGCCGCACGCCCTTCAAGAGGCGAGGTGATGCCCTCACTTCGTCACCTGCCTGCCGACAGGCCGGCCCCGCCACCGCGTCCTCTCTTCTCTCAGGTACTCAGGCACTCAGGTACTCAACTTCACGCCATGCCGCCGATCATGCGGTCGATGGCCTCGCCCGCGGGGACCATCGGCAAGACGTTCTCCTCGGGCTCCACGACGAAGTCGATGAACCACGGCTCCGGGCTGGCGAAGGCCTCGCGCAGGGTCGGCGCCACCTGGTCCATGGCCGTCACGCGGGCCCCGCGGGCCCCGTAGGCCTCGGCCACGCGGACGAAGTCGGGGTTGCCGTGGAGGACGGTCCCGGCGTATCGTTTCTTGTAGAACAGTTCCTGCCACTGGCGGACCATGCCCAGGTAGCCGTTGTTCAGGATGCAGACCTTGACGGGCACCTTGTGGTAGACGGCGGTGGCGAGTTCCTGGATGTTCATCTGGACGGAGCCGTCGCCGGCGACGTCGACGACGATGGCGTCGGGCCGCCCGATCTGGGCGCCGATGGCCGCCGGAAAGCCGAAGCCCATCGTCCCGAGGCCGCCGGAGGAGATGAAGTGCCGCGGGTACCGGTGCGTGTAATACTGGGCCGTCCACATCTGGTTCTGGCCGACCTCGGTGCAGATGATGGCCTTGCCGCCCGAGGCCTCGCAGATCTGCTGGATGACGTACTGGGGCTTGAGGCCGTTGGGCTTGTAGTCCAGGGGGTGCCTGGCTTTCCATTGGTCGATTTCAGCCAGCCAGGGCGAGTGGTCCTGCGGCTTGCAGTGTTCCAGGAGGCCCTCCAGGACGTCCCTGGCGTCGCCCACCACCGGGACATCGACACGGACGTTCTTCGAGATGCTTGACGCGTCGATATCAATATGTATAATTGTGGCGTGCGGGGCGAACTTCGCGATGTCGCCCGTGATCCGGTCGTCGAAGCGGGCCCCGACGGCAATCAGGAGGTCCGACTGCTGGACCGCGTGATTCGCGTACGCCGTTCCGTGCATTCCCAGCATCTTCAGGGC
>CAYGZE010000291.1:0-6336 GCA_964354185.1 uncultured Anaerolineales bacterium | reverse complement strand
GGGAACTCCGCTTCTACCTGATGAACAGCCTGAACCCCTTCCGCCTCGAGGGGCAGAAGACGATCATGCTCCGCGTCCTCGAGGGACTCCGGTGGGAGGTGCCCGACTGGATCGTCGTCCCGGGCGGGAACCTCGGCAATTCGTCCGCGTTCGGCAAGGCGTTCCAGGAACTGGTCGAGACGGGCCTGATCCGCCGCCCGCCGCGCATCGCCGTCATCAACGCCGCCGGGGCCGACACCCTCTACCGCATCGTGAACGACGAGCGGATCGCCTGGAACCAGGGGCGCGTCGACGAAGAGGGCATCGCCACCTTCTACAAGGAGATGGACGCCCAGAACCGCCGCGCCAAGACCCTGGCCTCCGCCATCGAGATCAACCGCCCCGTGAACCTGAAGAAGTGCCTGCGGGCCCTCGAGTGGACCGACGGCCTCGTCGAGAAGGTGACCGACCAGGAGATCCTCGACGCCAAGGCCCAGGTGGGCGCGGGCGGCTTCGGGTGCGAGCCCGCCTCGGCCGCCAGCGTCGCCGGCGTCCGCAAACTGCGGCACCTCGGCCTCATCGGACGCCAGGAGCGCGTCGTGTGTATCCTCACCGGACACGCCCTGAAGGACCCGCACGCGACCGTCGCCTATCACACCAGCGACGCGGCCAAACTCCACCAGGACTATGGGGGCTACGGCGTCACCGGGGCCCCGCACGCCAACCGGCCGATCGTGGTGGCCGACGACCTGGAGAAGATCATCGCCGCCATTCAGGGGTGATGGCACCGCCCGACCGCAGCCGGTCGGCCCGTCGTCGCCGTCCGCAAGGAGATGGGACATGATCCACGTGGTCATCTCGGGGGCCGCCGGACGCATGGGCTGCACGCTCATGCGCCTGGTGCACGAGGCAGAGGACCTGGAACTGGTGGGAGCCGTCGAGGCGCCCGGCCACGCGCGGCTCGGCACCGACGCCGGCCTCCTCGCAGGGGTCGGCCCGTGCGACGTGGCCGTCAGCGACGCCCTCCCGGAGGTCTTCGACGTCCTCGTCGACTTCTCGCTGCCCGACGGGTCTTTGGAGTGGGTCGAGGCCTGTGCCGCGCGCCAGTCCCCCTGCGTCGTCGGCACGACCGGCTTCAGCGACGCCCAGCGCCGCCGCATCGCCGACGCGGCCGAGAAGACGGCCGTCGTCCTCTCGCCTAACATGAGCGTCGGGGTAAACGTGCTCTTCCACGCGGCCGCCCAACTCGCCCGGGCGCTCGGCGAGGACTACGATGTCGAGATCATCGAGACGCATCACCGGTTCAAGAAGGACGCGCCGTCGGGGACCGCCCTGAAACTGGCCGAGGAGGTGGCCCGGGCGACCGGGCGCGACCCGGCGGCGTCGGCGGTCTACGGCCGCGGCCCCGGCGACCCCCCGCGGAAGGCAGGCCAGATCGGGATCCACGCCGTCCGCGGCGGCGACGTCGTCGGCGAGCACACCGTCTTCTACACGGCGCTGGGCGAGCGGCTTGAACTCAAGCACGTCGCCCACAGCCGCGAGACTTTCGCCCGCGGGGCGCTTCGTGCCGTCCGATGGGTGGCCGACCGCGGGCCCGGCCTCTACTCGATGGCCGACGTTCTCGGCCTCTAGGTTCTGTCCCGCCGCGAATCCCCACGGGACGCTCCGAGCGCCCCCCGTGCGCCTGCGTCACGACCCGATGAGGATTGCCCGGGCGACATACTGAACGATGAAGAGGAAGGCAAACAGGGCGACCAGGCCGTGAATCTCGCGGGCGCGGCCGGTCACGAGCTTCAGCAGGACGTAGGAGATGAAGCCCCACGCAATGCCGTCCGTGATCGAGAAACTGAACTGCATGATGATGATGGCGAGGAAGGCCGGGATGGCCTCGCTGTAGTCGTCCCACCGGATCTTGACCACGCTGCCGACCATCATCACGCCGATCAGCACGAGGACCGGCGCGATGACCGGCCTGAAGGGGACGACGGCGACCTTGCCCGCCGCCACCTGGACCAGGGCCTCGCCCGTCTCGGCGCTGACAAACTGGACGCCCGCCCCGATGACGTGCACGAGCGGCGAGACCAGGAGCGCCGCCAGGAGGCAGACTCCCGTGACGATGGCCGCCAGGCCCGTCCTGGCGCCGGACTCGATCCCCGCGGCACTCTCGATGTAGGTCGTGATCGTGCTCGTCCCGCCGATTGCGCCGGCCACGGTCCCCACGGCGTCGGAGAACAGGGCCCACCGCGCCCGGGGCAGGTGCCCCTGGGCGTCCAGGAAGCCCGCGCGTTCGCCGACGCCGATGAGCGTGCCCACCGTGTCGAACATGTCGAGGAAGAAGAAGATGAAGATCACCAGCAGGATGGCGGTGCCGCTGCGGTTCCGGAAGAGGTCGGCCCCGCGGGTCAGTGCGACCCCGAAGGTCTCCGTGGGCCAGGACGGCCACCGCCACTCGCGGGGCCATTCCGCCAGGACCATCCTCACCTTGGCCGGATCGACGGGCCGCACCGGGTCGGCCTCGCCCTTGGCCAGAGCCGCCGCGCGGTCGCCCATGCGGGCAGCCGGGATCACCTCCAGGTCGTTCGCCGGCCGATACGCGAGGCCGCCGCCGTGGCTGACGGCCAGCGCCACCAGCGCCGTCCCGAGGATGCCGACCAGAATGGCGGCCCTCAGGCGCAGCGTCATCAGGACCGCCGTCAACGCGACCCCCGCCAGGGACACCAGGACGACCGGGCTCGTCAGGGGCCCCAACTGCACGAGCGTCGCGGTGGAGTTCTGGACGATCCCGCCCCATTGGAGCCCCGAGAACGCGATCAAGAGGCCGATGCCCACGGCGATGGCGTACTTCAGACCCTCCGGCACGGCGTGCATAACGCTCTCGCGCAGGCCGACGAAACTCAAGGCAACGAACACGCAACCGGCGATCAGGTTAGCCGTCAGGGCCTCGTACCAAGCGAACCCCATCCCGAGGCACACGGTATACGCGAAGAAGAAGTTGGACCCCATCCCCGGCGCCAGGGCGAAGGGATAGTTCGTCAGGATGCCCATCAGGAAGCAGGTCAGCGCCGAGCAGACGCACGTGGCGAAGAAGACGTCGTCGCGCGGCATGCCCGCGTCATGCATCACGGCGGGCTGGACGAAGAGGATGTAGGACAGCGTCAGGAACGTGACCACGCCACCGCGGACCTCCGCGCCGACAGTGGTGTGATGCTCGCGAAGTCGGAACATGGCGGCCCTCGTGGGAAGCGACCGGCGCGTACGACCGACCCCGCGCGGCCTCAGTCCTCGTCGATGACGATGGCGCCGGGCGGACAGGTCTCCGCAGCCTCACGGACGGCGGCCTCGAGTCCCTTGGGAACCTCCTCCACCTTGACGACGGCCTGGTCGTCCTTGAGTTCGAAGACCTCCGGGCAGATGTCCGTGCACGGACCGCATCCGGCGCACAAGTCCGGGTCCACTCGCACCTTCATGGGCCACCTCCGTTCTCGACCTGCCGGTCGTCAGGCAGGTCTGACCCCAGGCGCTCCATTGTGAAAGGGAGAGGGGAACAGGTCAACCCTGTTCCCCTCTCGGCTCGCGATCAAGCGGCGGCCGTGACGGCAGCCGGCCAATCTCCCACATGCCGCACCCGGGGCGCACACCCACCCGGCACCGTCACCACACGGATCTCATGCGCTGCCCAAGCCTGCCTGCCGGCAGGTGCGATCCCGTGCCTTACGGGGTCAACTGGGCCAGAGCCGCCGCCAGCGCCTTCATCGTGGCCTTGTCGGCTTCGTACACCACCGACTTGCCCTGGCGCGTGCCGACGACGAGCCGGCCCATGCGCAGGAGACCGAGATGGTGGCTGATCGTGGGCTGCTTCAGTTTCAGCGTGGTGCAGAGCGCGGTGACGTTCTTCGGCCCCCTGGACAGCATCGCCAGGATCCCGAGCCGAGTCGGATCCGAAAGCAGCGCGAACCCGCGAGCCCACTCCTGCAAGTCAGACTTACCTACATTCTTCTTTGCCATCTATGCGTCCCTTTCCTGACCTTGTCCCCCCGTTTCTGTGAAACGACCTCGCCCACTCCGTATGCTATCCCCATCGCAAACTCGCCCATCGAGCAGGGAGTCTCGATGGCCCAACCGTGACCCGCAGCAATATAGCGTTCTTAAGGACACACGCAAGCGCAAAATGGAAGCCTTTTGCGTTTGGGCTCCGCACACGTCCGCTCGCGCAGGGACCCGAGCCCGCAAACCCCCGGCGCCGACCCCCGGGACCTCCTAACCCATTGAGACGGCACCACTTGCATCTCGAAGGATCAGACCAAGGCGCCCGCCCCCCCCCCGCCGCGATCAGAGGAAACGCCTGTGGCACACCTCACAGGCGCCCAAGTTCGCCAACCCTGGCGCGCATGGCTGTCCACCTTCTGGCGAAGGCCCTTGCGGGTCACCGGCGACCGGGTAAAATCACGTGGCCGTCGTCAACCGTCTGTGCCTCTGCCGGCGACCGGGCCCAGGACGTGGCATGAAGGCAAACCGGACTTGCCGAACCGTCATCGCGTCCATGGTGGGGGCACTGCTCTGTGCGCTGTGCGCGCAAGCCCAGCCCCGGCCCGTGGGCCGGCCGGCCGCCGGCCTGTCCGTGGCGCCGGCCGGGCCGATCGCCTACCCCGCCGCCGAGGCGCCGAGCGCCCGGCCCGACGCCGCCGGCAAGACCATCCGCGTGCCCCAGGACCAGCCGACCATCCGGGCCGCCCTCGACGCCGCCGCCGATGGCGACACCGTCCTGCTGGCGCCGGGCCGCTATGAAGGCGGCGTGCGAATCGGCGGCAAGGCCGTCACCCTCGCCTCGCAGTTCCTGACGACCGGTGACGCGGCGTGGATCGAGAAGACCGTCATCGACGGCAGCAAGAAGGAGTTCGCCATCTACGTGGCAGACACGTGCAAGCCGGCGACGCGGATCGTCGGCCTGGCGCTCCGCGGCGGCAGCGACGGGATCACGTGCCACGCCCGGTGCTGGATCCTCCACAACCACTTTGTCGGCTCGGAGGACGGCATCGACTACGAGGGCGGCGGGGGCGTCTGCCGCCGGAACGTCTTCGACGATTGCACCGACGACGCCATCGACCTGGACGGCGACTGCGCAGTGCGGATCGAGGATAACATCCTGCGCAACTGCCGCGACGACGGCATCGAGATCCGCCTCGAGCCCTACAAGGCGAAGGAAACGCTGGAGGTCCTCATCCGCAACAACCTCATCGCCGGCAGCGGCGAGGACGGCATCCAGATCATCGGCTACCCCGCCGCCAGCAACCGCCGGTTCTGGATCGAGCGTAACGTGATCCGCGGGACCGCCAAGGCCGCCATCGGCTTCATGGACGATGCCGACACCCACGAGGATTACCGAGCCGCGCCCGTGACCGATCCCATCTACCTGGTCAACAACACGCTGCTGGACAACACGTGGGGCCTGACCGGCGGGGCGAACCTCGTCGCAGTCAACAACCTCTTCGCCGGCACGAAGCACACGGCCGTCCTCAAGTCCGCCGGCCACTCGATCTTCTCGCACAACCTCTTCTGGCAGAACGGGACCGACTGCAAGGACTCCGTCATCGACGCCGCTACCGCAATCCACAAGGACCCGATGCTGGACGCCGAGGGCGTGCCCGCCGCCGCCAGCCCGTGCATCGGCGCAGGCACGGCCACCGTGAAGCGCGGCCAAGTAACACTGTTTACGCTGCCCGCGGGCACCTACACCAGCAGGACCCCGGACATCGGGGCCAGGGAACGGGCAGCCGAGCCGAGCCCCTGACCCGACCGGCCTGGAGACTGACCGCGGCCTGATGGCCCGGGCTTCGCATGGGGCGGGGCGGACGCCGGCACTGGCGGAGGACATGGTGGAGCGAACATTCCTGTCAGCGAAACGGTCTCAGTCAGAAGTGCTTCGTAGCGAAGGCGCGCCCGGAGCGAGACTTCAGGTACTTCTGGAAAGCGACGGCTTTTTCGCGAGACCGGAAGGCGACGACGGTCTCGATTCGCCACGGCCCGAACTTGGTTGTGTGGGGACACTGCCCCGCATTGTAGGCCTTGAGCCGCTCGCCCAGGTCCTCTGTCCAACCCGTGTAGTGTCGGCCAGGCTGCGACAGGTTGACAAGGATGTAAACGTAGTAGAAAGTAACGTCCGTCCGATGGCCTGCCAAGGCGAAGTTCGCCGCGAACAGGAGAGCGGGGAAGAGCCCGGCTTCGCGGCCCAGGGGCCGCTACGCCGTGGCAGTCTTCGTCCGCCATCACGCGGCGAACGAAGACTGGTGGGCGATACTGGACTCGAACCAGTGACCTCCTGCGTGTCGAGCAGGCGCTCTAGCCATCTGAGCTAATCGC
>CAYGZE010000290.1:0-6359 GCA_964354185.1 uncultured Anaerolineales bacterium | reverse complement strand
CCACGCACCCGGCGGGGTTCCCCGACTGCATGTAGAAGGTGTACACGACGCCGGCCAGGGCCGAGCAGAGGGGGGAGTGACCGAAGGACTGACACCCCGAAGGTCGTCTGAGTCCCTGATCGAACGCCAACGCAATCCACCAAACCAGCCGAAAGCTTTATAACCCCCGACGATAACTACTCTCAGGTGGTGACAATCGGCCAGCGACGCGGCGCGTGTCAGCCGTCAGGTGTTTCGTATGGTTTCGGAACTCGAAGGACATCTCATCGAAGATGGCAACTTGCTCAGTCCGGAGACGGTGGCTGGCGAGCCAATTAGCAGGCAGGCTCAGGTAGAGAGGCTGCGCACCTTTCTGGCCCCCATGCTCCGCGGCGAGCCCGCCGTCAATACTTGGATCTGCGGGCCGCCTGGCAGTGGCAAGACGCTGCTGGCGCGGTGGGCTACCCAGGAGGCGTGTGGCGGTGCTGGCACAAGGGTCGGGGTATACGTGAACTGCTGGCAGCACCGCAGCCTCTACAGCGTCCTCCAAGCCGTCATTGACGAGCTGAAGATCCTTGGCGCCGAGGCACAGGATACCAACATCAGGTTGGACCGGGTTCGGCAGGCCCTCCGCGGGCGGCCCTTCGTCGTCATTCTGGACGAGATCGACCGCCCTATGCCCGCCCAACGGGAGGAGATCATCTATGGGCTCCTGAGCCTTCCCAAGGGCGCTTTGGCCTGCATAGCCAATGGTACTCAGGCCTTGGCGACGATGGACGAGCGGGTCCGGTCGCACCTCAGCCCCGTGGTCATTCAGTTGTCCCTTTACTCGGCCAAGGAACTCGAGGCGATCCTGACGGACCGCGCCCGGAGGGCGCTGGCCCCCGATTCATGGACTCCGGCCGTCCTCAAACGGATAGCGGCCGCCGCCAACGGCGACGCCCGAACGGCCATTCAGATACTCCGTCAGGCAGCCGCCACCGCCGAGATGTCCGGAAATGCGAAACTCACCACCCGCCTCGTCGAACAGTGCCTTCGCCCCTGGCACCTCGTGCAGCAGGAAGCGCGAATCGCCAGTCTGTCGGAGCACGAGAAGATCCTGTTCGACCAGGCCAAGCAACAAGGCCCTCTCAGGGCCTCCGAGTTGGCTCGCCGCTACGCGGCCGCTCTTCCCAAGGCACTCGCCCACCTGCTGAACAACTCCCTTGCCTATGGTACAATCCCGCCAAACCAGAGCGGCGTTGCAGCAGTCGGCCGACGGACCCAAGTCCCTCGACTCAAAGGAGAGACCATGGACGTCCTCGAAGCCATCCGAACCCGACGAAGTGTGCGGGCGTACTCTCCCAAGGCCATTCCCGCCGACGTCATGGACCGCATGCGGAACGCCCTCCGCTGGGCCCCCTCGGCATGCAATCTGCAGCCCTGGCGCTTCATCCTGGTAACCGGCCCTGACCTGAGGCGCCAGGTCGCCGAGGCCTCGCACCACCAACTCTGGATGGCCGACGCCCCCGTGACGATCGTCGCCTGTGGCCTTCCCGACCGCGCCTACCAGCACATGGGCGGTGACGGCTGTAGCGTCGAGGTCGATGTGGCCATTGCCGTGGATCACATGACCCTCGCGGCCACGGCGGAAGGGCTCGGTACCTGCTGGATCGGTGCGTTTGACGAAGGGGCGGTGAAGCGTTTGCTCGGCGTTCCTGACGGGGTCAAGGTTGTGGCCCTGACGCCGCTGGGTTATCCCGCCTCGGCAGACCTCGTACACCCCGTGAGCGAGCAGAAGAGGAGACCGGCCGCCGAGGTTTTCAGCATCGACCGCTACAACGGCCCCAGTGAATAATGGGCCAAGAGCATACGCCCCCCGCCCCAGCGCCGAGAGCTTTTGTCCTCAGGCAAGAAGGTGGGCATTCCCGATCCGCACCCGCTGCAGGCCTGCGGCTTCTGCCGCGGCCAAGCAGTCCATCGCCTCCTTCCTAGAAGTGGCAGGCAGATCGCTCATCTCGTGAGCCGGGTGGAAAGCCAGGAGTGCATACGGGATGGCAGAATCCAGCCTCGCAAGGAATGCGGCGATCCGGCTTACCTGTCCCTCATCCACGTATCCCGGCACCAGGAGCGTCGAGGCCACAAGGAGGGGCGGGTCAGGCCGACGGCCGATCCGGCGGCTGAGATACTCGAAATTCTCGAGCGTCCGTCGGTTTGACGCCCCGCACAGGGCCCTATGGAGCGGATCGTCCCACGCCTTCAGGTCGAACTTGATACAGCCGCCGCTTTCGAGCGACAACTCCGCCACGTCCTCAAGATAGGGACGCGACATCGAACCGTTCGTCTCCCAGCAGATGCGAAGGACCCGCTCGCGGCAACGCTCGCGGGCCGAGCGCGCCGCAGCCAGGGCATGTCCCACCTGGCAAGACGGGTCGCCCCCGAAGAAACAGATGCACCGCGTGCGGGGCGTCACGGCATCGGCCAGTTCCTCGGCGCTTCGCCGCGGGCCGCTGCTGTGCTCCTTGAAATGCCAGTTCTGGCAGAAGAGGCAGTCGAACGAGCAGGCCTCGTAGAACACCGCCAGGTTCAGGTACCCGTGCTCCGGACCCCGCCTATCTGTGAAGGTGGGATACCCCGCCGGGCCCGAGGCGGGGCATACCCAGTCGGCCACGCAGTTGGTCGGCAGCGGGTCGTAGTACCACGTGACCGCGGCACCCTCGGCATCTCCCCCCGTCACCCGATCGCCCTCGGCCATCCGGACGGTACAGTAACCTACCTCTCCGGGGCCAAGGCGGCAGGCGTTAACACACCCGGTGCAGGCCGCGCCGCCCGGGCTCCTAGGAGGCTCGGTCGGGAGGCCAAATCTTGCCCGGCCGCGGGCGTGGGCCTCGGCCGCGCGGGTGCGGGCGGCCGGTGTGTCCGCCAGGGCACAGTCGGCACAAAGCCCGAGCGCCCGGCTGACCCGCTCGAACCTCAGGTGGCAGATGGCGCACTCGCCCATGCCTTACTCGATCAGCACGAGGCCGAAGTAGTGGTGCGGGTCGTCGGGCCCGCGGACGACCTGGATCGTGAACCCGTGCCGGCGGGCCGTGGCGAACACGTCGATGCCGCAGGCCTCCATGGCCGGCCGCGCATCCTCCGGATGCCGGCACCCCTTGTCCAACGCACAGGACTGGCACAAGTCGCACGGGCCGGCCCCCAGGCCAAACGCCTTGTAGTATCCCGCCAGGAACAGGTCGCGCTCCAGCGCCGCGGCGATCCTCTTGGCCCGGCCAGGCGGCGATTCGAACAGAACGGCCCGCCGATACTCGTCGAGCATGCGGCGGGTCTCTGCCGGCGTCGGCGTATGGGGAGGGCACATCAGGTTCGACCGGAAAGCCCCGCAGCCGAACTGACACTTCCAGCGGACCCATCCGCCCGTCGTGACCGTTCTGGGGGCAATCATTCGGGCCCCGAGCGCCCCCTTCTCCAGGGCCATCCGGCAGATCCGCTTCTCTGACAGTCCGCGACGGCACCTTCTGGAAAGGGCTTTTCGGATTGCCACTTCCGTTCCTCCTGGAACAAGGCCTGTCGTGGTCGGGCACTTGCGGTGCCCCGAGGATACTGTACCAGAAGCGGCGGCCAGCCGCATGGGACCAGTCGGCGTCCTGGCTCATCCCGTGGGCCACGTGAGCGCAGGGCGCTTTGTCTCCGCCTCGCTGGTTCGGCTTCCCAGGATATGCTCTTGGATGCCGGGCCGGACACCCACGCGGACCGCGCCGTGTCTGTGCTCCTTCGTGAAGAGCGGCCGCTTTCGGTCCGACTGGAAGATCCGATTGACGAGGTTCTTGGCAGCAGTCGGGGTGATCTCAAGGTGCGCCGCGATATCACGGTAAGAGAGAAGTCCGGATTGAAAACACCCCTCGAACACCCGCCGTTCCTGAGGAGCCGGGGATCTGACGGCCAACGTGGGCGAATGGTTCGTTTGATTCGCTCGGTCCGAGGCGCCAGCGACAAGCGGGTCGTCCGACTCAGCCGACTCAGTCGCTCTCGCGGCCTCGTCAAGACGCAAGACAAGCGCCTGCTTGAGTTCCGCCAAGACCTGGCCGAGGTCCTTGGGAACGCGTTCGACGAGTTCGCTGGTCTGGCCCTGAACGGCGCCGACCTTGCGTTCGATCCTCTCCAGGGCACCTGCGGTCGACTCAGCCGACTCACCCGACCGGTTCCCCAGGTTCGCCCAGGCCCTCAGAGACTGGGCATCTCGCTGGAGTGCCCAAGCCAGTTCCGCCAGTTCCCGCGCGAGCCGGTCCATGAGTTCCTATTGGCGCCCGTCCCTTATATAGGCTGTGTGTGCGACGGAGACTTCCTCCGGAATTTCTGGGAAGATTCTGCACATTTTCTGGGAAGATTGTGCGGAATTTCTGGGAAGATCTTGCGCGAGTTGAAAAGAGGTGGTAGACGCGCCCCTCCCCCAAGCCAAGAGACAACACCCTCTTCTCTTTTCTCTTCTATTATATTACACTGTTATAGTTACAATACTTACTACAAGAGCGTTTTAGAGTCCGCCGTTTCCCTCGTTTGTCGATTCCCGCCTGCTCAGAAACCATATCCCCAGCGAGCGCCTCGAACCGCCGAGGCAAGCTGTAGCCCACCACCTATTGTGCATCCCTGGAAAAAGTTCCCAGAAAGTGGCGGCTGCTGTCGGTTGGCCGGGATCGACCGATATAGACCACCAGTGGCTTGTGGCCGCGCTCAGTAGGTAGGACCTGTTGCAGAATCAACCGTTCGTCCGCCAACTCCTGGAGGTACTTCTGGACCGTGTCCCAGCCGCACGGCCGCATTCGACGCGCATCAAGAAGCCCTTTGACCGTCGAGATGGTGGCGGGGTACTGGCGAACCCGAGCCGCCCCCTGTCATGCCAGGGCCCCCCGCGCCTATTGTGTATGGTTCCTTCGGCCAAGAACCTCCCGCGTGCCCGGAATCGTGGGAACGGCCCTGGGGCATGCTCGAAACACCTCTGGCGGCGAGGCCGTACTACACGCACGACGGGCTGACGAACCGTCCCTACCATCCCCAATTCGGCGGGGGCACAGGCATTCGGGGTGAGGCGGCCGCCACGAGCCGCTGGTGTCCTGATCTTCATCAGGCCATCGAGGAGGCCATATGCTTCACCTGTGACTGCTGGGGCGATCATGGCGCAGGAGTGGCGCAGTGTTACTACGACTGGAAACAGGAAGAACAAGACCGAGAAGAAGCCGAGGACGAAACATGACTACCGTCTGCGATGGGAAAGAGGATCGAGGCACCAGCCAGAAGAACACCTCGAAAGATGCTGCAATCTCTCCAGTGCTAATAGCCGCACCGGCAGACTCGTCAAGAAGGCGGGCCGATGCTTGCCCTGAGTGCGGCTCCCTGATGGAACCGAACGGCCGGTGCTTCGTGTGCCGGGCGTGCGGGTTCTCCAAGTGCGGGTAGCGTGTGATCGTGATCAAGCAGAACATTCAGGCCGACATGGCGGCAGCGAACGGGCGCCCCGGCACTGACGGCTGGCCGTCCCGTCCCGAGACGTTCCCGGAACTGCTGACGCCGGTTGAGGCCGCCCAGTATCTGCGTCTCGATGAAACCGGCGGCCACACGCCGCAGTCCGCCATCCGCACCCTGAACTACTGGCGCGACCGCGGGGAACTCAAGGCCACCCGGTACGCCCGCCGCGTCTGGTATCGCAAGGCCGAACTCGACCGGTTCCTGGCCGTGAAGACGGAAGGCTAAGGGCCACGGATTCTACTTGCGCCCTCCCGGGCCCGGACGTATACTGGCCATCGGGTCAGTCGTCCGTGGTGGCCTGAAGGCCCGGGCAGGGGCAGGAGAGACCATCATGGCGACGAGAAAAGTTGGCATATACAGGAAGTACCACGGAAAGGTTCCCAAGGACCCATCGGGCCAGCCGTTGCCCAAGAGCCGGTGGCCGAAGAGGCGGCTCTTCCGTTGGGCGGTGCGTTGGTTCGGTGAAGAGGGGAACCGGTACAACAAGAGTTTCCGCAATAGAAAGGAGGCCGAGGAGTTCGCGGCAACCAAGCGGTCGGAGGTCCGAGTCGGGAAGGCGGATCCGCCGCCCGGCATTCGGCTGTGGGAGTTTGTGAAGGAGCACGAGAGGGTCATGCAAGGGCAGGTGGCAAGGGCAACGCTTGTGAGCCAGTTGTGTGCCTTGAGGATGTTCATGGACCACTTCGGCAAGAACGTGCGCCTCTGCGACGTCAAGCGGCGTCACGCCGAGGCCTTCGTGGCCGCACGCCTCGCCTCGGGGCGGAAGGTCCCAGCAGTTAACAAAGACATCCGCACACTGAAAGCCGTCTTCAACCTGGCGATCGTGTACGTCGTCAGCGACAGTGGCACAACTAGGGCCTCGGCGCAAGTGAGAGTTT
>CAYGZE010000289.1:0-6407 GCA_964354185.1 uncultured Anaerolineales bacterium | reverse complement strand
GCCGCGGGAACGCCATCACGCCATGTTATACACTTTCCGCACCGCCCACTCGGCCAAGAGGAGCAGGCCCACCAGGAGGAGCGCGGGCAGCGTGTTCCAGATCGGCCGCGGCACCTCGCTCGTGCTGGTCACCTTGCCGGGCGGGACGAGGGCGGCCAGTTTCTCGATCTCGGCGATGCGGAGGAACCGCGCGTCGTCGTCCGCCAGTTGGCGCATGGCCTGCCAGTCGGCCTCCGGCCGGCGGAACTCCTCCTGCGGCAGGCGGATCTCGATGCGGCGAGCGGCCACGTCCTCCTCGCCCCAGTCGGCGCCCGTCCCTTCGCCTGGCGCGGGGCGGATCTCGAACGTGCCCGTCCGGTCGGCCGCGATGACGCCCTCGTACAGGCCTTCCCTGGCCGCGGCGGCCTCCGCGCCGGCGGCGTCGCCCGCGCCGCGCTTCGACGCCTGGAGGGTGTGCTCGGTGGACTCGCCCGTCGCCAGGTTCGTCAGCCGCACCTTGAACGTGTCGGCCTTCAAGGGCTCGAACTCGCGGTCATAGGCCTCGACGCGGACGCGGATCTCGGAGCCCGTGTCGAAGGCCGTCCCGCCGGTTGTGATGAGGACGCGCTTCTTCTCCAGGCGGCCGGCGGCCAGGAAGTCCGCCGTGTTGCTCCAGAACTTGTCGTAGTAGTGGGCGTTCCGCACGTACCGCCACCGCCACGTCGAGTCGAAGCCCACGTACAGGACGCGGCCCTTGCCGTAATACTGGACGGCCAGGACGGGCTCGCGCTGACCGTCCAGGGTCTGCCGTCCCGGATCGCCGCTCAAGGCCAGGGCTGAGGCGAGCGTTTTGAGGCGGGCGACCGGGTGGCTCCAGAAGACGCCCGGCATCAACTGCCAGGCGCGCTCGTTGTCGTCCGGCGCCGGCTCCAACTGCGTTACCGGATGGTCGGTCCCGAAGGCGGTCGGGCGGAGCGGCCAGGCGGACCGCCCGGCCCCGCCCAGCCGGGCCGCAAACGGCAGGGCGTCGCGCTCCAGGACGACCGGCAAGAGGTCGCGCAGCGGCTTGAAGGTCGCGTCGGTCCCCACGAGGTACTCGTCGGCGTTCTTGTTCCCGGCGATCCAGCACACGCCGCCGTGGTGCCGCGAGACGAACTCGTCCAGCAGGCCCGCGAACTCGCCGTCGAACCCGCTGGCGGTGTGCCGCGGGTCGTAGAGGATCACCACGTCGTAGCGGAACAGGTCCTCCCGCGTTCGCGGCAGGCCGCGCAGGCGCATCTCCGGCGACGACGCCTCCTGGCTGAACTCCGGCTCCGTGTTCTGCTGCCAGATGCTGGCCCGGTAGTGCTCCGGATGGCGCAGCAGGTAGTTGCGCAGGTACTGGAACTCCCACCCGCCGTCGCCGCCCACCAGGAGGACCGCGACCTTGGCGTCGGAAACCTTGACGGTCGCCGTCGCCTCGTTGTCGGTCTTGACGAGTTCGTCGTCGCGCGGCTGGACGACCGCCTTGTAGACGTAGCGGCCGACCTCGTCCGCCGTCGTGTTGAGGGCGACCTCCTGCATCTCGCCGGCGCCGTCCTCGGCGTCGCGGCCGCCCTGGAGCGTGACGCTCTCCGTGACGCCCGTCCGTTCCCACTTCTCCGAGCCGTCCGGCCCCGTGCCGGCCGCGATCCTGGCCCGCAGGAGTTCCACCGTCACGGTCTGGTCCGCCAGGTGCCGGTGCGTGACCAGCGCCGTCAGGACCAGGGCGCTTCCCTTGCGGACCTCGGCCGGTCCCTGCAACTGGGCGACGAGAACGTTCTTCGGCGGCACCGGTTCGCCGACCGCGACGGCGTAGACCGGGATGCCCCGCTGCCGCACGAAGTCCAGGGCGGCGGCCAGGCGGGCGCGGCTCTCGGCACCCGTGCTCTGCCCGTCCGAGAGGACCACCAGGGCCGCGACGCGGCGCCCTTCGACCTTTCCTGCGGCCTCGCGGATCGCGCGGGCCAGGTTCGTCTCGTAACCGCTCGCCTGAAGGCTCGCGAGCGCCGCAGCGAAGGACTTCGGCACCTCGGGCGGCGCGCGATTCGCATCGGCCGGCTCGGGTGCGGGCGGGTCCGTCGACGCGAGGACCTGGGTGTACGCCTCCCGGCCGGGGTCGTCGGTGCTGAACCGCGCGAGCAGGAGCGGATGGTCCTTGGCCAGTTGCGCGAGGGGCCCGCCCTGGCTGGCGAGGGCGCGGCGGACGATCTCGGCCCGCGTCAGGCGGTCCGCGCCCGACAGCCGCTCGGCCCCCACGCCGAGGAACTTCGCCAGGGCCGCGCGCTCCGCCTCGTCCTCGATCCGATCCGCCCAGCGCATCGACAGGCTGTCGTCCACCAGGACCACGACCGTCGAGTAGAGGGTCTTGCGGTGCAGGAGGACCAGGGCGGGCTGGAGGATGATGACCAGGAGGGCGACGAGGGCCGCGATCCGCAGCGCCGCCGGAAGGGCCTTGGCGTGCGGCGGGTTGTCGCCCTCGCGCCGGTAGGACCGGACCGTCAGGGCCACCAGGGCGGCGAACGCCACCGCCAGGCCCAGCAGGGCCCAGATGTTCTCGGGCACGCCGATCAGGCGCACGGTCCACGCGTCGGCGCCGGCCAGGTCGCCTTCCGTCACGCCCAGGAGCCAGTGGAGGAGGCCGCTCATCGCTTGCTGCCTCCGCCCGCACCGTCCCGGCTCACCGGGACCGGGTAGTGGCCGAACCGTTGTGCCAGGAAAACCTCGACCGCCAGGAAGGCGAGCACGGCGGCCATGAGGATGCCCCAGTAGGCCCGCTCGTCCGCGGCGGGGCCGACCAGGGCTCCGCCGAGCGCGAGGCCGCCGCGGTACGTGTGGGCCCGGCCCACCGCCCGCGCGACCTCGGCCTCGTCGGCCTTGGCGAGGTCGCCCTCGGCCGGGTCGACGTGCCGCGTGAAGAACACCGTCCGCGACGTCTTGTCCAGCAGGTTGAAGGTCAACGTGTAGATGCCGGCCCACCGCGTCGCGGCATACTCGACGACCTCGGTTCGGTCCTCGGTGCGCGGCTTGAGGAGCAGGAGGTCCTCCTCCGGATAGGCGGGCGTCTTGAGGGTGATCGAGGCGGCCTCGATGGGCGAGGGGGGCAGGGCGTAGCGGATCCGCTCGCCGACGGGCGCGGTGTAGACCTCGGCCTCGCGGCGGGCGAGGGACGCGACCATGTCGTTCACGACCGGCAGGAACGTCAGGTCCTTCGGCCAGTCGGTCCACTTGACGTCGGCCGACGAGTAGAACATGAGGACGGAGCCGCTCCCGAACCGCCGCGCCACGACGGCGGGGGAGGAATCCGGGTCGTCGAACCGCGCGAGGACCTGGGCCGGGCCCACGCCCTCGGCCAGGCTCGGCGGGGCCGCTTCCTGGGCCGGCATCGTCACGTAGAACCGCACCAGCCGCGTGAACTTCTCCGTCCGGCCGGTGAAGACCCGCAGCATCGGTTCCGGGGCGATGCTGTCCGGCCGCAGACGCACGAACCGCTCCGGGTCGACCGTGGGCGGGACCGGGGCGCTCACCAGGAGCGGGCTCAGGCCCGACCCCTTCGCGTAGAGAACCTCGTTGTAGAACGCGAGGTCCACCTTGTCGCCGACGAAGACGGCCAGTCCGCCGCCCGACCGCACGTACCGCTCGAGGGCCGCCACCTGGGGATACACGATGCGGCCGGCGTCGTCGGTCGCCGAGGGCAGCGTGCCGACGTTCGCCAGGATGACCATGTCGTAGTCGTCGAACGCGACGTCGCCGAGTGCCGTGGCGGCGACGACCTCGGCCCGCTGGCCGAAGTCGCCTCGCCCCGTCGGATCGATCGCCCTGGCGAGGCAGAACGACGCGGCCGCCTGGGGCAGCGTCGCGTCGGGGGCGCCGTCGACGATGAGGACCCGCAGGGCGTCCCGCACGCGGACGGCAAGGGCGGCCCGGTTATCCGCGGGCAGGACGTCGGCCGTCACCGCCACCTCGACGGCCGCGCTCCCCGGCTCGGCGAACGTGTACGCGAAGGGTTTCCCGACCGTCTCCCCCGGGCCGATGGGCCCGACTTCCATCGCCGGGAGGGTCACGGGGCCGACCTGGACCGAGAGGCTGGCGGCCTCGACCGGCTCGGTCCCCTGGTTGCGGACCCAGGCCTGGAACCGCGTGCGGACGCCCGCGACGGCCACGCGGTCGACCATCTCGACCTTCGTAATCGTCAGGTTGCTCTTGGCCGGGAGGCCGTAGTCCAGGAGGTGGAGTTCGGCGTCGCCGAGGTCGGCCGCCGCCTTGCGCAGCGCCTCGGCGGCCTCGCGGTCGGCGAACTCGCCGCGGCGGAAGTCGCTGATGAGATACGCCCGCCGCGTCCGGTCCTTCTGGGTGGCCAGGAGGTCCCGCGCGGCGGCAAGGGCCTCCGGGAACTTCGCCCTGAGGTCCGTGGGCCGCAGCGCCGCCAGCCGCCGGGGGAACGCCTCCGTCTGAAGGTCGCGCGCGAAGACGAGTTTGCCGAACGGCTCGGCCGAGTCGGGCCGCGATGCCGAGAGCACCGCGACCGTGTCGCCGCCCGGGAGCGACGCGATCAGGCGCCCGAGGTCACCCGTCGCCTTCTGGAAAAGGCTGTCGGCTCCGACGCGCTGACCCATCGACAGGCTGTCGTCGAGGAGGAAGACATGGGCCAGGGGTGCGCCCGCGCCGCCCAGGATTGAGCCGCCGCGGATGTTGGCGAGCGCGAGGCCGGCCACCAGGAGGATCAGCACCCGCAGGGCCAGCAGGAGGAGTTCCTCGATCCGGAGGCGTCGGCGGTTCTTGCGGCGGCTCTCGAGGAGGAACCGCATGGCGGCCCAGTCGAGGATCTTGAACCGGCGGCGGTTCAGGAGGTGGATGAGGATCGGGCCGGTCGCGAGGATCGCGCCCGCCGCCGCCAGCGCCGGTGTCCAGGCCCACGCCAGGATCATGCCCACTTCCGCCTGCCCTTGGCCTTCTTGACCGCCTCGGTCCGGGCCGCGAGGAACGCCGCCAGGACCGCACCGAGGTGGTCGGCCGTGCTCACGAGTTTGTACTCCGCGTGGACGGCGCCGCACCGCCGTTTCACGTCGGCCAGGAACGCGTGGAGGGCGTCGAGGTACCCCTGGCGGAGGGCGCGCGGCTCGACGACGAGTTCGCCCGCCGCCTCCATCCCGCGGAAGAGCGTGTTGCCCTGGAACGGGAAGACCAGTTCGTCCTCGTCCAGCAGGTGCAGCACCATCACGTCGTGCCCCCGGTGCGCGAGGTGCTGGAGGCCGCGCACCAGGCCGTCGACGTCGACCAGGAGGTCGCTGATGAGGCAGACCATGCCGCGCCGGGGGATCTTCTCGGCCAGGCTGTGGCAGATGGGCTCGAGGTCGGTCTTCTGCGCCAGAGACGCCTGCTCCAGTTCGTGGACCACCGTTTTGATCTGATTCGGGTTGGCTGAGGGCGGCACGTGGGCGCGGAGGGCGTCGTCGAACGTGGCCAGGCCGACGGCATCCTGCTGGCGGAGGAGCAAGAGCGCCAGCGACGCCGCCACGCACCCGGCGTAGTGGAACTTGGTGAGGCCGGAGGCGGCCCGCGCGGCCTGGGCGTACCGCATCGACTCGGAGACGTCGACGAGGAACGTCGCCCGGAGATTCGTCTCCTCCTCGTACTGCTTGATGTAGTAGCGGTCGGTGCGGCACCAGACCTTCCAGTCGACGTGCTTGATGTCGTCGCCGGGCGAGTACTCGCGGTGCTGGGCGAACTCGACCGACAGGCCGTGGAAGGGGCTGCGGTGCATGCCGCTGACGAAGCCCTCGACGATCAGCCGGGTCTTCAGGTCCAGCCGCTGGATCCGCGCGAGGACCTTCGGGTCGAGATATTTCTGGAGTTCGGTGGTCACGGTTTCAGCATCTTGCGGGTCCGCTCGTCGGCGACGATGGCGCCCTCCTGGGCCGGGGTCTCGGCGATCAGGCGGTCGGTGAGCGCGTCGGGCGTCACGCCCTCGGCGTCGGCGTTGAAGTTGGTGATCAGCCGGTGCCTGAGGACCGGCCGGGCCACCGCCTGGACGTCCTCGGTCGACACGTGGAAGCGGCCGTGGAGGATGGCACGGGCCTTGCCGCCGAGGACCAGGTACTGGCACGCCCGCGGGCCGGCGCCCCAACTCAGGTAGTCGCGGACGAAGGGCGGCACGTCGGGCTCCGAGACGCGCGTCGCCCGCACCAGGCGCATCGCGTAGCGGATGACGTGGTCGGCCACGGGGACGCGGCGGATCAGGCGCTGGAGCCGGATGACGGCGGGGCCGTCCAGGACGGCCTCCGGTTCGTGGACGTCGGCGGCGGTCGTCACGCGGATGATGTCGAACTCCTCGTCCCACGACGGGTACTTGACGAAGATCTTGAACATGAAGCGGTCCTGCTGGGCCTCCGGCAGGGGATAGGTCCCTT
>CAYGZE010000288.1:0-6421 GCA_964354185.1 uncultured Anaerolineales bacterium | reverse complement strand
ATCGTCGGCATCGGGGCCGTCAAGTACGCCGACCTCTCGCAGAACCGCACGAGCGACTACGTCTTCTCGTGGGAGAAGATGCTCGCCCTCGACGGCAACACCGCCCCCTACATGCAGTACGCCTGCGCCCGGGTCCGCAGCATCTTCCGCAAGGGCGGCCACGACGAGAAGGCCCTCCGCGGCGACGCGGCGCCCGTCCCGCTGGCCGCGCCTCAGGAGGTCGCCCTCGGCAAGGCGGTCCTGCGGTTCCCCGAGGCGGTCGAGCGGGCCCTGGAGGACTATCGGCCCAACGTCCTGGCGGCGTACCTCCATGACCTGGCCCAGGCGTTCACGGCGTTCTACGACGCCTGCCCCGTCATCCAGAGCCCGGAGCCCGTGCGGACGCATCGGCTGAAACTCTGCGACCTGGTGGCCCGGGTGATGGAGCGCGGCCTGGGGCTGCTGGGGATCGAGACGGCCGAGCGGATGTAGGTTGCTGGAACCGCAAAGAGCGCGAAGAGCGCAAAGAACGGCCAGGTGGAGGTAGGCTGAAACAACACCGGGCGTTGCCGTGCCGTGCAGTTGTTGTTACCCAAAGTGCCTTGATGTTGATTCCCTTTGCGCTCTTTGCGTCCTTTGCGGTTAGAAAGCCCTTACGGACGGCGGACGCCATGCAAGTCTTCGAGACCTTTCGGAGCATCCAGGGCGAGGGCACGCGGGCGGGCTTGCCGACGTGGATCGTGCGCCTCGCGGGGTGCGACCTTGCCTGCGCGTACTGCGATACGCCGGCCGCGCGCGACCCGGCGGCCGGCCGCGTCGCGACGGTCGAGTCGCTCGTCGCGGCCGTCGAGGCCGCCCCCCTGCCCTGGGTCCTCATCACGGGGGGCGAACCGCTCCTCCAGGCCGCCGAGGTCAACCGCCTGGCCGACGCCCTGATCGGGCGCGGCCGGGAAGTCCTCGTCGAGACGAGCGGTGCCCACCCGATCGACCTCGTCGACCCGCGCTGCGTCCGCATCGTCGACCTCAAGACCCCCGGCAGCGGGATGGCCGACCGCATGTGCCGGCGGAACGTCGACCTCCTGACCGAGCGCGATGAGGTCAAGTTCGTCCTCACCGGCCGCGCGGATTACGAGTGGGCGAAGGAGGTCGTCGAGCGGCACGGCCTCCTCGGCCGCGCGACGGTCCTCTTCGGCCCGGCCGCGCCGATGTTGGAGCCGCGCGTCCTGGCGGGCTGGATCCTCGAGGACCGCCTGCCGGTCCGCTTGAACGTGCAACTGCACAAGGTCCTGGGGCTCCCCTGATGGACGAGCGGGCAGGCATCCCGAGGTTCTACGTGCCCGACCTGCCGGCCGCGGACGGGCTGGACGTCACGCTGCCGCCGGGCGAGAGCCACCACGCGGCCCACGTTCTGCGCCTGCGGGCGGGCGCGGCCGTGGAACTCTTCGACGGGCAGGGCGGGCGGGCGACCGGCCGCGTGATAGAGGTCCGCCGACGCGCCGGCCACGGCACGGCCCGCGGCCGTGCCAGGGAGGTACGCGTGGTCGTCGACGCGGTCGCCCCGCCAGGGGCCCGCCGCGGGCCCGTGGTGCACCTTGCGTTCGCGACGCCCAAGGGGAGCCGCCTGGACTGGCTCCTGGAGAAGGCGACGGAACTCGGCGCGGCATCCTTGCAGCAGGTCGTCTTCGAGCGGAGCGTCGCGGGGACGGCCGGGGCCACGCAGGCCAAGCGCGAGCGCCTGCTCGGGCACTGCATTGCCGCCGCTAAGCAGGCCGGCACGGACTTCCTGCCGGACCTGGCGGACCCGGCGCCGCTGGCCGACCTCCTGGCGCGGCCCTGGGAGGGCGTGCGGCTGGTCGGCGACCTGGGCGAGGCGGCGCTGCCCCTGGCCGACGCCCTGGGCGGGCGCCCCAGGCAGGTCCTCATCCTCGTGGGCCCCGAGGGCGGCCTGACGGACGCCGAGCGCGAGCGGGTCCTGGCGGCCGGGTTCGTCCCCGTGCGGATCGGCCGCACGACGCTTCGGATCGAGACGGCCGCCCTGGCGCTCCTGGCGGCCGTGACGGCCCTGGGCGCCTGAAAGGAACCCGACAGTGCGCGTCGGCCCACCCTCGGCGGGCGAAGTCCGACTGGCGTCGCGGCTGCGGGCCCTGCGGGCCTTCTCGCTCCCCGTCTCGGTCATGCCGGCCCTCGTCGCGGTGGCGGCCGTTGCGCCCGTCGCCGCGTGGCGCTGGGACGTCGTCGTGCCGTGCGTCCTCGGGGTCGGGCTCCTGCACGCCGCCGGCAACATGCTGAACGACTACTTCGACTTCCGCTTCGGCCTGGACCAGGCCGACGACGGGCGTCCGGGCCTCGTGATGGCCCGCGGCGAGATGACGCCCCGCCAGGTGCTCGTCCAGGCGGTCGTTCTGCTCGCGGCGGCCGTCCCGCTCGTGGCGTACCTCGTGTGGCGGACCGGGCCGGGCGTGCTCGCGTTCGGGGGGGTCGGGGCGGTCGGCCTCTACGTCTACACGGGTTGGCCGCTACACCTCAAGTACCGCGCCCTGGGCGAGCCGCTGATCTTCCTCGTCTTCGGGCCCGTCCTGATGCTGGGAGCGGCCTACGCCCACACGGGCCAACTGGAGCCGCGGGCCCTCCTGGCGTCGCTGCCGATCGGTTTCGCGACGACGGCCGTCCTCCTCGGCAACAACGTCCGCGACCGCCAGGAGGACGCTGCAGCGGGCATCCGGACCCTGGCGTCGTTCGGGGGCGGGCGCCCGGCCCGGGCGGTCTACGTCATGCTCGTGGTAGGCTTCGCGGGCGGCCTGGCTGCGCTGGCGGGCGCGGGGCTGGCCCCGAGGGTCCTCGTGGCGATGCCGGTCGCCCTTCTCCTGATGTGGCGGCCACTGGCCGCCGTCTGGCGCGGGAGCGGCTGGGGTGACCTCGCCACACGCACCGCCCAGTGGGAGACGGTCTTGCTCCTGATCGTGCTGGCGGCCTACCTCGTCTTCCCGCCGGCCGCCCCGGCGCCGCCGCCGTGACCCGCGCCGGGCAAGGCGTCCGCGGCCCCGCGACCCTCCGGCGGCCCGCAAACGCTTGCACGGAGCGCCGCAAGTCGCTAGATTGCGGCCCCTGACGCCCGGCGCGTGCCGGGCTTCTCCTTGTGGAAACGCCTTTCCAGGAGTGCCAGGCATGACCGCTAGCGCTCGTGAGCAACTGGCCCGTGACGCCGCCGACCTGCTGGCCCGCCGGAACCGCCCCGTCGAGCGGTTCGTGGCCGAGGTCGAGTTCGCCGAAGGCCTGGCCGGCCTGTATCCGTCGCGCCGGAAGGCCTGGGCCCGCCTGGTCGAGGAGGCCTGCCGCATCGTTACGCGGGCGATTGCGGCCGGGCGCGCGGACGACCTCGAGAAGCCCGTCGCCCGCGCCGAGAAGGTCCTCGCGCCCATCGGCAAGGTCGCCAAGACCTACACGATCCACTGCGCCGGCCACGCCCACATCGACATGAACTGGATGTGGTCCTGGCCGGAGACGGTCGGCATGACGAACGACACGTTCACCACCGTCCTGCGGCTCATGGACGAGTTCCCCACGTTCTGCTTCACGCAGAGCCAGGCCTCGGTCTACGCCCTGCTGAAGGCCTACAACCCGGACCTGCTGGCGCGGATCGCCAAGCGCGTCAAGGAGGGCCGGTGGGAGGTCGCCGCCGTCAACTGGGTCGAGGCCGACAAGAACCTGCCCGCCGGCGAGGGCCTGGCGCGGCACATGCTGTACACGCGGCGGTTCATGAAGGAGACGTTCGACCTCGCGCCCGAGGACGTCCCGATCGACTGGATGCCCGACTCCTTCGGCCACGCCCACACCATCCCCACCATCGCGGCCCGCGGCGGCGTGACGCGCTACTACCTGTGCCGCGGCGGCGGCTTCGAGAAACCCCCCGTCTTCTGGTGGCAGGGGCCCGACGGATCCCGCATCCTCGTGAACCTGGAGACCGTCTGGTACAACGGCGACATCGACACGCGGTGCGCGACGGCCCTGCTCCGGTTCTGCGAGAAGACCGGCCTCCGGGACTGGATGCGGGTCTACGGCGTCGGCGACCACGGCGGCGGGCCGACGCGCCGCGACATCCTCCGGGCCCTCGACATGGACGCCTGGCCGATCTACCCCCGCTTCCGCCTGGCGACCACGCGCGAGTTCTACGCCATCCTCGAGAAACACGGCGACCGGTGGCCCGTCCTCGACCGCGAACTCAACTACGAGTTCACCGGCTGCTACACGTCGCAGAGCCGCGTCAAGCAGGCCGTCCGCCTGGGCGAGACCAACTGCCTGGAGGCCGAGGCCGTGGCGGCCCTGGCGTGGCGGACCCTCGGCCGCCCCTACCCCGGCCAGATGCTCCGCGACGCCTGGATCGGCCCCCTCTTCGGCCACTTCCACGACATCCTGCCCGGGTCCGGCGCACGCTGGACCCGCGAGTACCAGAGCGCCCTCATCCAGAACAGCAATGCCGCCACGAGCCTCATCAAGACCGAGGCCCTGCGGGCCCTGGCGGCGGCCGTCGACACCGACTTCGCGGCCACCGAGGCCCGCCCCGCCCCCTCGCCCAGCCTGGAGAGCCCCGCCATGGGCGCCGGCGTCGGCGTTGGCACGATGCTGGGTGGCGTCTCGACGGCGGCCCACGTCTCGGACGGGCCGCGGGCCTTCCTCGTCGCCAACCCGACCGCCTGGGCACGCCAGGAGGTCGTCCGCGTCAACGTCTGGGATGTCGAGACCGGGGCCCCCGGCGCCCCGCAGAAGCAGTTTGTGGCCCGCGGACCCGACGGCCGCGCCGTCCCCGCCCAGCGCATCCGGGCCGGCGACGGCTGGGGCCACCGCTTCGTCGAACTGGCCTTCCCGGTGGCGGTCGGGCCGCTCGGCTACGCCGCCTACGTCGTCGAGGAGGGCGCCGTCGAGGGCCACGACCCCGCCGTCTGCTGCACCACCGGCTTCCGCGGCGGCGAACTGCACCCGGAGGGCCCGTTCTCCCTCGAAAACGAGTACCTGAGCGTCCTTCTGGACCGCACCACGGGCGGCGTCGTCCGCCTGCTCGATAAGCGAAGCGGCCGCGACCTCGCCTCGCCCGAGGCCCCCATCGCCCTTCTGGAGTACATCCTCGAGCGGCCGCGGGGCATGTCGGCCTGGATCATCGGCGATGTGCTCGAGCGCCGCTGCCCCCTGGGAATCGAGTCGCTCCAGGCCCAGGACACCGGCCCGCACGTGGCCAGCATCGTCGCCAAGGCCCGCCTGAACGACTCGGCCCTGGCGGTGACGTACGCCCTGGCGGCCGGCCAGCCCTGGCTCGACATCCAGGTGGAGGCCATGTGGCTGGAGCGCGGAAGCGCCACCAAGGGCACGCCCGCCCTGCGGATGCAGTTCTCCCTGCCCATCCGCGGCGCCCGAGCCCGCTACGAGATCCCCTTCGGCTCGATCGAGCGCGACCTCAACCAGGGCGAGGAGGTGCCCGCCCTCCGCTGGGCCGACGTCACCGGAACCGCCCTCCAGGGCGGCGGAAAGGCCGGCTGCGCCCTGCTGAACACCTCGACCTACGGCCACTCGCTCACCGGGTCGACCCTGCGGGTCTCGCTCATCCGCTCGTCGCACGACCCCGACCCCCTGCCCGAGATGGGCGAGTACGCGACCCGCCTGGCCCTGGTGCCGCACGGCCAGGCCCCTGCCGTGGCCGACCTCGTGCGGCTGGGCGCCGGCCTCAACCAGCCGCTCCTGGTGGTGGCCACCGACGTGCACCCTGGCCGCCTACCCCGCCAGGCCGCCGCTGCGGCGGTCAGCCCCGCGGGGGTGGTCCTCACGTCGGTCAAGCGGGCCGAGGACGAGGACGCCCTCGTGTTGCGCCTCCAGGAGACGGCCGGGCGCCCCGCCCAGGCCAGGGTGACGCTCGACGAGCGGCTCCTGGGCCGGCCGGAGGAGGCGGTGGAGGTCGACTTCCTGGAGCGGCCGCTCGCGAAGTCGACCGCCAGGGCCGCCAGGGACGCGTTCAGCGTGACGGTCCCGGGGTACGGCATTGCGAGCGTCCGGGTCCGCTTGGCCCGGTAGGGCCGCTCGCCCTGCATCTGAACCGAGCCTCCCCGGGCGCCACGCTGGCCGCGCGCCCCGGCGCCATTCGAGCCCGCCCCGGCCGTTCACGTAGTGCCAAGGCATGCCGTGGCCGGCCGTGGCCGTGTGGCGGGTGCCATGCTTTCGCTTGCGAAAGCATGCGCTGCCGCCGCCCCCGGAATTGCTGTAAGTCCACTTTTTACAATCCGAAAAACGGGTTGGCGCGCGCGAATTTTGCCGATTTTTGGGGCCTCCGGCGGGCCAAAACAGCCCTGGCGCTAGCGCCAAGGCCGTCGGGCCTCGCGGATGTTAAGATGGGTAAGGCAAAACGCGTCCGTTTTTGATCGTTTTTTGACGTTTTACGTACGGATTGCGGCGCTTTGGG
>CAYGZE010000287.1:0-6447 GCA_964354185.1 uncultured Anaerolineales bacterium | reverse complement strand
TCTTCCTCATCGGCGGCTGCGACGGCGCCAAGCCCGGCCGCAACTACTACACCGAACTCGCCCAGGCCGTCCCCGAGGACTGCGTCATCCTGACGCTGGCGTGCGGCAAGTACCGCTTCAACAAACTCGACTTCGGGGCGATCGGCGGCATCCCGCGGCTCCTGGACGTCGGCCAGTGCAACGATGCCTACTCGGCCGTGCAGATCGCCCTGGCCCTGGCGAAGGCGTTCAACTGCGGTGTCAACGACCTGCCCCTGACGCTCATCCTCTCGTGGTACGAGCAGAAGGCCGTGGCGATCCTGCTTTCGCTCCTCCACCTGGGCGTCAAGAACATCCGGATCGGGCCGAGCCTGCCGGCCTTCGTGACGCCGCCGGTCCTGAAGGTCCTGGTGGAGAACTTCGGCCTGGCGCCGATCGGCGATCCGCGGAAGGACATCGAGGCGGCCCTGGCGGCCAAGGCGTAGTACTACAACGCAACTTGGCGCGGCGGGTCTCCGATCTCGGGTGCCACGGTTGCGCTGTCCAGCAACCGTGCCGCGTGCCCAACAAGCACGGCTGCAAACGGCGCAGCCGTGGCACCCGCAGGTCACCCATGACAGAGCCCCACTACGGTGTGTGCGGCGCGGGCGCTTCGGCCGCGCCGTAGACGACGGGGCCGGCCTGCTCAGCCCAGAGGCGGTTCCAACTCGCCTCGCCCTTGGGGTTGACGTGGATGCCGTCGCCCGCGAGTTCGTCCGGGTGGTCGCGGAACCAGGTGTACGGGTCCACGACGCCGCGCGCGGCCGCTTCGTCGTAGAACGCCGGGCAGTACTGGCGGATCAGCGGATCGTGGATCGCCGTCAGGTACGGCCCGCTCCCATTCTCCTCCGGCGGCACGGGCTTCTCGCCCCGGTAGGCGCGGTACGACAGCCGCGCGACGATCGGCACCTTGCCGGCGTCCCGCACCATGCCGAGGATAGCGACGAGGTCGTCGCGCATGGCGTCGGCCCCGCCGGGCCACGGCCGCCTCTGCGAGACGTTGTTGCCGCCGATGTGGATCGTGACGTACCGCGCGTGCGGGTGGTCGGCGAGGATGCGCGGCAACTCGCGCCGCAGGTCCGCCGTCGTCCAGCCGCCGACGGCCGTGTTGAACAAGACGGGGTCGTAGCCGAACCGTGCGCGGACGAGCGCCTTGAAGGCCGTGTGGCGGACCGACTGCCGCTGGATCGACGCCCCCGTCGAGACCCAGTAGTCGTTCGCCCCGCCGGGGTCGAGCGTGTAGAGGCCCAGGTCGCGCAAGGCGAGCGGCTTGGGCGGGTCCTCGGTGGGGGCGAGGGTGAGGCGCACCCATCGCGGCCGGCCGCGCGGCGGGAACTCGCATTTCTGGAGGACGCCGTCGTTCGGCACCGCCTCGCGCTCGGCCAGGGGCTGCCACGCGCCGTCGCGGCCGTCGGTCGAGTCGTCGGACGCCTGGACCGTCAGGCGGCCCTTGCCGCCCAGCGGCTCGAACGTGAGGAGCGCGGCCTCGGGCCCCGCCGGGAGGCGCAGGGCGAGCCAGACCGGCTGGCCGGCGGGCGCGTCCACGCGGGCGTCGACGCCGCGACGGAAGTAGGCCGCCAGGTCGGGCGCGGGCGGACGCTGGGAACTCGCCGCCGCCAGCGGCACGAGCCGCCAGGACCGCCGGGGCGGGCCGACGGTCGGCGCGCCGCCCGGGCCGGCCGTCGCGCCCGCGTGCGGGGCCGCCGGGCCTCCGCACCCCGCCGCCAAACACGCCGCCAGCGCCGCCCCTGCCGCGATCAGCCAGGCCGAGCCGTTCATCGCGCCGCTCCTTCCCGTTCCGTCGCCGCCCACCATACCACCGCCGCGCGCCCGTGGAAAGGTCCCGGCCCGCCGCCGGCAGCGGCTTGACCCGGCCGCGCGGCCGGACTAGAACGGACACGCGCCAAGCCGCCGAGAGGGAACGTGTCTGGCGCGGCCGGACTAGAACGAGAGGCCGGCGAGTAGCCGCCGAAAGGGGGCGTCATGCAGACCGACATCCGCGTCGAGCGGGTCGAGACGTTCCAGGTCCCGACCGTGTGCCGCACGCCGCTGAAGTTCGGGGCCGTCGTGGTCGAGCGGTCGCCGCTCGCCTACGCGAAGGCGACGGTCGTCAACCGCGCCGGCCGCACCGCCGCGGGCTGGGGGGCGATGTTCCTGATGGACCTGTGGGCGTGGCCCGTCTCGAAGGCGCCCCACGAGGCCCGCGAGCGGGCGATGGGCGACGTCCTGGAGGCCTACGGCGCGTGCGTCGCGTCGCGGGGCGGGTTCGCCCACCCGATCGAGATCTTCCACGAGACGGAGCCGGCCCTGGCGGCCCTCGCGCGCGAGGCCGCCCGCCGCCGCACGCCCGAGGACGCGATGCCCCCCCTGGCGGCGCTGGTGGCGGCCAGCCCGATCGATCACGCCCTGCACGACGCCTTCGGCCGCGCGGCCGCCATCGACTCCTACGCCGGCTGCGGGCCCGAGCACATGGCCGGCGACCTCGCGCGGTACCTGGGCGACAACTATAAAGATGTCTATCCCTCGAAGTACCTCCGCCCGGCCTATCTCGACGCGGTGCCCGTGTTCCACCTGGTGGGCGGGCTGGACGTGCTGCGCGAGGCCGACGCCGCGCCCGACGCGCCGGCCGACGGCGTCCCCAACTCGCTCGAGCGGTGGATCGAGCGGGACGGCGTCTTCTGCCTCAAGGTGAAACTGCGCGGCCGCGACCTCGCCTGGGACGTCGACCGGACGCTCGAGGTCTCGCGCATCTACCACGAGGTCCGGGCCGCGCGGCGGCCGGGCCTTCCCGAGCGGCCGCACCTGACGGCCGACACGAACGAGCAGTGCGAGTCGCCCGCGTACGTCCTGGAGTACCTCGCGCGGGTCCGGGAGCGGTCGCCGCGCGTCTTCGACGAGATCCTCTACGTCGAGCAGCCGACCGAGCGCGACCTGGGGGCCCACCGGTTCGACATGCGGCCGCTCGGGCGCGTCAAGCCCGTCCTCATCGACGAAAGCCTCGCGAGCGTCGCGGACTTCCGGCTGGCGATGGACCTCGGCTGGTCGGGCGTGGCCCTGAAGTCGTGCAAGTGCCTGAGCGCGGACCTCCTCTTTCTGGCGATGGCCGAGCGGGCGGGCGTGCCGTACGCCGTCCAGGACCTGACGAACCCGTCGATTGCGCTCCTGGAGTCGGTGGGCCTGGCGGCCCGGACGCACACGATTATGGGCGTCGAGGCGAACTCGCGGCAGTTCTTCCCGGCGGCGAACGCGGCGCTGGCCCGGGTGCACGGGGGCGTCTGCGAGATTCGCGACGGCCACGCCCACACCGCGTCCCTGCGCGGGCCGGGCCTGGGCCTGCGGATGGACGAACTGGACCGGGCGGCCCTGGGCCTGCCCGCGTCGGCGTGAGCCGTCACGCGATGCGGTCGAGCATGTCCGGCGTCTGGACGCACAGGGGCCGGCGGCCGCGCAGGAACTTCGCCACGTCGTCCACCGCCTGGGTCCCCATGTTGAACCAGCCGAGGCCGGCGATGTGCGAGGTCAGGAGGCAGTTCGGCAGCCGCCGGAAAGGCGAGTCGGCCGCCGCCGGCTCGGGGTCCGTCACGTCCAGCAGGGCGAAGAGCCGCCCCTTCGCCAGTTCCGCCGCCAGGGCCGCTTCGTCCACGCACATGCCGCGGGCCGTGTTGATGAAGATGGCGTCGTCGCGCATCGCGCGGAAGTGCGCGGCCCGCATCATCTTGGCCGTCGAGGGCAGGGCGGGGGCGTGGAGCGTGACGACGTCGCTCGCGCGGCAGAGGTCCGCGAGGTCGCGGACGCGCGTCGCCCCCAGCCGCGCCGCCTGGCGGTCGGTGACGAACGGGTCGTAGAGGAGGACGCGGCAGCGGAACGGGGCCAGGAGGCGGATGACGCGCTTGCCGACCTCGCTCGCGCCGACGACGCCGACGGTCGAGCCGCGGATGTCCTTCATGGCGGCCGGGGCGGGGACGGGCCCGGCCCGGTTGGCGGCGGCGTTCTCGAAGACGCGCCGCAGGGCCAGCAGGATCTCGCCCAGCGTGAAGTCGGCCACGTTGTCGGCGATGGCGGTCTTGCACGAGGCGATGACGAGCCGCCGCCCCGCCAGGTGCCGCCCGAACATGTGCCGCACGGTACCCGCGGCGTGCTCCCACAGCCGGAGGTCCGGGCACGCCGCCATGAGGGCCGCCGACTGGGGGCAGGGCGTCCCCCAGGAGCCGATGCCGACCCGGCAGCCGGCGAGGAGGTCGGCGGCGGCCGCGTCGTCGATCGGGTCGGGCGAGCGGGTCCAGCGAACCTCGCCCAGGCGCTCGAGGCGGGCGCGGTCCTCGGGGGAGAACAGTTTGTCGCATAGAGACGTGTGGATGACGACGCCGATCCGCGCCTTCGCCTTTCGCCGCCCGGCCATCGCGATTCCTTTCACGCTTCGCTCTTTCCCGCGCGGGTGCTTGCCACCCGCCCTGCGGGTGCCGCGACCGCCTACGCGCCGCCGAAGAGGAATCGCGCGAGCGCCTCGTGGTCGGCGAAGTCGGGGACGATCATGTCCGCCCCGGCCCGCAGCAACCGCTCGCGCTTCCAGGCGTTGACGCGGCCGCCGCCCGCGGCCTCGTCGCTGGCGACGCCGACGGCGTACCCGCCCACGGCCTTGGCGTTCTCGATCTCGACGAATCCGTCGCCGAAGACCACCAGGTCCTCGCCCGCGATGCGGTTGGCGGCGATCAAGCGCTCGATCACCCGCGCCTTGCTCGACGCCTCGTAGTCCTCCAGGGCCCCGTAGACGTGCGGGCCGAAGTAGCGGGCGACGTCCAAGAGGTCCGCCTCCTCCCTCACCTCGGGCTGGTCGCTCCCGGACGCGCAGCAGAGGAGCAGGCCCCGCGCCGCGAGGGCCTCGAGCATCGGCCGCGCCCCCGGAAGGAGCAGGTCGTCGGGCCGGCGGCGGCCGGTCCGAAGGTCCTCCCGCCGCGCGGCAATGTGCCGGAGGAGCCGCCGCGAGTACTCCGCCTTGTACGCCCGCGGCGCGAGGGGCGTCCCGCCGAACTCCCGGACGCGCTCGGCCAGGCGGATCATCTGGTACATCGTCTGCTTGCCGGTCGACTGGGCGACGTCCTCGGCCGCGAGGTCGCGCACGGCCTGGCGCGACAGGCCCGCCGCCAGGGGCGCGAGCACCTCGACCATCAGCGGCACCATGACGTCGGGCCAACCCTCGCGGATCAGGGAGATCGTGCCGTCGAAGTCGAACAGGGCGAAGCGGAAGCGGCGGCCCGCGGCGGGGCGGATCACCTCGACGGACTCGTGCGGCGGGTCGCGCATCGGCGCCTCAGGCCTCCAGGCGCTCGACCACGAGGGCGTGGAGCGCGGGCAGCGTCGCCCGGTGGTCGCCGCGCACGTAGTGGCTGCGGCCGCCGTCGCGCACGGTCCGCACCAGGACCGTCTTGAACGGGCGGTAGTAGTACTCGGGCGAGTCCTTCGGGGCCTCGGCCCCCAGGTCGCCCTTGAGGTCCACGAGGTCGAACACCGCGCTCGTGAAGTGCCGGATTTCCTTCCCCTTCTGGTGCGCCACGTTCCGCGCCATCGCAAGGGCCTTGAGGTACACCTCGGGCCCCATGACGGCCGTCCCATAGCAGAGGACGACGCCGCCCTCCAGGCCCTCGACGACGCGGGCGAAGATGAGGAAGTCGCGGTAACTGGCCTCGCCGACGGCGGCGCCGTCGAAGTTCGGGTGCTCGTGGACGATGTCGTAGCCGATGCCGACGTGGACGGTCGCCGGGACGCCCGCGGCATGGGCTGCGGCAAAGATCGAGACATCCTTATGCGGCCAATCGCTCCGGGCGATGCGGCGGCCGACCGATTCGCCGAACCCCAGGCCCTCGCGGTTCCCCTCGCGGACGGCGTCGTTGAGTTCGCCCGTTTCCTTCCACAGGCCGAACTGCCCCTCGCGGATGTAGCGGGCGACCGACTCGGTCGAGGCGCCGAAGCGGGCGAGTTCCCAGTCGTGGATCGCGCACGCCCCGTTCATCGCTGCCACGCTTAGGCACCCCCGCCGCACCAGGTCGATGACGTAGCGGCTGAGGCCCTGCTTGATGACGTGGGCGCCCATGAGCAGCAGGACGCTCGCCCCGCGCTTCTTCGCGCCGACGATCGCGTCGGCCAGGGGCGCCAGGGCCGGGTGCTCGAACGGCATCGGCCGCTCGCCCACCGCGAGGACCTTCTCGAGCGTCATGTCGTGCGCCCGCTCGGCCAGCGGCAGGATCCGCAGCGCCCGGCGGTCGAACTCGGGGTACCGGCTCGGCATCGTCTCGCCTCTCGGCCCGCGCGGCAGCGGGGCCGCCGGGTCCCTCACAGGATAGCCCGCGCGCGCAGCCGTGTCCACGGGAATAGGCGGTGCGATAGGGCTTGCATTTCGGCCGCGCGTCCCCTAGAACGCAGCGCACGAACGGA
>CAYGZE010000286.1:0-6453 GCA_964354185.1 uncultured Anaerolineales bacterium | reverse complement strand
CTCATCGAGGACTTCCTGAACTTCATGCTCTGCGGCCGCCGCGCGACCGACTACAGCATGGCCTCGTGCACGCTCCTGTTTGACCAGCGGGCGCTCGGTTGGTCCGACGCGATGCTCCGCGCGTCGGGCATCGACCGGCGGCTCCTGGCCGACGTGCACCCGAGCGGCACCGTGCTGGGCGAGGTGACCGCCGCCGCGGCCGACGCGACGGGCCTGCCGGCCGGGACGCCCGTGGTCCTCGGCGGCCACGACCACCTGTGCGGGGCGCTGCCGGTCGGGGCGTTCCGGCCGGGCGTCGTCCTGGACGTGGTCGGCACGTGGGAGATCGTCTCGACGACCGTCCCCCGGCCGGTCCTCACGCCGCAGGTGCGCGAGACGGGCCTCACGGTGCAGGCGCACGTGGCGCGCGGCGTGCACGCGGCGTGGGCGAGCACGCCGGCGGCCGAGTGCCTCGAGTGGTTCCGCCGCGAGTACGGGGCCGAGGCGGCGCGGCAGGCGGCCTCGGAGGGCGCGTCGGACTGGGACGTGCTGATGCGCGCCGCGGCCGCGTCGCCGCCCGGCGCCGGCGGCACCGTCTTCCTGCCGCACCTCTCGGGCAGCACGTGCCCGGTGATCGACCCGGGGTCGATGGGCGCCTTCGCCGGCCTCCGCAGCGGCACGACCCGGGGCGACATGATCCGCGCGATCGTCGAGGGCCTGGACTTCCAGTTCCTCGACATCCTGCGGGCGGTGGAGCGCGGCCTGGGGACGGCGGCGGCGCGCCTGGTGGCCGTCGGCGGGGCCACGCGCAACGCCTTCTGGATGCAGAGCAAGGCCGACGCCGTCGGCAAGCCCATCGAGGCGCCCGAGGTCGAGGAGGCGACGCCCCTGGGCGCCGCCATGCTCGCGGGCATCGGCGTCGGCGTCTACCGCGACCTGGAGGACGCGTACGCGCACGTCCGCCGGCCGGGGCGGGTCTGGGAGCCCGATGCCGCGCTCGCCCCGCGCTACGCCGAGGCGTTCGAGGCCTACCGGCGGCTGTACCCGGCCCTCAGGGACCTGCACCGGGAGATCGCGGGGCGGACGCGCTCATGAGTCGACGCGCAGAGACGCTTCACTATCTCCGAGGGCATCCCGAGGTGCCCGTCCTGGTTCTCGGCGGCGGCGTCAACGGCGCGGGTCTGCTGCGGGAACTGGCGCTCCAGGGCATCGGGGCGCTCCTCGTGGACAAGGCCGACTTCGTCGCGGGCGCGAGTTCCAAGTCGTCCCGCATGATCCACGGGGGCCTCCGGTACCTGGAGCACCGCGAGTTCCGCCTGGTGCGCGAATCGCTCCTGGAGCGAAACCGCCTGCTCGCCGGCGCGCCGCACTACGTCGCGCCCCTGCGGACGACGATCCCCCTGTTCTCGTGGCTGGGCGGGGCGGTGCGCTCGACGCTGATCTTCCTCGGCTTCTCCGTGCGGCCGGGCAGCCGCGGGGCCCTTCTCGTCAAGGGCGGCCTGTGGTTCTACGATTTCGTCACCCGGAAGGACCGCCGCACGCCCACGCATTTTCTGACCGGTCGCGAGGCGTCGCTCCGCGAGATCCCCGGCCTGAACCCGCGGATCGTCGCGACGGCCACCTACTGGGACGCCCGGATCACCCAGGCCGAGCGGCTGTGCATCGAACTCATCCAGGACGCCGCCCGCGCCCACCCGGAGTGCCGGGCCCTCAACTACGTGCGGCCGCGCGGCCTGGAGGGCGGGCGCGTCGTCCTGGAGGACGCGTTCACGGGCGAGACGGTCGCCGTCGAGCCGCGCGTCGTCGTCAACGCCACCGGCGCGTGGGTCGACCAGACGAACGCGACGCTGGGCCTCGCGACGCGGCACATGGGCGGCACGAAGGGCTCGCACCTCGTGATCGACTGCCCGGCGCTCCACCGGGCGCTCGGCGACCGCATGGTCTACTACCAGCACGACGACGGCCGCGTGTGCATCGTGTTCCCGTTCGCCGACAAGGTGATCCTGGGCTCGACCGACATCCGCGTGGACGACCCCGACGCGGCCCGGTGCGACGAGGACGAGATCGCGTACATGATGACGACGCTGCGCGGCGTGTTCCCGGGGGTGCGGATCGGGCGCGGCGAGATCGTGTTCGTGTTCTGCGGCGTGCGGCCGCTGCCGGCGAGCGAGGGCGAGGTCCTGGCGAACGTCAGCCGCGGCCACAGCCTGCACGTCGCCGAGCCGGACGGCGGCCGCCCGTTCCCCGTGTTCAGCCTGGTCGGGGGCAAGTGGACGACGTTCCGGGCCTTCGCTGCGGAGGTGGCCGACGCGGTGCTCGCGCGGCTGGGCGCGGCGCGCCTCTGTTCGACGGAGCGCGAGCCGATCGGCGGCGGGCGGGGCTTTCCGCCGGATGCGGCCGCGCGGGCGGCGTGGATCGCGCGGGTCGCCGCGGCGTCGGGCCTGGCCGAGGTGCGGGTGGCGGCGCTCCTCGCGCGGTACGGCGCGGCGGCCGAGGCGCACGCGGCGGGCGAGTCGGGCGAGGCCGCGCGGCCGCTCCGGACGCTCCCGGCCTACACGGTCGGCGAGGTCCGGCGGATCGCCGCCGAGGAATACGTCGAGCACCTGGCGGACCTCGTCTGCCGCCGCAGCACGATCGCCCTGGTGGGCGATGCGACGCCGGACGCCCTCCGCGAGATCGCCGCGGTCGTGGGAGATGTGCTCGGCTGGGACGCCGCTCGGCAGGCGCGGGAGGTGGACCTGGACTTGGCCGAGGTCGCGGTCCCTGTGCCGCCCGAGCGCGACGCCGGCCGCACGGGCTAGTTCTCCTGCGCGACCTTGCGCAGCGGGTCACCTGACCTGTGCGTGTTTTGCGTGCTTGGCAAGTTCCCATCGCCGGGTGCCACTGGCGGCTTGTCCGCCAGTGCTGCCCCGAACCTGCCAGGCGGAAGGCATGTCCTGAGGACCCATTCCGCCGCTTGCCGTGGTCACGGGCCCTTCGCGGCCGGCGGTGCGGCGGGGACGTCCTTCGGCTTCGCGGGCGCGGGCGGTGCGGGACTGCGGGACCGCTCCATCTCCTCGTAGAGCGCATCGAGATCCGCCTCGCTGAAGAATCGGTAGGCGCCGCCGTTCTCGGCCGCAATCGCCTGAAGCGTCTTCTCGCCCTGCTTGTAGAGGAAGGCGATGGTGTAGACCCGGGCCTTCCCATCCTTGTTGAGTTCCCGGACGCTCCGGACGATTGCCTTGTCGAACTCGCCGTCGGTGAGGAGGAAGATGGCGTCGGGCTTGAGGGCGAACGCGCGGCGGAGGGCGTCGGAGGGGTCCGTCTCGCCCCGGGGCACGATGCCGTCGATGAACTTGTCGGCCGCCCGCTTGTTCTCCTCGGTCGCGTGCACGAGTTTGCCGAGGGGCATCTCGGCGGCGGGCCCGGCCGAGAAGAAGAGAACGTGAAACGCCGTGTCGGCGCCGAGGGCGCCGAGGCTCCGCTTGAGTTCATGCTTCACGTAGACGATCGAGTCGGTCATGCTGCCCGACTTGTCGACGACGTAGACGACCTTGCGGGCCCCCTTGGCCTCGACGCCGAAGTAGACGGGCCCCTTGGCGTCTGCCTTGGCCGGTTCTGCGGGCGGGGCCACGGGCGCCTCGGGCGGCTTCTCGGGCGGGGCAGCGCCCTCCGGCGGCTTGGCCGGCGGACGCTCGGGCGGCGCGGACGGCGCTGGCGCGCGGCCCTCCTCCAGGCCCAGCAGGAAGAACGCGAACTTCGGCGACCAGCCGTTGATGTTGACGCGAATGCCCTCGGCGGGAACCTGGTCCTTGATGGGCACGAGCGGCCCCCTGTCCGCCAGCCGGCCCGTCAGCGTGAAGAGGGCGCCGCGGTCGACCTTGCCGGCGTCGGGCAGGGGCTCGCCCTTCTCGAGGACCGCGCGGACGCGGCAGCGGGCCGTCCGGCCGTGGACCTGGACGGGCGCGTCGAGGTGGCCCGTGGCGACCGTTCCGTCGGTCCTGACCTGGACGGACTCCAGGACGAACGTGATCGTGGCGGCCGCGCCGCCGAGCGTCTCGTCGGCCCACTGGCGGAAGGCCTTCGCCTGGTCCTCGGTCATCGGGCCTGGCGGCATGAGGTCGGCCGGGATGGCGGCCAGGACGGCCGGCGCGGAATCGTAGATCGAGGCCGCCGACCCGCCGGACGCGGGGGCTGCGGCGAGGAGCGCGGCGAGAGAGGCCGCGAGCACGAGGTAGGTCGAACGGTTCATCGGACGCTCCTTTCGGTGGGCGCCAACGTCTGTGCACAAGTCTACCCCGGCCGGCCGCGCGGCGTCAACCCCCCGTGCCGCCGGTCGCGCGGGGTCGCGGGGACCGGGCCGGGTCCGCCTTGCCATCGCCGGGGCGGCGGGGGATAATGGCGCCGCCGCGGAACTCCCCTCTCCCTGGAGGGAGAGGGGGTGGGGGTGAGGGGGCGCGCGGCGGGCGCGAAGCGCGGAGGCCGAGCGATGGGAACCGGGCGGGCGGTGCGGGCCGCGGTCGCGGGGGCCGCGGTCCTCCTGGGATGGGCCGCGGCGGCCGGCGCGGCCTACCGGCCGACGGCCCACCGCAAGCCCGAGCCCGGCTGGATCGAGGTCACCGGGCCGGGCGCCTGCGCCGAGGCCGGGAAGACCTACGTCCTCACGCGCGACATCTCGGGCCCCACGAGCCCGATCTTCCTCAACAAGGACGTCACGCTCGACCTGAACGGCTACACGCTGACTTACGCGGCCGGGGGCTATGAGCACGTGCCGAATTACGGATTCGAGGAGGGTCTGGCCGGGTGGGACGTCTCGCGGGCCCCCGCCGCGCGCGTCGAGGACACGGAAACGGTCAAGCCCTTCATCGGGAAGAAGATCCTTCGCCTGGCGGCCGGGTCCGAAATCGTATCGCAATACGTGAACCTTCCCGTGGCCCAGAGGTCCTACTACGCCATGTGCGGCGTGCTGGACCAGGAGATGCGCGTGACGGTCGCCGTTGAGGACGCCGCGGGCAAGCCCGTGGCGGTGGCGTTCCGCTGGGACGGGAACGTGCGGCCGAGTTGCCCGCAGACGGGGAGCCCCAAACTGGGCGGCGGGTTCGTCTTCGCCCACCTCCACGGCCTCCCCGCCGGGAAGTACCGCCTTCGCGTCCGGGCCGAGACCGACTGCCTCGTCGACGAGGTCGACCTGCGCCCCGCTCTCGACGTCGGCGTCGGCATCGTCGACCAGGTCTACCCCTGGGCCTACTATAAGTGCATCCTCGACGGCGACGCCGCGGCCTTCTTCGACTACGCGAAGCCGGGCGCCGTGGGCGAGCCGGCCGACGCCGTGCCGCGCGTCCAGGGCAAGGGCACTGTGACGATCCGCAACGGCACCCTCCAGAGCGGCTTCGAGGGCATCCGGTCGTGGGCGGTCCAGTCGACGGCCGCCGACGTGACGGTCGTGCTGGAGAACGTGCGCGTCGTGGCGGCCGGGATCAACACGAACGCCCTGAGCGCCGCGCGGGCGCGGATTACGGATTGCCGCTTCGAGATCGCGACGCCCTTCCTCATCGACCGGCACCGCCTGCTCGATTCGCCCGTGGCCCTCGAGGATGCGGGCGGGTCCGAGGTGTGCGGCTCGGAGTTCCTGGGCGGCCAGGGGTGCCTGGCCGTCATGGGCAAGGGCGCCGTCTCCATCCACGACAACCTCTTCGTCAACCGCCAGACCGTGACCAACCACTACAGCCTTATGCTGGGCGCGTGCGAAGGCGCACGCATCTACAAGAATCGCTTCGAGCCCGAGATCGGCTCCGGCCTCCTCATGTACTCCTCCGGCGGGAACGAGGTGACGGACAACGACTTCCGCATCACCGCCGCCAACGGCAACTGCGAGTACACCGACGCCGACTACTCGACGAACGCCGTCCGGATCACCGACTACAACGCCAAGCCCGACCCCGCCCGCCCCGCCGCCGGCAACCGCATCCACCACAACCGCTTCCATGTCGTCGGCCGCTCCTACCCGAACTACCCGAAGTGCACGCCCATCGCGACGGCCTTCTTCGTGAGCGTGGGGGCGGCCACCAGCCTCATCGAGGACAACGAGATCGTCGTCGAGCACCGCGACCCCGGCGGCCGGGCCGAGGCCTGCGCGTTCTACATCGGCTCGAGCGACGACGGCGGTGTCTACCGCCGCAACCGCATCACCACCAACGTCCCCGCCTTCTGGATCGGCACGCCCTACGGGCCCGGGGCGAACGTGAAGATTGTTGATAACACCATCATCAAGGCCCCCGGCGCGCCGGCCGGCTTCAAGCCGTTCCGCTTCGGCTGGTGGAAGTACGCGGCCACGAACGTCGAGTTCTCGGGCAACCGGTTCGAGGGCTGCGAGTTCGGCATCGAGGCGACCGACGGGCCGCACACCTACACGCGGAAGTAGGGGCCCCTGACAGAACAATCCTAATACTACAACGCAACTTAAGCCTCCAAAATGCAACAACGCAACACCGATAA
>CAYGZE010000285.1:0-6457 GCA_964354185.1 uncultured Anaerolineales bacterium | reverse complement strand
GACTTACAGCAATTCTGGGAAGTGCGGAGTGCGGAGTTCGGAGTGCGGAGTGAACGGCCAAAGAGACGCGCGGGGGCGGCAGCAGCGCATGCTTTCGCCCGCCGCGGCGGGGCACCCGGCGGATGGGGAGCACGGGCGGGCCGCCGGCGGTCGGGGTTTGAAACCGCCCCGCCGGGCTGGTATGGTGGGCCCACGCTTTGCGAGAAGGAGCCGCCCATGGCGTCCCGCGTGGTCCCCTGCCTGGCCCTGGCCGCGACCGTCTGCCTCGCCATGCCTGCCGCCGGGGAGCCCGTCAACCCCTATCCCCGCGAACTGGTCAGCACCCAGACGCTGGCCGCGTGGTCGTTCGACTCGGGCGACGAGGGCTGGAAGGCGGCCCACGATTGCACCGTCCGGGCCGAGGGGGGCCGCCTCGTCATCACGAGCACCGGCGAGGACCCGTACCTGGCGGGCCCGGCGCTCAGCGCCAAGGGCCCCGTGGCGGTCCGCCTGACGATGCGGAGCCGCGCGGGCGGCGGCGGCCAGATTTTCTGGGCCACCGCCGAGTCGCCCAACTTCGACGAGGCCAAGAGCGCCCACTTCGCCATCACGGCCGATGGCAAGGACCACGAATACACGGTCCCCCTGGAGGTGGCGGGCACGCTGGTGCGTCTGCGCCTGGACCCGGGCAGCACCGCCGGCGAGGTGGCCGTGGACGGGATGACCCTCATCCAGATGCGGTGGCACCCGCTGGAGATCCGCCAGGTGGAGCAGAAGGGGGCCGAGGTGCACCTGGACCTGCAGAACAGGGAGGCGGAGGCCATCGCGTTTGCCTTGGCGGGGGCCCGCCACACGCTGCCGGGCGGGGAGACGCTGCACCTCGCGCTGCCGGCGGCGGGGACGCGGCCGTTCGAGGCCTTCCCCATCGTGATCGAGCCGCAGGGCCTCCCGCCGGTGCGGCGGACGATCTTCCTGGTGCGGCCCGACGCCCCGGGCGACTGGGTCGTGCGCGAGGGCGAGGGCCTCGTCCTCCGCGTGGCGCGGGACGGGTCGGGCGCCCGGCTGGAGGCGGGGGGGACGCTCGTAGCGGTCATCGCCCCGCTGGTGCACCGGGGCGGCGAGGTGCCCGCACTGGCCCAGCCCGAGCAGGCCAAGGGCAATGGCGACGTGCGGCTGGAGGGCAAGGGCCTGCGGGTGCGCCTGCGCGTGGGGGCGGGCGAGGTCGCCGTCGCCATCGAGAGCCAGGAGGCCGTCGAGGGGCCCGTCGTGCGGGCCCTGGGCAACCTGGAGGGCGGCATCTTCGCGGGCCTCGAGTACCTGGGCAAGGGCGAGGCGTCGTCGTCGGACCTCGACATCGAGACCGACGAGCGGTTCCGCTACGCCCCCGACCTGCGGAAGGTGACCATGCCCCTGATGACCTGCGCGACCGACCGCGGCACCGTGGCCGTCACGTGGAAGGACATGGCCAACCAGCCCGTCTACGCGACGCCGAACTTCTTCGACGGGGCGGCCGACCACCGGATGGCCCTCCGCGGCAAGAAGATCGAGGCGACCGTCCGCGTGGGCCGCGAGCCTATCGAGGAGACGATCCTGTGGGCGGTGAACCGGAGCGGGGGCCTGCCGCTGCCGCCCGCGCCGCCGCGGACCGCCGAGGAGCAGTGGCGGCTGTGCCTGGCGGCCATCCGGGGACCCATCTCCGGCGAGGGCGGCTGGGGCCACTGTGCCGAGGCCTCCTGGAAGCGCCAGCCCTACGCCGACATCGCGTCAACGCTGTGGCGCCTGACGGGCGAGGCGCCCGACCTGCCGCGCCTGGTCCCCGGCGGGGGGCACCTCCCGAACGAGGCGATCTACTTCGTCACCGGCCGCGCCGACGAGTGGCTGCGGATGCGGGCGGGCCAGGTCAAGGGCGTCCTGGGCGAGCAGCAGGCCGACGGCTCGTTCCGCTACGCGGGCCCCTACCGCCGTGGGCACTACGAGGACACGGCCAGCGGCCACTGTGCCAGTCGGGCGGCGATCCTCCTGGACTGGGCCCGCGCAACGGGCGACGCGGCGGCCCTCGAGGGCGGCCTGCGGACGCTCGAGTACATGAAACGGTTCCAGGTGCCGCGCGGCGCCCAGACCTGGGAACTCTCGCTCCACACGCCCGACATCCTCGCGTCGGCCTACCTCGTGCGGGCCTACGTCGCGGGCTACGAACTCACGGGCAAGGCCGAGTACCTGGCCTGCGCCCGCCGGTGGGCCCTGAGCGGCGTCCCGTTCGTGTACCTCTGGGGCGACCGGCCGATCATGCTCTACGCCACGATCCCGGTCTTCGGGGCGACCAACTGGCGGGCGCCCAACTGGATGGGCCTGCCCGTCCAGTGGTGCGGCGGCGTGTACGCCTACGCCCTGCATAGGCTCGCGCCGCACGACCGGACGCTGGACTGGGATCGGCTGGCCCGGGGCATCCTGGTGGCGGGCGAACAGATGCAGTGCCCCGACGGGCCCACGGCGGGGTGCCTGCCCGACTCGCTCGCCCTGGCCGACCAGCGGCGCAACGGGCCCATGATCAACCCGTCCGCCCTGGTGGGCCTGCGGCTGGTCCTGGACGGGAAGTTGGACGCGCTGGCGGTGGCGCGGGACGGCAAGCGGCGCGTGGTCGCGCCCTTCCCCGCGACGATCCGCGGCGAGACGGCCGTCGTCCAGGCCGCCAAGGGCGTGGCGTACCAGGTGGTGGTGGACGGGAAGCGCGTCGTGGACGTCAAGAGCGCAGGGACGGACGAGGTGCCTCTGGGTCCCGCCGAGTGAGGCGCGCGGGGCGCCGCGCGGACGCGGGCCGCCCTTGGCCCTCCTACGCGAGTCTTGCGCGGTCGGTCTCCCGACCGACCGCGCAGACACAGCATGCGTGCGCGGCAGGTCGGAACACTACTTGTAGCGCGGGGGTTTACCCCCCGCGCAAAACGTCCTGCATGCCACGGCCGCGGGGGATAAAACCCCGCGCTACCGCCCTCGATGCAGAATCCTCAAACGCGCCGGGGGCCCGAGACGCATGCCGGCGTCCATCGGGCGGGGCCGGCGGGGCCCGCTGGGCCGGCGCGAGCGAAATGGTCGCGCCGTGAGTCCCGCCGGATTTTGCGCGGCACCCCGGGGCGGCCCCGGGGATAAAGGACGTACGAGGGGATGTGCGCCCTGCCCCGCCCCGCTCGTCAGCATGGGTGCAGAAAACTGGATTGCGGCCCCCGAGGAAGCCGATAGCGCCGAGGGGGCGCCGGACTGCCCGGTCCTGCCGTCGACGTCGCTGTAGCGAGGGACAAACCATGCCTACAGGAACCCGTTGGATGCTATGCGCCGCGCTGGTCCTCGCGTGGGCGCTCCCGGTCCTCGCCGACCGGATCGTCACAACCTCGGGCCAGGTCTTCGAGGGACAGATCCTCGAGCAGGACCAGGCCAAGGTGGTCATCAAGACGGCGAGCGGGGTGGTGGTGATCCCGCGGATCGCCATCCAGGCGGCCAACGTGACGACGACCCCGAAGCCGCAGACGATCAAGCCGGCCACGATCGACCCGCTCCAGGCGGCCCAGGCCTACGCGGAGGCCGAGGCGGCGGTGAACGCCGGCGACTGGATCAAGGCCGGCTCCCTCCTGGAGGGCCTCATGCAGTTGGACGGGACGGCCTTCCCGCACGAGAAGCGCGTGGCGGGGACGGCGGCCCTGGCCACCTGCTACCTCCAGGTCAAGGACCCGGAGGGCGCGGCCAAGGCGTTTGAACGCCGGGCCAAACTCGTCGACCCGGAGAGCGACAAGAAGCGGCTGCTGGCGGCGGCCGAGGCGATCCGCAAGTGCGCGGGGCCGATGATCGGCGGCATCGCCTTCGCCGGCGTCCTCATCGACAACAAGCCCGTCGGCCGCTACGAGGAAGCCGTCGACGCCGCCATGGGCTGGAAGGCCGCCCAGGTCCTCGAGGAAGCCAAGGAGATCGGCCGGAAGGCCACCGACCTGGACGACAAAGCTAAACTCGACGACGCCGTCAAGCGCCTCACGGAGAAAGTCGCCGAGGCCGACCTCTACGTCCCCGGCTTCAGCCTGCTGCGCCGCAAGGACGTCCTCATGAGCCTGACCGAGAACGTCGTCCCCGCGGTGCAGAAGGCAGTCGAGTTGTGCACCGAGGAGCGGAAGCACCTGAGCGGCTTCTGGCGCACCAGCGCCGCGAGCGTCAGGCTCGCCCTCCAGTTCAACGAGAAGGCCAGGGCTTACCTCATCCGCAGGCAGGCGGCCGAGGACGGCCTGAAGAACCTCAGGATTCTGGCCGAGAAGGAGAAGACCGCCGAACTTTGCGACGAGAAGGTCGCCGCGCCCCTCTTCGTGCAACTGGCCGACCTGCAGTACCACCTCACGATGCCGTGGATGCCCCAGCGGCCCAAGATCGCCCTGCGCAAGATCGGCAGCGACCTCTGCAAAAACAGGTGAGGCGGCCTCACAGCCTGCCGGCCGGCCCCGGCGGCCCCGCGGGGGACGGAACTCCTGCCGGGCCGCGCCCCACCTCGTGCGTATAACACCGTGTCAGCCGCCCGTTGAGCGTGTCTGGGCATGCCGAGCGGCGGGGCCGGGGGCCGAGACGCACGCGAACGGGGAGCGCCGAATGTCAAGGGCCGGGATTGCCTGCCTGGCGACGGCCCTGCTGGTCGCGGCCGCCGCGCCGGCGTGGGCCGACCGCATCGTCACCCTCGCGGGAGCGACGCTCGTCGGACGCATCCTCGAAGACGATGCCGAGAAGGTCGTTATCCGGACGGACGGCGGAAGTTCCAGGTGGGGCGGTAGGCGCCTCGCGCGGCAGGCATCGCCATGCGCATCCGCACGGACGCGCCTGCCGCGCGAGACTGGTCCTGCCCGCAAGTCCTAGCGGCGCGCACGCCGCACGAGCGCCAGCGCCCCGCCGAGGACGAGAAGCGTCACCGTCGCCGGGTCCGGCACGCTTGCAGAGCACGGCTCGGGCGCCCCGAAGCAGCCCGGGTACGCCCCCATGATGTCGCCATAGGTTGCATCGCGGCCCTGCTTGGCGACGATCAGGCCC
Source organism: uncultured Anaerolineales bacterium (assembly GCA_964354185.1). GTDB lineage: Bacteria > Planctomycetota > Phycisphaerae > FEN-1346 > FEN-1346 > CAYGZE01. Next base: position 1,429 of record CAYGZE010000285.1, on the reverse strand, counting down.
GCGCCGTCGTAGCCGGCGTAGACCGGGGCAGCCTCCGAGTAGAACCAGAACAGGCCGGACCCGGACTGGCCCGGATCGCCGCGACCGGCCGGCTCCCACTTGATGACGGGGTCCGGCAGGCCGATGCTCGGGTCGCCCCGCAGGTTGAGCGCGGCCAGATAGGGCAGATCGAAGCCGCTGCCGTGCCCGTCCGTGGAGATGCCGTCGTGGCCGCCGACTCCGCTGTCGAAGCCGATCGAGCCGCCTTCGGCCAGGCAGCCGGTCAGGAGCAGGTCGAGGCGGCTGAGCCCCTCCTTCTTCCCGCCCGTCCAGGTTACGTCGTACGTGTACTTGTACCAGCCCGCGTAGGGTCCGTCGCCCATCTGCTCGCTCGATCCGACGGCCACAATCGTGCCGGCCTGGGCGACCGGCCCCAGCGGAAACAGCCAAAGGGCGGCCAGGATCGCCCCGCAGGCGAGGCCGCGCGTGTTCAGTCGTGTGCCGATCATGTCAGACTCCCGTCATGGGTAGTGTGTCGCCCTGCCGCCCTGGGACAGCGGTCTCCCCCAAGACGGCCGATGCACCGCGGCACCGACGTTCGGGGCCCCAGGCGGTGCCGCTTAGATTAAGGATACCGGTAGGGGGATTAAGTCAAACGGGCAGACTGAAAACGGCCTTGGCGCTGGCGCCAGGGCCCCTTTCGCGGGCGGTCCCGTGCAGGTCGGCGGCGGATTCCTAGGCGTTTTTCGTGCCGGCGGCACCCGGCCCTTCGGCCGAGGCGGACGCGATCGCCAGGTCCTCCGTGTGCGTAATCGTGATGTGGACAGCCGCGATGCCGAGCGAGGCAGCCTTCTCCGCCGCCCCCTCGTGCAGGACGACGTAGGGCTTGCCCGAGGGCTCGTTCAGGACCTCGATGTTGCGGAACGTGACGCCCGCGGTCCAGCCGGTCCCCAGGGCCTTCATCACGGCTTCCTTGGCGGCGAAGCGGCCGGCGAGGGTCTCCTCGAACCCCTTCTTGCGGCGGCGGGCGTACGCGACCTCGGCCGGCGTGTAGGTCCGGTCGAGGAAATGGTCGCCGTGGGCGGCGAGCATCCGGCGGACCCGCCCCACGCCGCACAGGTCGATCCCGTGGCCGATGATCATGGCGCCAGCATACGCGGCCGGGCGGAACCCGCCAAGCGAAAACGACGCCGTGCGGCGGCGCGCCCGCGCGGGCGGCGAAACAGAAGGCACACACCAACGCCAAGCGGAAACGGCGGTTGCCACCGGCCCCGCCGGCCCTTACACTCGGGCGCACGCGCGACGGAGGGAGCCATGAGACGGCGAACGTTCCTCGGGGCCGGGGCGGCCGCGGCGGCCGCATCGGTCCTCGGCTGCCTGCCCCAGGACCGCCGCCCCGCCCGGCGGCCGAACGTCCTGTTCCTCTTCACGGACGACCAGCGGTTCGACA
>CAYGZE010000284.1:0-6477 GCA_964354185.1 uncultured Anaerolineales bacterium | reverse complement strand
GCATCCCGACGCGGAACGTGGAGGTCAACGGCGACCTCCTCCAGGCGTGCAGCCGGGCGTTCTGGCTGACGGGCGACCGTAAGTACCTCGACTGGGCCGTCCGCCTGGGCGACTATTACCTGTTGGGCGACCAGCATCCCACCCGCCACTCTAAGACCCTCCGCCTCATCGACCACGGGTGCGAGGTGGTCAACGGCCTCTCGGAACTCTACGCCGCCGTCTCGTTCGCGGACCTCGACAAGAAGAAGGCGTACGAGCGGCCCATTCACGAGATGCTCGACCGAATCCTGGAGATCGGCCGCAACGAGCACGGGCAACTCTACGCCTCCATCGAGCCGCAGACCGGCGCCCATGCCGACGGCCTCTGCGACACCTGGGGCTACGACTACGACGCCGTCTACACGGTCTTCCTCATCGACGGAACCGCGGGGTACCGCGAAGCGGTGCGACACGTGCTCTCGGACCTCAAGGCGCACTACACGGGCCACAACTGGGGCGGGGCCGACGGGTACGCCGACTCCCTGGAGGGAGCCATCAACCTGTACAACCGCGAGGCCATCGACTCGGCGGCCGAGTGGATCGACTCCGAGATCCGTGCGATGTGGGCCATCCAGAAGCCCGACGGCGTCATCGAGGGATGGCATGGCGACGGCAACTTCGCGCGCACCACCCTTATGTACGGCCTCTGGAAGACCCAGGGCCTGACCGTGCAGCCGTGGCGGCCGGACGTCCGCGTCGGCGCCGTTCGCGACGGCAGCGGCCTGCGGGTCTCGCTGGCAGCCGACCAGCCGTGGCAGGGCCGGCTCCGGTTCGACGTCCCCCGCCACAAGGTCCACATGAAACTGCCTATCGACTACACGCGCATCAACCAGTTCCCCGAGTGGTTCACGGTGGAGGACGGCAAGTCATACACCGTTCGAGACATGGCCAAGGCCTCGCCAACCGTTTGCGACGGCAGGCAGATGGCCGAGGGCCTCGCCGTGACACTGGAGCCGGGCGAGGAGGTGCGGCTGACGGTCCGGCCGACGGAGTGACGGTCAGCTGGGATCGGCGCGGCCGCGCGGGTCACGTTCGGCGGCGCATCAGGGCGTACCAGGCCCCGCAGCGGCCGCGCGCGAAATCCTTGGACTTCCGCGGCCCGAGGCGGCAAGGTAGACGGGGCCGAAGAGACTATTTCGGATTTCGGATTTGGGATTTCGGATTGAGCGGCCACGGCAACGGCCACGGTGCCGGGAACGAGAGGAGGCGCACGATGCGAAGCGTGAAGGCCATCGGTGGGGTGCTCCTGGCGGGCTGCCTGGGCCTGGCGGTCCTGTGGGCGGCCCTGGCGGGCTGCGGGCCGACGCAGGAGACTCTGGCGCCCGCCGGCGGCGCTGCGGCGGCCGGCGCGGGAGCGGCACTGGCGGACAAGCCGCCAGGGGCACCCGGCGCGGCGGCGCCCGCGCCGGACGCGCAGCCGCCCACCCAGACGAAGTTCTCGCCCACCTGGGACTCGCTCAAGCGGTACGAGGTGCCCGCGTGGTTCCGCGACGCCAAGTTCGGCATCTGGGCCCACTGGAGCGCCCAGTGCGTGCCGGAGGAGGGCGACTGGTACGCCCGCGGCATGTACGAGGAAGGGAGCGGCCAGTACAAGTACCACGTGGAGCACTACGGGCACCCGTCCAAGGTAGGATTCAAAGATATCTGCAACTTGTGGAAGGCCGAGAAGTGGGACCCGGACCGCCTCATCGCGCTCTATAAGCGCGCCGGGGCGAAGTACTTCGTGGCCCTGGCGAACCACCACTGCAACTTCGACTGCTGGGACTCGAAGTTCCAGCCGTGGAACTCCGTCGCGGTCGGCCCGAAGAAGGACATCGTGGGCCTGTGGGCGAAGGCGGCGCGGAAGCAGGGCCTGCGGTTCGGCGTCACGGTCCACTGCGCCCGGGCGTGGGACTGGTACGACGTGGCCCAGGGGGCCGACAAGCAGGGGCCCCTGGCGGGCGTGCCCTACGACGGGGCCCTGACGAAGGCCGACGGGAAGGGCGCCTGGTGGGAGGGCCTCGACCCGGCCGACCTCTACGCCCCGCACGGCGCGGCCCGGACGCCCGAGGCACGCAAGGCGTATATCGATAAGTTCTACAACCGGGTGATCGACCTGGTGGACTCGTACCGGCCGGACCTCCTGTACTTCGACGACGGCGTCCTGCCCCTGAACGGCGAGAGCGACGCGGGCCTCCGGATCGCGGCCCACTACTACAACGCGAGCACGGCGTGGCACGAGGGGCGCAACGAGGCCGTCATGAATACCAAGGGCCTCGGGCCCGAGGAGCGCCGGGCCCTGGTGTGGGACATCGAGCGCGGCCGCGCGGACCGCATCGAACCCTTCGTCTGGCAGACCGACACGTGCATCGGCGAGTGGCACTACCACCGCGGCATCGGGTACAAGTCGGCCGCCACCGTCATCGCCATGCTCGCCGACATCGTGAGCAAGAACGGGAACCTCCTCTTGAACATCCCCGTGCGCGGCGACGGGACGATCGACGAGCGCGAGGAGAAGGTCCTGGAGGACCTGGCGGCGTGGATGCAGGTGAACGCCGAGGCGATCTTCGCGACGCGGCCGTGGCTCGTGTTCGGGGAAGGGCGGACGCGCGGCTCGACGGGCGATAGCGCGGGCGGCCTGACGGCGCGGGACCTGCGCTTCACGACCAAGGGCGACGCGCTCTACGCGATCGTCCTCGGGTGGCCGGCCGACGGGCGGGTCGCCGTCCGGTCGCTCGCCAAGGTGCCGGGGGCGGCGGGGAAGATTGCCGCCGTCACGCTCCTGGGGCACGCGGGGGCCCTCGCGTTCACCCACGACGAGAAGGGCCTGGCGGTGACGATGCCCGAGAAGAAGCCGTGCGAGACCGCGTGGGTCCTCAAGATCACGGGCCAGGGGCTGCGCGAGTTCCGGCCCGACCTGGCGCCTGACCTCGGGGAGACGATCGAGCCCGGGCCGGACGGCAGCGTGGTCCTCCCCGCCGAACTGGCCGACATGCACGGCGACCAGGTGCACGTCGAGGAGCGCCAGGGCCGGCCGAACATCGGCTTCTGGGACCGGGCGGGCGACTGGGTGTCGTGGAAGGTGAAGTTCCCCGGCGCCGGGGCGTACGAGGTGACGGCCGAGTGCGCGGCGGCGGTGGGGGAGACGGCGCTGGTGGTCGAGATCGCGGGCCAGTCGCCCTCGGCCGCGGTCGCCGGGACGGGCTCGTGGGACGACTACGCCGAGGTGAAGTTCGGCCGCGTCGAGGTCAAGGAGGCGGGGACCTTGGTCGTCAAGGTCCGCCCGCGCGACCCGAACGCATGGAAACCCGTGAATCTGAGGGCGGTCCGCCTGCGCAAGGCCGACTGAGGGCGCGGGGGGCGCACGCTTGCGCCAGATGGGTGCTGAGCGTGCCCATAGCGCGGGTGCCACTGGCGGCTTGTCCGCCAGTGCCCCCCGAAGCGCACTGGCTGCAGGCCGCCCGTGGCACCCGGCCCAGCCCGAAGCGCGCAGAGAGATAAGTATCCTGTCCCCGAAACTGAATCCCCTCTGGCGCTACTGAGAGAGGGGATTCCTGCGCGAATCCGGGATTTCAATTGCCTTTTTCAAATCCGCGATTAGATTTCCCCTGTCCTGCGAGGCAGTTCGGGTATGGAACGGCACACGAAACGGTCGCACGACACGCACGAGCGCCTGCTCACCAGCGCGTGCGAGGTCTTCGCCGAGAAGGGGTTCCACGGGGCGACGATCGCCGAGATCGTGGACCGGGCCGGCGCGAACATCGCGGCCGTCAACTACCACTTCGGCGACAAGGAGGGGCTGTACGTCGAGGCGTGGCGGCACTCGTTCCAGCAGTCGCTGGCGAGGCACCCGCCGGACGGGGGCGTGGCGGACGACGCGCCGGCGGAGGCGCGGCTGCGGGCGCGGCTGAGGGCCCTCTTGGCGCGGATCGTCGACGACGAGAGCCGCGAGTTCGCCATCCTGTGCACGGAACTGGCGAACCCGACGGGCCTGCTGGACGAGGTGCGGCGCGACGCGATCCGGCCGGTGCAGGAGAAGATCGCCGCCCTCGTCAGGGAACTCCTGGGCCCGCGGGCGTCGGACGACGACGTCCTCTTCTGCCAGGTCTCGATCGTGAGCCAGTGCCTGCACCTGATGACGCGGCGGCGGCTGGTCGCGCGGAGCGGCGCGGGCGGCCCGCGGGCCATCCGCGACTATGGCGCGTACGCCGACCACGTGGCGGCGTTCTCGCTGGCGGGCCTGCGGGCGGTCCGCGAGCGGATCGAGCGCGAGGCCGCCGCCCCGGCCGGCCCGGCGGAGGGCGGCGCATGAGCGGCCGACTCCCCCGACGGCGGCCGCACGCGGCGGCCCTGGCGTGCGCACTCGCGCTGGCGGGCGCGGCCGGGTGCGCGGCCCGCCGGACGGACGCGCCGCCCGTCGAGATGCCCGCGGCGTTCTCGGAGCCGGGCACGGAGGCCGCGCCCGCGAAGTGGTGGACCGCCCTGGGCGACCCGCAACTCGACGTCCTGGTCGAGCAGGCGCTGGCGGGCAACCTGAACCTCAAGAGCACGTGGGACCGGCTGGACCAGGCGGCGGCGCTGGCGCGGCAGGCGGGGGCGGACCTCTGGCCGAGCGTGACGGCCGAGGCGGCGGCGACGCGGACGCGGATCGACACGGGCAACGACCCGGCGGTCTACGCCAACGCCTTCGGGTTGGGCGTGGCGGCCAGTTACGAGGTGGACCTGTGGGGGCGGGTGCGGGCGACGGCCGACGCGGCCGCCCTGGAGGTCCGGGCCACGCGCGAGGACCTGGCCGCCGCCGCCATGACCCTGGCCGCCCAGGTCGCCGCCACGTGGTACCGCCTCGCCGAACTCGCCGGCCAGTTGGACCTCCTCGACCAGCAGATCCGGACGAACACGGACTACCTGGAACTGGTGACGCTGCGGTTCCGGCGCGGCAAGGTGTCGGCGGTGGACGTGCTCCAGCAGCGGCAACTGGTGGAGGCGACGCGGGCCGAGCGGGTGCAGGTGGAGTCGAGCGCGAAGGTGCTGGCGCATCAACTGGCGGTGCTGCTGGGCCGGCCGCCGGCGGCCGAGGTGGGGGCGGGGGCGGGGCGGCTGCCGGCGCTGCCGCCGCTGCCGGCGACGGGCCTGCCGTCGGCGCTCCTCCAGCGGAGGCCGGACACGCGGGGCGCGCTCCTGCGGCTCCAGGAGGCGGACCGCGGGGTGGCGGCGGCGGTGGCCGACCAGTTCCCCCGGATCAGCCTCTCGGCCGGGGCCGAGACGACCGCCCTGGAGGCCCGGAACCTCTTCGACAACTGGCTGGCCGACGTGGCGGCGAACCTGACGGCGCCCCTGCTGGACGGCGGGCGGCGCCGGGCCGAGGTCGACCGGACGCGGGCCGTGGCGGCCGAGCGGCTGCACGACTACGGCCGCGCCGCCCTCGACGCCCTGCGCGAGGTCGAGGACGCCCTCGTCCAGGAGGCCCACCAGGCCCGCTACGTGGCCAGCCTCGAGCAGCAACTCGACCTGTCGGCCAAGGCCCTGGCCCAGACGCGCGGGCAGTACGTCAATGGGACGCTGGACTACCTGCGGGTCCTGGCGGCGCTCCAGTCGCATCAGGGCCTCCAGCGCCGCCGGCTGGAGGCGGCGCGGGCGTGGGTCGGCTTCCGGATCGACCTCTACCGGGCGCTGGGGGGCGGATGGGAGATGGCGCGGCCGGCGGGCGAGGCGGCGGGGGGAGGCCCGGCCGCGCGGGCCGCCCGATGAGGTACGTGTTCAGCGTGCCCGTAACGGGGGCACCAGCGGCTGCTTGCAGCCAGTGCGATTTCGGGCGGCACTGGCGGACAAGCCGCCAGTGGCACCCGCCGATGGGTAGTTGTCTAGCACGCTGAACACGTGCGCGATGAGCCGCGGGGGGCCGCGGCACGGCCCGCGCGGGCAAGCCAACGAGAGGAATCGCATGGCGTCGGACGAGGCGAGCGACGGGTCGGCGGTCGGGGCGCCGGAGGCCGCGCGCCCCCCGCGGAGCCGCGGGCGGGCGGCGGTCGCGGTGATCGTGCGCGTGCTGGTGTTGCTGGCGGTGGTGGCGGCGGGGGCGGCCGTGGCGGTGTACCTCGTGGCGACGGGCCCGAAGGCGGTGCGGAAGCCGCCCGAGCGCCGGGCGATGCGCGTCGACGTCGAGCCGGTGGCGTTCGGCCCCCACCGCGCGGTGGTGCACGCGATGGGCACGGTCGGGCCGGAGCGGGTCGTCGGCCTCCAGCCGCGCGTGAGCGGCGAGATCGTCGAGGCGGCCCCGGAGTTCCTCCCGGGCGGGCGGTTCCGGTCGGGCGAGACGCTTCTACAGATTGACAAGAAGGACTATGACCTGGCGGCCGAGCGGGCGACGCTGGCGCTCGACCAGGCGAACCTGACGGTCGCGCAGTGCGACCGCGTGATCGAGCAGCGCCAGGGGGCGCTCGCGCGGGCCGAGGGCGACCT
>CAYGZE010000283.1:0-6483 GCA_964354185.1 uncultured Anaerolineales bacterium | reverse complement strand
GTCGAGGCCGGGCGGGACGGGCTTGGGCGGCGCGTTCGGCAGGGCCTGGCCCCCCGGCACGGCCACCTTGACCATGCCGACCTTGCCCAGGTAGCCGTTCCGCACCAGTTCGCACGCGAACCGGAAGTTGCGGTCCGAGCGCTGCTGCGTGCCGATCTGGAAGACGCGGCCGTAGCGGCGGACGGCCCGGCACAGGGCGCGGCCCTCGGCGATCGTGAGCGACATCGCCTTCTCGCAGTAGACGTCCTTGCCGGCGGCCACGGCCGTGGCGGCCTGGAGGGCGTGCCAGTTCTCGGGCGACGCGATGAAGACGGCGTCGACGTCGTCGCGCGCCAGGATCTCGCGGAAGTCGGGCGTCGCCTGGCAGCCCTTGCAGAGGCCGCGGCCGATGGCGTCGGCGTAGCGGGCCTCGACCTTGGCACGGGCGGCCTCGCACTTGCTCGCAAACGGGTCGCAGAGGGCCACGACCTGGGTCTCGCTGCGGCCGAGGCAGGCGCCGAGGTGATCGTTGCCGCGGCTCCCGAGGCCGATCGAGGCGGTCGTGATGCGTTCGCTCGGCGCGGCCCGGCCGCCGGCGCCCAGGACGGACGCGGGCACCAGGTACGGCGCGGCCAAGGCGGCGGCCGCGCCCGCCAGGAACCGGCGGCGCGAAACGCGGCGGGCCTCGGGACGCACGTGCGGGCTGAAGCCGATGGGCTCGGCCATGGCGGGACTCCCTTCCGGTACGTGTTCAGCGTCCTTGACAAGTTCCCATCGGCGGGTGCCACTGGCGGCTTGTCCGCCAGTGCCGCGCGGAACCACACTGGCTGCAAGCAGCCAGTGGCACCCCCGTTACGGGCACGCTGAACACGTACACCTTCCGTGTCAGACCGTGCAGGGGATACGATACCGCAGCAGGCCGGGCGGCTGCAACCTTCTTCGCGGCGCCAGAGCGCGGCCGGAAGACAGTGGCCAACGCGGCCCGGCCCGGGTACAGTCACGCGAGCCGTCGAGAACGGAAAGGGGGCCGGCCATGCAGGGACTCCTCTGGTGCGCGGCGGTGCTGGTGGCGCTCGCGGCCACGCGGGCCTGGGCCGCCGAGGCGGAGGACCTGGGCGTCCTCGGGGCGGGCGGCGGCGAACGACTCCACGCCTACCTCCTGGATGAGTGCCGCCGATGCTTCGACGCGCGGCGCGAGGCCGTTGCCGCGCTCGACGACCCCGCCAAGATCGCCGCGCGGCAGGAGCGGCTGCGCGCCGCCTGGGTGGCGGCCCTCGGACCCCTGCCCGAGCGGACGCCGCTGAAGGCCCGCGTCACCGGCACCATCGACCGCCCGGCCTACCGCATCGAGAAGGTCCTCTACGAGAGCCGCCCCGACCATCACGTCACGGGCAACCTCTACGTGCCGAAGACGGGCGAGCCGCCGTACCCCGCCGTCCTCGTGCCGTGCGGCCACAGCGGCAACGGCAAGGCGTACGAGTCGTACCAGGCGGTGAGCGCGCTCGCGGCGACGTACGGCTTCGTCGCCCTGTGCTACGACCCGATCGGCCAGGGCGAGCGGATCCAGACGTTCGACGCCGCCGGCAAGCCCGCCGCCGAGGGCACGACCGAGCACACGCTGACGGACGTCGGGGCCCGCCTCGTGGGCCTCTGCGTTGCGAACTACCGCGTCTGGGACGGCATCCGGTCGATCGACTACCTCGCCGGGCGGCCCGAAGTCGACCCGAAGCGGATCGGGTGCACGGGCAACTCGGGCGGCGGCACGATGACGTGTTACCTGATGACCGCCGACGACCGCATCGGCCCGGCGGCAGTGTCGTGCTACGTCACGTCGCTCGAGCGGCTGTTCGCGACGATCGGGCCGCAGGACGGCGAGCAGAACATCCCCGGCCAGGTCGCCCTCGGCGTCGAGCACGCCGACTACCTGACGATGCGGCTGCCGAAGCCGACGCTCATCCTGGCGGCCGCCAAGGACTTCTTCGACTCGGACGGCACGTGGACGACGTTCCGCGAGGCCAAGCGTCTGGCAAGCCTCCTCGGGCACACGGAACGGGTGGACCTTCTGGAGGCCCCCGGCGAGCACGGGTATGCGAAGCCCCAGCGCGAGGCGGCCCTGCGGTGGATGCGCCGCTGGCTCCAGGGCGTCGACGACTCCGCGGCCGCCGAACCGCCGCTGACCCTCTGCACGGACGCCGAACTCCAGGTGACCGAAACTGGCCACGTCGTGCCCGAACTCAAGGGGCGGACCGTGTGGGACCTGAACCTCGAGCGGGCCCGCGGCCTCGCGGCCGCGCGCGAGGCCTTCTGGCGCGACCGGCCGAAGGACGAGTGCCTGGCCGAGGTCCGCCGCCTTGCGGGCGTCCGCCCCGCCGCCGGAATGCCGGGCGTCCGGTCGGTTGGGACGGTCGAGCGCGAGGGCTGCCGCATCGAGAAACTCGTCATCGAGCGCCCCGGCGAGGTGCCCGTCCCGGCGCTCCTCCTGGCGCCGGCCGAGCGCAAGGGAAAACTCCCCGCGGTCCTCTACGTGGACGGGCGCGGCAAGGCCCGCGACGCCGCGCCGGGCGGCCCGGTCGAGGCCATCGTCCGCGCCGGCCGCATCGTCCTCTCGATCGACGCGCGCGGCTGGGGCGAGACCGCCCCGAAGAAGCCCGACGCCTATTGGCACGAGGAGTACCCGTTCGCGTACCTGGCGTTTCACCTGGGCCGGCCTCTGCTGGGCCAGCGGGTGGAGGACGCGCTGGCGGCGCTGGAGGTCCTGGCGGCGCGGCCGGAGGTCGACCCGGGCGCGATCGGCATCGTCGGCGTCGAGCGCGGCGGACCGGTGGCCCTGCACGCAACGGCGCTCGACGCGCGGCTGCGCGACGTGACGATCGAGGGCGCGATCGAATCGTGGATGGACGTCGTCGCGACGCCGCTCGGGCAGGGACAACTCAGCCAGGTCGTCCCGGGCGCGCTTGCGCGGTACGACCTGCCGGACCTCGTCCGCGCGATCGCCCCGCGGCCGGTCGCGGTTCGCAACCCCTTCGATCCGACGGGCAAACCGAAGGCGGCGCCGCCGGAGGCGCCGGGAAAGGACGCGGAGCGATGAGCCGACTGGGCGTTGCCTTCATCGGAGCCAGTGCGCGGGCCGACGGCCTGATGGGCCTCCTGGCCCGGCGGGCCGACGAGTGCTTCGTGACGGGCGTCTACGACGTCATCGCGCCCAAGTCGAAGTACCTCGCCAAGAAGCACGGCCGCGGCGAGATGGCGGCCTACGGGTCGCTCCAGGAGGCGCTCGCCGACAGGCGGGCCGAGGTCGTCTTCATCACGACGAGCGACGACGCCCACGCCCCCGCCGCCCTGGCCGCCCTCAAGGCCCGCAAGCACATCTTCTGCGAGAAACCGCTCGCCCTCACCGTCCGGGACTGCGACCGCATCGTCCGGGCCGCGCGCCGCAGCGACCGCATCGGCTACGTCGGGATGAACATGCGGCACTGCCCCGTGCACGAGAAGATCCACGACGTGGTGGCCGAGGGGCGGCTCGGCCGCCTGATGACCATCGAGGCGAACGAGTACTATTACGGCGGCCGCACGTACTTCCGCCGCTGGAACCGCCTGCGCCGGCGCGGCGGCGGCCTCTGGCTCACCAAGTGCTGCCACGACCTGGACATGCTGAACTGGCTCGCAGGCGCCCCGCCCCTGCGCGTCTATGCCACCACGCGCCTCAGCCACTACAAGACGCGGCCCGACGCGGGCACGCACTGCCGCGTCTGCCCCATCAAGGACCGCTGCCCCGACTACTACGACGTGGCCCACCCGGCCAACCCGGCCGAGGACGCCCTGGCGATCCTCACCGAGGAGGCCACCGGAGAGCCGCGCGACATCTGCCTCTACAACTCCGACAAGGACACGTTCGACAACGGCATCGCCGTCGTCGAGTACGCCAACGACGTCCGCGCGACGTACACGCTGAGCGTCGTCACGGCCCGGAGCCTCCGCCAGTGCCGCATCTCGGGCACCGAGGCGTCGCTCGAGGCCGACTCGGAGGCGGGCACGGTGACCGTCTGGCGCCGCCACACGGGCGAGAAGACTGTCTGGGACCTCCGCGACCAGATGAACTCGATGCACGGCGGTGCCGACGAGCGGATCCTGACGGACTTCTTCGACTGCGTCCGGACGGGCCGCCCGCCGCGCACCAGTTGGGCCGAGGGGCGGATGAGCGTCGCCGTCGGCCTGGCCGCCACCCAGTCGGGCGACACGGGCCGGCCCGTGGCCGTGCGGCCGCTGCCCGCGCCGCGTCGCGCCACGTGAACCAGCAGCACGGCCTTTCGCTACAGCGCCGCCGGCGCGGTTTGCCCCTGTGCCGTTTCCAGGAAGGTGCCTCGACTTTCGTGCGCCGGGTGCCACTGGCTGCTTGCAGCCAGTGCGTCCCGAACGCTGGCGGCCAAGCCGCCAGTGGCACCCCGCCAGAAGGGATAGCACCTTCCTGGAAACGGTGCTGCGGCGCCGCCGGCGCACCGCGACTCAGTGCGTGAGGAAGTAGTCGTTCAGGGCCTTGTCCGAGTGCCGCACGGCGCTTGGGGTGTGGACGTTGGCGACCTCGGTCAGGATGGCGCCCTCCGGCCCGGCGAACTGCCAGTGCCGCGCGCCCGCGCGGTTCAGGGGCACGAAGTCGCCCGGCCCGGCGGCCTCCTCGTGCAGGACGGTGGCGGTGCCGTTGAGGTGGCACTTCGGGATGACGACGTCGCGGCCGAGGTTCGGCTCGCCCTCGCCGACGATGTGCGACAGGCCGTGCCGCACGAGCCAGCCCTCCAGTTTCGCGGGGTTCCCGGCCCCCGGCTCGTGCCAGTGCTCGGGGAGCATCTGGTTCGGCAGGAGATAGATGTCCATGAGCATGTAGCGGTCCCGCTCGTTGTTCACCCACATGCGGGCGCCGAGGCCGAGGCGGCCGAACTGGCCCGTCCCGTAGTCCGTGATCCAGAGCGCCTCGCGCATGCCCTTGTAGACGGGGTAGCCGTGGTGCCGCATCACGGCGACGTAGGCGTCCTTGGCGGCCTCGAGGTCGAACGTGCCGGCGGGGCCGTAGAACCCGGCGTTGTCGAACGCCAGGGCCGCGGGTGCCTTCCGGGCCGCGCCGCCCGCGCAGCCCCCCGCCGCCGCCAGGCACAGGCCGATCCCCGCCGTCTTCAGCGCCTCGCGCCTGCTGATTCCGCTTTTCCGCGTCATGGCCTGTCTCCTGGGTTCCCGGCCCCGGCGGCGTCGCGCGGGCCGCGTCCTCACTTGCCCAGCCGGATGACCGACAGCGTGTGGTGCTTGTCGTACTTCGAGTTCTTGAGGCCCGGGAAGGGCATGTCGAAGTTTGCGATCAGGAGTTCGTCGCCGCGCAGCAGCGTCTCGCACGGCTGGTCCAGGAGGCCGGTCGAGCCGTCCGTGTCGCCGTTCTCCCAGAGGGTCGTCCACTTGCCGTCCGGCGTGACGACGTGGATGGCGTTGCGTTCGGAGTCGGCCACGTAGATGCGGTCGGTCTTCAGGTCGCAAAAGATGCCGTCGACACAGGTCATCCTCGGGCTCTTGACGAGCACCGTGTTGGAGGCCACCTTGCCGTCCTTGTCGAAGGTGATCTTCGAGAGGACGCCGTCGCCGAAGTTGCCGGCGTAGAGGTTGCCCTGGCTGTCGAAGGTGAGGCCGTCGGCGCCGGCCAGTTCGTTGCCGCGGTGCTTCAAGGGCTGGGTCCGGAAGGTGGCGAGGAGGTGCGGGTCCGCCGCGCCCGGCTTCAGGCGGACGGTGCCCTTCTTCATCTCGTCCAGGCTGATGCGGTAGATGCCGCTCATCCCCGGCTTGTCGGGCAGGTCGAAGTAGGTGTCGCTGACGTAGACGTCGTTGCCCTTCCAGATGACGGCGTTGGAGAGTTTGAAGCCGTCGACCGCGACCTCGGCCGAGACGGCCTTGCCGTCCCTCACGTTGACGCGGATCAGGCGCGACTTGTAGTCCTTGCTGCTGAAGTACTGGTTGTCGGCCACGTACAGGTTGCCGTCGGGCCCGAAGTCGAGGCCCATGGGCCCGGCCTTGCCCGTCTCGGGATGCGGCGGCAGGTCGAAGAACTTCGTCACCCGGTTCTGCGAGTCGATCTTCATCAGGACGCCGGGGTACTTCGTGTCGTTGAAGTTCGGGCACGAGAGGATGACGCTGCCCCCCCCCGGGTCCAGCGTCATCCCGTCCGGCGTGTTGCACGAATCGGGCAGCGACAGGAACAGCCGGGGCCGGTACTGCTCGGACGCGGCGCAACCGCCCAGCAGGACCGAGGCCGCCAGGACCGACAAGAGGACGGACACTGTGAACCTCTGCATGACGCACTCCTTTGCCCAGGGACGCGACCGCGACGGCAGCCCGTCGGGGCCGGCGCCGCGCCGGCCCGGACGACGCGGCGCCAGCGTAACCGAACAGCGGCGGCAATGCAACGGCCTCGCACGGCCTGTCGCCGCAAAGTGATAATGTCCGGTTTCCGCAAAGTAGAATTGTCCTCTT
>CAYGZE010000282.1:0-6484 GCA_964354185.1 uncultured Anaerolineales bacterium | reverse complement strand
GTGGGCGCGGCCGCCACAGGGAACACCGATCTGCGCCCGCTTGTGGCGCCGCGCCGCGCGGAGCATGAGAGGAATGCCGGCCTCGACCCACCGCCGGTGGTGTTCGGTCGCTACGACCCCGACCAGTCCCCCCCGGAGGTCCTGGACCACCGGGCCGACGTGCTTCACGGCATGGGCGTCAGCCCCGGCGTCGGGACCGGCAAGGCGCGCGTCATCCTCCACGCCGGCGAAGGGTACGTGATGCCCGGTGAAGTGCTCGTGGCGCCGGTCACCGATCCGGGCTGGACCCCGTACTTCGTGAACGCCGCGGCCATCGTGATGGACCAGGGAGGCCAACTCAGCCACGGCAGCATCTTGGCGCGCGAATACGGCATCCCATGCGTGACGAACGTCGGCCCGGCCACCAAGATCATCCGGACGGGCGAAGGGCTTGAGGTGGACGGCAGCCGCGGCGTCGTGCGGGTGCTCAGCAAGTCTGGCGGCCCCGGGCCTGACACCTGCGGAGCGCGCGATCCGCGGTGAGCGGCTATTCCGGGTCGGCACTCTGCGCGGGATTGCCGATCGACGGTCAGACGACCTTGACAGCCTGCCCCCGGAACGTCGCCAGGAAAGGGTCCATCGCCGAGGCGCAGCCGCTGCACGCCTCGGCGGCAGCCTTGCAGCCGCCCAGGCACTCGGCCTCCAGGCGGCAGCCGGCGCAGAACGCCGGCCGCGCCGCCACGAACCGGCGCATCGCCTCGCCGTCGGCCAGTTCCCAGAAGCCCGCGCGGCGGAGGTTCCCCAGGATCGTGGGCGAATGGTTGCACGGGCGGAGGTTCCCCAAGGGGTCGATCGTGTAGTAGGCCCGCGGCGTCCCGGCCGCGCAGAACCCGAAGCCGAGCCGCTTGTACCGCGCGTGGTCGAAGAGGCACGGCGGCATGGCGATCGAGCAGGAGATCGGGATCTCGTACCGCGCGCTCAGCCGGTCCGCGAGGTCCAGGGCGGCCGCCAGGTCGTCGGGCCCGGCCTGGAGTTCCTCCAGGTGCCGCGCGCCCTCCCCGCCCGGGTTGAACCGGTTGAACATGATCCCGTCGAGGCCCAGGGCGACGGCCAGTTCGGCCGTCTCCTTCCATGTGGACAGGTTGAGACGTGTCGCCACGAAGACGCCGACGACCCGCTCTCCCGCCGCCTTGAGGTTCGCCATGGCCAGCGTCGCGCGGTCGAACGCGCCCGGGCGGCCGCTCATCCGGTCGTGCACCGCCGCCTCGACCGAGAGGAGCGGGAGTTCCCAGACGCTGATCTTCCCCGCCAGGCGCGCGACGGCGGCCTCCGTGACCAGGCTCCCGTTCGTGATGAGGTTGACGATGCTGCCGCGGGCGACGAGGTGGTCGATGATGTCGAAGACGTCGGCGCGCAGGAGCGGCTCGCCGCCGCTCAAGGAAACGAGCCGCGCGCCCGACTCGTCCACCGCCTTGTCGAGCAGGGCCAGGGTCTCGGCCGTGGGGAGTTGGCCCATCGGGTAATCGACGGGGTTCTTCCACGCGTTGTAGCAGTGGAGGCAGGCGTGGTTGCAGGCCTGGGTGACCTCGAAGACGAGGGACTCCTGGCGTCGCGGTGGCGACCCGTCCGCCCGGCCTTGCGCAGTCATCCGTTCGCCGCCACGAACATCTCAGAGTTCCTCCGGCGTTCCGGTCGACACTGGCGGACAAGCCGCCAGTGGCACCCGCGTCTTGAGTGTCTTCGTCGGCGCGGTCATTTCCCCACGAGCGCCTCGATCGCCTTGAGGGTCCGCTCGGCGTCGGGCGCGACCTGGTACTTCGCTTCGCCCTGCTCGTCCTTGCCGAGCGTCTCGAGGTTCTTCGCGTCGGTGATGACCCGCAGGTCGTTCCGAATGGTCGGCAGAATCCTGGCCACGACCTCCAGCCGGACCTTGCCCCGCTCCAGCACCTGCTTGAGGAGGGGCAGCCGGTCGCGGATGCGCTCCAGGCTGACCTTCGCCGGCGGCAGCCCCCCTATTTCGTAGCACAGGACCTGGATGTCCGTCGGGGGCTCGCGATAGATGTCGGCCTTGAGATCCTTGCGGCGCGCGATGACCAACTCGGCCTCGGCAACGCTGATCGTGCCCGCCAGGGCGAGGTCCCGCGCGGCCGCCTCGGCCTTCGCGAGGGCCGCGTCGGCCGCCCTGCGCTCGGCGATGGTGCTCTTGCCGCTCTCGGCCAGGGGCTCGGCGACCTTCCACGCCGCCTGGATCGTCTTCCACCCGGCCGACTCGGCCAGGTCCTGCGTCGCCGTGCCGCCCGCCTTGGCGCGAATCTTGTCGACGGCCGCCTTGGCTGCGTCGCGGACGCGGACCGCCTCGGGCCGTTCGTCCTCCTTCAGGCCCGCGAGCGCCTTCTCGCTGCCGAGGACCGCCAGGTCAACCTCGATCGAGCCGAGGACTTTGTAGACGACTTCGCCGTGGATGGCCTTCGCCTCGGCCAACTGCCCCAGGACCGCGAGCCGCTCCGACAGCCGCTTGAGGCTCTCCCGCGCCGGCTGCCACATCATCGGCTCGTAGCACGTCGCCATGCGCATCTCGGTCGGCCGCTTCTCCTGGACGCCCAGGACGAGGCGCGGCAGGTCCTTCCGGAGGATGCCCGCCTCGCCGGCCGACAGGCGGTGTGCCGCCTCGAGCGCCGCAATGTCCTCCTCCACGCCCGCGAGCCGCCCGAGGAGGTCCCCTCTTCCCGCCTGGTTGAACGGGTACAGTCCGCGCCGCCCGGCGGCGACCTCCTCGGCCTCGCGCCACGTGGCCGCCAGGCGCTTCCACTCGGGCGCCTGGGCCAGGTCGGCCGCAGCGTTCGGCTTCGCGATCATCCCGCCGGCCGAACTCCCCGCGTCGCCCGCGGCGCCGGCCGGTCCGGGCGCGCCCTTCGGCGTCTCGGCCGCCGGCTTCTCGCCGCCCCCGCCCGCCGACTCAGCCTCGCCGCCCGCCTGGAGCCGCGCGCGCACCTTCTCGACCTCGGCCTTCGCCGCCGCGGCCGTCTCCCGCGCCGCCTGGCGGTCGGCCTCCGGCATCCGCTCCAACTCCTTCTCGTTCCCGAGGGTCGCGATGTCCCGCTCGATCCGGACGAGCACCTTCTCGATCACGGCCGGCTGGACCCGCGCGGCCGCCGCCACCTGCGCCAGCAGCGGCGCCTCCTCCTTCAGCCGCTTCATGCCGTCCGCCGCGGGGATGACCATCAGCGGCTTGTAGCACGTCGCCATCTTCAACTCGGTCGGCCGCTTGGCCTGGACGTCCTTGACGACCACAGCCAGGTCGCTCCGCAGCAGGCCCGCCTCGGCCGCGCTCAGCACGGTCGCCTTCTCGAGAGCGGCCACGTCCCCGCCTGCGGCCTCGAGGTCGGCCAGGATCTTCTTCTTCCCCGCCTCGTCGAAGGGATAGTCGCCGCGCTTGCCCGAGATGACCTCGCCGGCCTCGCGCCACGTGGCCGCCAGGTGCTTCCACTCCCGCGTCGCCGCCAGGTCCGCCCCGGCCGTCGCCTTCTCGCCGTCGGCCTCGCCCTCGGTCGCGGCCGCCGCGCCGGCGTCGCCGGCCGACGACTCGCACCCCGCGGGCGCCAGGCCCAGGGCCGCCATCAGCACGAGCCCCGCCCCCACCAGACGCCGCCGCCACCGCGGCCCCGTGCGCGCGGCCCGGTACACGTCGACGCCTGCCAAGGCCAGCGCCGCCAGAATTGCCAAGCCCGCCACCATCGACAGGACGCCCCACACGCGCTGCGCCATGGTCCACCTCCCTGCGCCCCGCCGCACCGGCCGGGCGTCACGCACGCCGTCCTACAGTGTCACTTTGCGCGGCAGGTCTCCGCACCCGCCGCGCCAGGCCTTTACGTGTTAGACGCACGCCGCGGCCGCGCGTTCCCTTCCCGTTTCGCCGCGGCCGCCGACTCCATTCTACCCCGCCCGTTTCCCCGTTGCACGCGCTGCCGCGCGCGGCTATCCTGATGTCCCGTCCGCCGACGCGTCGCCGGCGGGCCGCCCGTGTGCGTATAATGCAGGTGTCCCATGGCCCGCGCGGGCCCGGGACTGCACCTGCCATCGGAAAGGAGACTCGCCCCATGCTTCGCCTCGCGTCGTTCGTCGTCGCCGCCGTCGCACTGGCCGGCGCGGCCCTGGCGGCCGCACCGTCCGAGCAGGACGTCCAGGGCCTCTACGAGGGCACCCTCGCCGGCGCCAAGGGCCCGCAGAAGGTCGAGGCCCGCCTCGTCGCGTGCGGCAAGGGGACCTACAAACTCTTCATCCGCGACGCGAAGCCCGTCAAGACCGAAGGCCCGAAGCCCCTCGTGCCTCAGCCACCGGCCGTCCTTCCAGCCGAACTCGATGCCGCGACCGACGGCGACGCCGTCAAGTTCACGGGCAAGATCGGCGACGCCGCCGCCACCGGGGTCTGGGCCGACAACGCCGTCCGCCTGACCGTCGGCCACACCACGAACCTCCTGAAGCGCGTCGTCCGCAACTCGCCCACCCTCGGCGCCAAGCCTCCCGCCGGCGCCATCGTCCTTCTGGACGGGAAGAACTTCGACGAGGTCGCCTGCCCCGACAAGGACGGCGCCCCTCAGGAGTGGATGAAGACCGAGGGGGACGCCATCCAGGTCCCCAGGGGCGGCATGACCTCCAAGCGCCAGTTCGACGGCTCCTTCCGCCTGCACGTCGAGTTCCTGCTCCCCCTCATGTCCGAGGCCCGCGACCAGGGGCGCGGCAACAGCGGCAACTACCTCCCCAACGGCGAGGAAATCCAGGTCCTCGACTCCTTCGGCATGACCACCTACACCGGCGGCGGATGCGGCGGCATCTACAAGTATAAAGATCCCGACGCCTTCGACAAGTTCTCCCTCGCCTCGGCCCCGCCCCTCCAGTGGCAGACCTACGACATCGAGTACCACGTCCAGAAGGACGGCGGCAAGCCCACGGGCAAGCCGCGCGTCACCGTCTTCCACAACGGCATCAAGATCCACGACAACTTCGAACTCCAGAAAGACGCCCGGGCGGGCGGCTTCCAGTGGCAGGACCACGGCAACCCCGTCCAGTACCGCAACATCTGGGTCCTGCCGCTCGAGAAGTGACGCGCCGGGCGTCATTCTGAGCGCAGCGAAGGACCTCGCCGAGGCCGTTGTTGACGGCCGTCCGCGCGGCGAGATCCCTCGACTCGCTCCGCTCGCTCGGGATGACACCGCCCGGTGGGCGTAGGGTGGGTGCTTGCACCCACGCGGTCTCTCATCGCGAGGAGGTCTCGATGCGATACGCCCCTGCGGCCGTCGCCTGGACGCTGCTCCTGCTTCTCGCGGCCGTTCTCCTGCCGGCCGCCGCCGCGGCCGCGCCCGCCCCGGCCCCCGCGCGCCGCGTCCCCATCGGCCTGAACGGCCTCCCCCAGGCCGGCAACGCGGAGTCCGAGAAGACCGCCAAGGACCTCGGCCTCAACTTCCTCCACGAGATGGCCCGCTGGGAGGAGCCCGCCCCCGGCGAGTACCCCTGGCCCAAGACGGGCGAGCCCGACCCCTGGGGCCAGCGCCTCGCCGACCTCAAGGCCGCCGGCTACACCATCTCCGTCACCCTGGCGAACGTGCACATGGACCAGAAGCACATGCCCGCCTACCTGGGCGGCGCGGCGTTCGACGATCCCCGGGTCCTCGAGCGGTGGGCGGCTTTCCTCACCGCCTTCCTCGAGCGCTACGGCGACTCGATCGACTTCCTCAACATCGGCAACGAGGTGAATAACTATTTCGGTAAGTTCCCGGCCGAGTGGCCCGCCTACGTCAAGTTCATGGCCGTCGGGCGCTCGGTCACGAAGAAACTCAAGCCCAAGGTCCGCGTCGGCACGGTCCTGGTGGAGGACGAGCGGGCCAAGTTCTGGGCGTCCATCGCGCCGCTGTGCGACCACCTGGCCGTCACCTACTACGTCCCGTGCAGCCTGTTCAAGAAGATGCCGGCGGCCGACGCCCTCGATTCGCGGAAGCCGCGCCACTTCGCCCGCACGCTGGACGCCGCGCTGGCACTCGCCAAGGACAAACCCGTCCTCGTCACCGAGATCGGGTGCGCGACGCACCCGTCGCTCGACTCGTCGCCCGCCGTCCAGGCCCGGTTCATCGCCGCCCTGTTCGACTGGCTGCGGTCGCGCGGCGGCCGCGTGGCCGGCCTGTCGTGGCTCTCGGAGCGCGACTGGCCCTACGAGGCCACCCGCAAGGCCCTCGCGGGCGAACTCGACGGGGCGCTCCTCAAGCACGAGCCCTTCATGCGGTTCCTCACGTCGCTGGGCCTGCGGGACGAAAGCGGCAAGGACAAGCCGGGCTACGGGGCCTTCAAGCAGTCGATCGCCCGCTACCGCCAGGCCGACTGACGCCCGGAGACCCGGGCGATCGCGCTTCGCCGGCGCGCGAGCAGGATATCCCTCTCGGCGGGCTTCACGCAACAAGTGGCAAAGGAGAGCCCATGAAGATCCTGGAGGAGTTCAAGACGTTCGCGGTCAAGG
>CAYGZE010000281.1:0-6497 GCA_964354185.1 uncultured Anaerolineales bacterium | reverse complement strand
CCTGCGGGAACTCAAGTCGGCCCGGTTCCAGGCCACGATCTGGGAGACGCGACTGCCGGCCGAACGCCTCGGCAAGGTCGACGCCAAGGCGCTGGCGTCCGCCGATGACGTGCAGAAGGCGCTCGAAGGGCTTGGCGCGACCCGGGCCCTCTACCAGGTCGACCAGGTGATCGACCTGGCGAAGGCCCAGATCAAAGTGGGCAAGAGCGAGCCCTTCGTCACGGGCACCCGCACGACCCAGGCCGGCGGCACGATCAACACGGTCCAGTACCAGGAGGTCGGTGCCATCTTCCAGGTGTCCGCCAAGCCGACCGACCGCGGGCTGGAGGCCAAGGTGGAGGTCGAGATGTCGGCCGTGACGGACAGCGCGACCCCCATCGCCGACAAGGTGCCCGCCACGTCGATCCACAACGTGTCCCTGGGCCACAACGGACCCGTGGAACTGGGCCGGCCGGCCGTCATGGCCTCGGTGGACGCGTCGACGCGGGACGCCCAGGGGGGCGCGATCGCCTACGTCTGCCGCATCGTCTTCAGCGCCCCGGCGCCGTAGCCGCGCAAGCGAGGTTGCCGCAAGGCGCAAGGCCGACGGGGCGGGCGCGGCACACCCGGCCCGCGCGGCCCCGCGGCAAAAAATGAGCCGGACGAAGTCGCCGCGGCCTCGCCCGGCTCTCTAGAGGCGCCACCGAGGGGGGATTCCGATGACGCCTCGTCCTCAATGGCACGCGCTTGTCTTGGGTCCCAAACGCCTTGCCATCAAGTCTCCCTCAACTCCATTAGATTGTTAGCCGTCCCGGCGGCGAAGTCAAGCGCTAAAAGTGGAGCCGGAAAGGCGTATTCGCCGCACCCCGCGGGCGCCGCACGCCAGGGCGGCCGGGCAGCCCCCGGGGGACTCAAGGGCGCCCGCCGCCACCGCGGCAGGCGCCCGAGTCCGCCGTTCGGCCACGCCTTGCGCGAGAACGTCCGTGCGTCTACTTCTTCTTCGGTTTCTTCTTGCCCTGGCAGCCACATGTCTTGCACATCGTCGGCCTCCTTTGCACCTGGGGTCGGGCGGGCACCCGAGGCGCCCGCTGATCGTGGCATTCTACCACCATGCCCGTGCCACGGCAAGGGGCGTGTTCTTGATTTGCCGCCCAGCATCGCCTATCATGCGGCAACGCCACGGCTTGCCGGCACAGGAAAGGGAGCGCCCGATGCAGATCATCGACCCGCACATCCACATGCAGAGCCGCACCACGGACGACTACGTCCTGATGCACGAGGCGGGCATCGTGGCGGTCTGCGAGCCCGCCTTCTGGCTGGGGACCGACCGCCGGTATGCCGAGAGCCACCTGGACTACTTCAACCACCTGACGACGTTCGAGCCGGGCCGGGCCGCCAAGCGCGGGATCAAGCACTTCTCGTTCCTCGGGGTCAACCCGAAGGAGGCCGAGAACACGGCCCTGGCGGAGGCGGTGCTCGCGCACCTGGACGAGTACCTGGACCGCCCGACGGTCCTGGGCATCGGCGAGATCGGGCTCAACAAGAACACGGCGAACGAGGAGGCGATGCTGCGGCGGCAACTGGCGCTGGCGGCCGAGCGGCGGATCCTGTGCATCATCCACACGCCGCACGCCGCCGAGAAGGCGGCCGGCACCGAGATCATCGCCCGCGTGATCGCCGAGATGGACCCGCCGCGGCGCCTGTGCGTCGTCGACCACTGCACGCGGGACACGATTGAGACGGCCCGGGCCACCGGCTGCTGGACGGGCCTGACGGTCTATCCAGGCAAGTTGACGAGCGAGGAGGCCGCCGGCATCATCCGCGACTACGGGCCGGAGCGGATGCTGCTGAACTCGTCGGCGGACTGGGAGGCGTCGGACCCGCTGGCGACGCTGGTCACCGTCGGGGTCATGCGCGAGATGGAGATGCCGGAGAGCCTGATCGAGCGCGTCGTGTGGCACAACCCGCGGGAGTTCCTGGGCCAGAACCCGAAGTTCCAGGTCTAGGAGACGATCTCAGAACCGAAGATCACGGCTTGCAAGCAAGCCGTGGCACGTGAAAACGGGGAACAGAACCGGTTCTGAGGAAGTCTCGAAGAGCGCCGACCAAGCGGAGGCAAGATCGTGCCCGCCGATGAACGCCGCTGTCCGGACGAGAGGTACGCCATCAGCGAGGCCGTCTGCCGCGCACGCCTCGCCCGCCATTTCCCCAAGTGCAAGGAGTGCCGGTGGCGTGACGCGGCGGCCGCGCCGCCGCCCGCCGCCCCCGAGCCGCCCGTCGACCTCGACGCGGTGTTCAAGTCGTACGACATCCGCGGGCTGGTCGACGGCCAGGTCACCAAGTCGCTGGCGTGGAAGGTGGGGTTCGGGACCGCACGGCACCTGTTGGGCCGGGCGGGCGCGGGGGGGCCCGCCAAGGCGTCGGAACACTGGATCGTGGTGGCCCACGACATGCGGCCGACGAGCGAGGGCCTGGCCCGGGCGGTGGCCGACGGCATCCGGGCGACCGGCGTCGGGGCGATCCCGATCGGCGACGTCGAGACCCCCGCCCTCTACTTCGCGGTCGGCTCGATGAAGGCGCTCGGCGGCGTCATGGTCACGGCGAGCCACAATCCGATCTCCTACAACGGGTTCAAGATCTGCGGGCCCGGGTGCGTGCCGGTCGGCATGGGGTCTGGCCTGGAGGCGATCAAGGAGATCGTCGCGGGCCTGGAGGACACCGCCCAGCCGGGCGTCGGGGCCCTGAAGCCGCAGGACATCTCGAGCGGGTACATCCTGCACCTGAGGAAGTTCGCGGGCGAGATCCGGCCGATGAAACTGGCCCTGGACGCCTCCAACGGCATGGCGTCCAAGTGGGTCCCGAGCCTCCTGAGGGAGTTCAACATCGACCTGGACGTGATGAACCTGGAGCGGTCGGGCCGGTTCAACCACGAGCCGAACCCGCTGAAGGAGTCGGCCCTGGCCGAGTTGAAGCAGCGGGTCCGGACGGGGGCGGCGGCCGCGGGCGTCTGCTTCGACGGCGACGCCGACCGCGTCGGCTTCGTCGACGAGCGGGGCGAGACGATCCCGAACGATCTCATCGGGGCCCTCCTCGTCGCCGGCTTCCTGGCGAAGGAGCCGGGCGCGACCATCGTGTACGACCTCCGGTCCAGTTGGGCGCTGAAGGAGGAGATCCTGGCGCACGGCGGTGTGCCGCGCCGCGAAAAGGTCGGCCACAGCCACATGAAGGCCGCCCTGCGCGAGACCAACGCCCCCTTTGGCGCGGAACTCTCGGGCCACTCCTACTACCGCGACAATTTCTTCTGCGACTCGGCCGCCATCACCCTGCTCGAGGTCCTGACGGTCCTGAGCGAGCACCCGGGCATTCCGCTGAGCGAACTCGTCAAGCCCTTCCGGCGCTACGCCACCACGGGCGAGGTCAACTTCGAGGTCGAGGACAAGGACGCCATGATCAAGAGGCTCGCCCGGACGTTCTCGGACGGGACGGTCGACTTCCTCGACGGCGTCACGGTCGAGTACAAGGACTGGTGGTTCAACTGTCGGCCCTCGAACACGGAGCCGCTGCTGCGCCTGACGCTCGAAGCCAAGACGCCGGAGCGGAAGGACGAGGCGTACGAGCGGATGATCGAGATCCTCGGGCCGCCGTCGGCGCATTGACCCCAAGGCGCCGCCCGGCCGCAGGGAGAACCCCGCGATGTCCCGCCGCGCACCAGCCTGCCTGGCGCTCCTGGCCGCGTGCGCCTTGGGCCTGGCGCGCTGCGACGCGACCGCGAGCGCCCCGCCGGGCGGCCCCGGCGCCGCCGGCGCCCCCGCGCCCGCGGAGGGCGAGGCCATAGCGCTGGTCGAGGCCTCCGGCATCGCCGTCCGCGGCGCGGGCAAGGTGGCCGTCATCGGCGGCGACGAGACGAAGGACCGCCTCTGGGCCGTCAACCTCGCCGATCCCGCGAAGCGCTGGGAACTGCCCCTGCCCCGCGACCTGCCGATGCTCGACGACGTCGAGGCCGTCGCCCCCTGGGGCGAGCACGCCCTGCTGGTCGTCTGCTCGCAGAGCCGCACCCGCACGCATGCCAAGGTCAAGCCCGAGCGGGACCGCCTGGCCCTGGTCACGCTAAGCCCCGACGCGCGCGAGGTCCGCGGCGCCGCCGTCTTCGAGGGCCTGCGCGACCACCTGGTCACGCGGCTCCTCGCCGGCGGCGCGGTGCCCCTGGCCGACCCGCAGGCCGTCGCGGGCCAGGTGGCCGCCCAGGGGGGCCTGAACGTCGAGGGCCTGGCCGCCTGGAAGGGCCGCCTGCTGGTGGGCCTCCGCAGCCCGACCGCCCGGGACGGCGGCGCGATCGTCATCCCGATCCGCAACCCCGAGGCCCTCTTCGCCGGGGGCGCGGCCGCGCGGCCGGACCTCGACAAGCCCATCGTCCTGGCGACCGCCCCGGGCGAAGGCATCCGCGACATGGCCGCCGACGGCGACGCCGTCCTCGTCCTCCTTGGGCCGCGCGGCGACGTGCCCGAGGCCGACTTCCGGATCGTCCGCTGGAACCCCGACACGGGCGACCTGAAGGAGGTGCGGGCGCCCGGCCTGGCCGACATCGCCGTGCCCGAGGGCATCGCGCCGGACCCGGACGGCGGCCTCCTGGTGGTCCAGGACCGTAAGCCCCCGTTGCCGAAGCAGATCCTGTTCCGCTTGAAGGTGGCCGATCCGTAGGGTATATCGTATAGTAGGTAGGGCACCGAAGGAGCCGCCCATGGGGCGAAGGACGTCCAGGCGGGTCGGATGGGTCGCCGGGTCAGCGGGATGGGGCTTGACCCTCGTCCTGGCCGCAGCCCTGCCCTCGCCGCGCGCCCTGGCCGCACCCGCCGAGACGAAGGCCGAGAAGCCGGACCCCGAGAAGCAGGCCGCCGAGAAGGCCGCTGCCGAAAAGGAAGCCGCCGAGAAGAAAGCCGCCGAAGCCAAGGCGGCCGCCGAGAAGGATGCCGCTCAGAAAGAGGCAGCCGCCAAGGAGGCCGCCGAGGCCAAGGCCACCATCAGGGCCGCCGTCCTGGGCATCGCCGTCCAGGCCCAGGTCCGGATTCAGGCCCAAGGCGGCATCGCAGTCAAGAACGGCCAGGTGGTCATCCAGGCCGCCGACGGATCGCCCCAGATCGTGGTCCTGGGCAACGGCAACGTGGTTTTCCAGGGCGTCCAACAGCAGATGACGGTCCAGGTGAGCGAGGACGGTTCCCTGTTGTTCAACGAGCAGCCGGACCCGAGCGAGCCGCAGATCGACGTCGAAGGGTGCCTGCGCGACCTCGGGTCGGACGACCTGAACACCCGCCGCGGGGCGTGCATCACCTTCACGCGGATCCGCGACGCGCGGACCGTCGAGCCGCTCCTGCGGGCGCTCGAGGACGAGAACCCCAACGTCCAGGTGTTCGCGGCCCAGGCCCTCGGCGTCCAGGGCGACAAGCGCGCCACGGCGCCCCTGGTGGCCGCGCTCAGGAAGGAGAACCGGCGGCAGGACGTGCGGCTGGCATCCGCGGCCGCCCTCGGCCTCCTGGGCGATCCGGACGCGGTCGAGCCGCTCCTGGAGGTCCTCAAGGGCGGCTCGCCGCCGTTCCAGCAGGCGGCGGCCCGGTCGCTCGGCCGCCTGGGCGACCGCCGGGCCCTGGAGCCGCTTCTGGCGGCGCTGGCGTCGGGCCGCGCGGACGTCCAGACAGCCGCCGCCGAGGCGCTGGGCTCCCTCCGCCAGCCCGAGGCCGTCGAGCCCCTGCTCGGGGCCCTGAAGAGCACGAACGCCCGGCTGCGGCGGGCCGCGCCGGCGGCGCTGGCGGCCCTCGGCGACCCGCGCGCCGTCGAGCCCGTGATGGCGGCGCTCGGGGACCGCGACGCGGGGGTCCGCGCGGCGTCGGCCCTGGCGCTCAGCATCCTCGGCGACAAGCGCGCCGCGCCGGCCCTCATCGCCGCCGCCGAGGCGGGCGACCCCCAACTCCAGATGGTCGCCGCGACCAGCCTGCACCAACTCGGCGACCCGGCCGGCGTCGACCTCCTCGTCAAGGTCCTCAAGGCCGGCCCGGAGCACATCCAGCAGATGGCGGCCATGACGCTCGGGCGCCTGGGGGACAAGCGCGTCATCGAGCCCCTGTTGGCCGCCGCCACCGCCGGCCCGCCGTCGGTCTGCCAGTGGGCCGCCAACGCCCTGGCCGGGATGGCCGACGTGCCGGCCGATGCCTGGCTGAAGGCCCTGGAGTCGCAGGGGCAGGAGTACTGGTATGTCCGCGCGAAGGCGGCCGAGGCGCTCGGCCGCCTGAAGGAGCCGCGCGCCGTCGCGCCGCTCCTGGCGATGCTGACCGAGGAGAACTTCCAGTCGCGGACCGTGGCGGCCGCGGCGCTCGCCCAGGTCGGCGACGGGCGGGCGGTCGTCCCGCTGGCCGGCGCGGAGGCGGTCGGCCCCTACCCCGAACTCAAGGCGCCGTTCCACGCGGCCCTGGTCGCGATCGGCAAGCGCGGGCCCCTGGACGCGTTCTTCGAGGCGCTCCGGACGCCGG
>CAYGZE010000280.1:0-6501 GCA_964354185.1 uncultured Anaerolineales bacterium | reverse complement strand
GAGGACCTGCCCATCCGGCCGCTCGTCCGGAGCGCCCCCGTCATCCCGCGGCCGTAGGCCCCCGCGCCGGGTGCCCCGCCGCGGCGGGCGAAAGCATGCGCCGCCGGCGCCCCCGAAATTGCTGTAAGTCGACTTTTTACAATCCGGAAACCGGGTTGGCGGGCGCCGAATTTGGCGATTTTGGGGGCCCCCGGCCGGCCAAATCGGCCCTGGCGCTAGCGCCAAGGGGGTCGGGCCTCGCGGATGTTAAGATGGGCAAGACGAAACGTGTCGTTTTACGATCGTTTTCCGATCGTTTTCTGACGTTTTGCGCTCGAACTCTGACACTTTCAGTCGGTTTTCCGACGTTTTACACCGTGTTTTTACCCAGTATGGGTGGCGATGAGTCCATAAGACTTACAGCAATTTCGGGGACCGGGGGGACTGGGAAGAGTGCGGAACCTGCCTGCCCGCGGCGGGCAAACTGGGGCGTTGACTTGAACCCCATTCGGGCGTAACCTTGTGCCCATGCCCACATTGCACTGGATCGGGAAAGACGCGGTCAGGGACCATCACCGGCAGGTGCCCTACCACCTGCTGCGGTGCGACGAGAAACTGTCGGTCGGCGATCCGGGCAGCGGCAACCTCCTCGTGCAGGGCGACAACCTCCTGGCCCTGAAGGCCCTCCTGCCCTACTACGCCGGGCAGGTGAAGTGCATCTACATCGACCCGCCGTACAACACGGGCAACGAGAAGTGGGTCTACAACGACAACGTGACCAGCCCAGAGATTCGCAAGTGGCTCGGCAAGGTCGTGGGCGCCGAAGCCGAAGACCTGTCTCGCCACGACAAGTGGCTGTGCATGATGTACCCGCGCCTGGCCCTCCTGCGGGAGTTCCTGACCGATGACGGTGCGATCTTCATCAGCATTGACGACAACGAAGTGCAGAGCCTGCGTGCCGTTATGGACGAAGTATTCGGAGGCCGGTGCTTGCTTTCGGCAATCGTCTGGAAGAAGCGGTCATCACCTGATGCGCGTGACACAATCGGCAATGTCCACGATTACCTCTTGGTGTACGTGCGGAACCCCCTGCGTCCGAAGGCAGCTGTTGGAAAGATGCCGTTGAGTCAGGGTCGCGTTTCGGCCTATAGGAACCCAGACAACGACCCGCGCGGGCCGTGGGCGTCAGTTGATATGACGGGGATGACTGGTCGAGCTACCAAGGATCAGTATTTCGAGGTAAGGCTCCCCAACGGCGAGATTATGAAGCCTCCGGCCGGACGGAGTTGGGGACTGGCCGAAGCCACTTTCGTTGCGCTGAGGGAAGACAATCGAATATGGTTCGGCAAGAAGGGGAGTAGTGTCCCACGCATCAAGAAATTCCTATCAGAAGGTGAAGGGCAGGTTGTGCCTTCCTTTTGGGACATGCAGGATGTTGGCAGTAACGATGAGGCCAAGAAGGAGATCAATGCCCTGATGGGCAACGCTGACACATTCGAGACGCCGAAGCCCCTACGCCTCATTCGGCGCGTGCTGGCGATCGCCAGCAACAAGGATTCGCTGATCCTCGATTCCTTTGCGGGGAGCGGCACAACGGGGCACGCAGTGCTCGCCCAGAACAAGGTTGACGGCGGGAAGCGGCGTTTCATCCTTGTGGAAATGGACGA
Organism: uncultured Anaerolineales bacterium; assembly: GCA_964354185.1. Classification (GTDB taxonomy): domain Bacteria; phylum Planctomycetota; class Phycisphaerae; order FEN-1346; family FEN-1346; genus CAYGZE01. The sequence goes on along the minus strand of CAYGZE010000280.1, from coordinate 4,855 downwards.
AGCCATCTGCCGCGACGTGACGGCGCAGCGCCTCCGCAAGGCAGCCGAGGGCTACGGGGACACGGCTGGCCTGGGCGGCAGTTTCCGCTATTGCACGCTGGCGGAACCCTTGTTCGATGAACTGGGGACCATCCGGCCGGAAGTAGAGTTTGCCGAACTGGCCGCGCACGTCTTCTTCACCGAGACGGGCGAACCCATACCGAAGCGGGCCACAGGCAAGACGCCCCTGATCGGCCAGTCCAGGGGCACGGCCTACTACCTCCTCTTCAACGGCGTCCTGGGCGACAAGCGGCCGGACGGCGGCAACGTCCTGACGGGCAGGACGCTCGCCCAGTTCCCGCCGCATGAGGGACCGAAGGTGGTGTACGGCGAGGGCTGCCGCCTGGGCGCGGCCCGCCTCAAGCGGGAGAACGTCGTCTTCAAACAGGTGCCCTACGAGGTGAAGGTGTCCTGATGCCATTCCAACTCAAGGACTACCAGCGGCGGTGCCTGGACGAAGTCGGGCGGTACCTGCGCCGGACGGTCGAACTCGGCCAGGCCGACGTCGCCTTCTATGAGCAGACCAAGCGGCCCTACGTGGATGTACACGCCCTTCCCGGCCTGCCCTATGTGTGCGTTCGGGTGCCAACGGGGGGCGGCAAGACGGTCATGGCGGCGCACGCCGTGGGGATCGCGGCCAGGGAACTCCTGCGGGTGGACCGGTGCCTGGCGCTATGGCTTGCGCCGACGACGCAGATCGTCGAGCAGACGCTGAAGGCCCTGCGAGACAAGAAGCACCCGTATCGACAGGCTGTCGACGATGCGTTCGGGGGCCGCGTGAGCGTCATGGACCTCGCCGCGGCGCTCGGCATCGGACGCTCGACGCTCGAAGCGGACACGGTGGTGATCGTGTCCACGTTGGCGGCCATGCGGGTTGAGAACACGGACGGCCGCAAGGTCTACGAGGCCAACGGACAGTTGCAGGAGTGTTTCGAGGGGCTCACAGCCGAGCAATTGGCGAACCTGAACAAGATCGGCGGGGCGGAGGCCACGGCGCCGAGCCTAGCGAACCTGCTGGCCATCCGCCGGCCGGTCGTGATCGTGGACGAGGCCCACAACGCCCGGACTTCTCTTTCCTTCGACACGCTGGCGCGGTTCCATCCGTCGTGCATCCTGGAGTTCACCGCGACGCCGGACCAGGACGTGAAGGGCGACCCGTCGAACGTCCTGACGCACGTCTCGGCCGCAGAACTCAAGGCCGAGCACATGATCAAACTGCCCATCCGCCTGAAAAGCCCGCCCCAGTGGAAGGAAGCGGTCCAGGAGGCCGTAGCGAAGCAGCGGGAACTGGAGCGCATCGCGCTTGAAGAAGAGAAGGCCACGGGCGAGTACATTCGGCCCATCGTTCTCTTCCAGGCCCAGCGCCATGCTGAGGGCCAACAGAACGTCACGTTCGAGGTCCTGAAGGCATCGCTACTGGCGGACTTCGCTATCCCCGAGGACGAGATCGCCGTGGCAACGGGTGCCATCAACGAGATTGAGGACGTGCCGATCCTGCACCGCAACCAGAAGATCCGCTTCATCATCACGGTGGACAAACTGCGGGAGGGGTGGGACTGCCCCTTCGCCTACGTGCTTTGCGGCGTATCGAACCTGACGAGCACGACGGCGGTGGAGCAGATTCTTGGGCGCATCCTACGAATGCCTTACGCGCACGAGCGGCAGCATGAGGCACTGAACCACGCCTACGCCTACGCGACGAGCCAGGGCTTCGCGGACGCCGCCAACGCGCTCACGGACGCGCTGGTGGAGAGTGGCTTCGAGCGGTTCGAGGCTAGCACCATGATCCGGGCCGAGACGACCTCCCTCGACTTCGGACCGCTCTTCGACCAGACGGTGACGGAGATCGTGTCGAGCAAGCCGGCCGTCGAAAGGCTGCCGCAGGCGCTTCGCGAGAAGGTCACCGTGCAGGTGCGGGGCGAGCAAGTTGCGGTCGAATACAAGGGTCCGCCGATGACCGACGCCGAGGCTGCGGCCCTGAAGGAGGTGTTCGAGAAAGGCGAGGACCGGGAGGCCGTGGAGCGCCTGTGCCGGAGGTCGCGCGGCGAGGATGCCTCGCCGGCGGCGATGGGCAAGCCCTTCTCGGTGCCGGCACTGGCCGTGCGGGTCGGCGAGCAACTGGAACTATTTGAGGACCAGTTCCGCGAAGCCCCGTGGAGCGTTGCCGCGTGCGATCCGCGCTTGAGTGAGGCGGAGTTCGCCATCAAGACGGGGCCGGGCCAGATGGCCGAAGTGGACGTGGACAAGGAAGGCAAGATCGGCTATCACTTCATCGAGGACCTGGAGCGGCAACTCGCGCTTCTGGATATGCGCGGGCCGAAGACGGAGACGGAACTGGCCGTTTGGCTCGACGGCGCTATCGAGCATCGGGACATCATCCACGCAGACGCGAGCCTCTTCCTGCGACGGATGGTGGAGGCCCTGATTCGCGAGCGCGGCTTCTCGCTTGAGCAACTTGTCACCTACCGGTTCCGCCTGCGCGATGTGGCGAAGGAGAAGATCAACGCGCACCGAAACGCGGCCTTCCGGGAGGCGTATCAGCAGATGCTCCTGCCGGGTGCGGCCACACCGCTTGAGGCGAGCCCAGACCCGAAGGTCTGCTTTACCTTCCCGATGAACGCCTACCCGGCGCTGCGGCTGTATTCCGGTCCCATCCACTTCAGCAAGCATTACTACGATAATAAATCGGACATGAACGATGAGGAGGCTGCCTGCGCCGCCATCATCGATTCGCTGCCGCAGGTCGAGTACTGGGTCCGGAATCTCGAGCGAGACAGCTACTCATTCTGGTTGCCCACGCCAACCGACAAGTTCTACCCGGACTTCGTCGCCAAGTTACTGGACGGCCGGTACGTGGTGGTGGAGTATAAGGGCGCCTTCTGGTCAGATTCGGCCGACACGCGAGAGAAGCAGGCCATCGGCGAACTATGGGCCGCGCGAAGCGCCGGCCTGTGCCGCTTCCTGGTGGTCGGCAAGGCTGATATGGAGACGGCGCTGCGTAGCGTGGCGGGGTGATCCCTGGCTACGGCACCGAGGTAGCGGGCTGAGTGGTTGGCGGGGTTGGCGGGAGCGTAGTGCCGACAGCGTCAGGTTCGGCGTCGAACTCGGCCCGCACCTTGATCGCGCGAACGTGGAACTCGCTGTCGCTGAATGGCATGATTTCCAGACGGATGATGCCCACGTCCTTGGGCACCTCGAAAGTCGAGGTCAGCCACTCGCGGCCTTTCGGCTTGTCCTGGGGCCACAGCACGTCGCCGAGGTCGGCGACCTTCCCGTCAATCATCGTGAAACACCTGATGCAGCCGCCACCACCGGGGGTCTCCATGTCGGCGGAGACGGTCAGTCTCCGGGCTCTCTGGCCGGGGCGGATCACCAGCCGCGGGCCGGGAAAACTCAGCGGATAATGATGGGGTCCGGCCTCGGGCGAGTCGAACTCCATCGCGGGCTTCTTGGCGTCCAGCACGTGCAGCCAGAGGGTCGGCGGCAGGGGCTCGTTTGTCGGCAGGCGCCTGGCGACCTGCCAGAACTTCTCGGACTGGGCCGCCGGACCGTGGGCGTTCCAGTCGCCCTTGCAGTCGAGCAAGGAGGCCAGCATCGCCCGGATTCGAGTCTCGGCGGCGGCCCGCAGGTCGCCGGACTTGGCCTGTGCGTCGGCCAGGCCGTCCAGCATCTCCAGACGCAGCTGGGGCGCCCCGACACAGTCCATCGCGAGCAGAGCCACGCCGTCAGCCGTCAACTTGGGCCAGAAGCCCGGGATGAGCCTGTCGATCGGCTCGGTGCAGAGCGGCACGCCCTGGCCCGAGGTCGCGTACGCCTCGGCCGCACGCTTGGGCGAGTTCAGCCGATCCATGCACAGAACGCCGAGCCTCTTGAGGACGGCCAGCCGCTCTAGGACGAGTTCCTTCTGTTTGCGGCGGATCCAGTCGTCCCAGTTTGGGCCTCCCCCTTTGCAGTCGGACCACCGGCCGTCCAGATCCACCTGCACCTGGACCATGGGCCCCATTCCCGGAGCATTGGCGGGCGGCTGAGGCGCCGGACGGATGAACGCGTCAACGGGGCTTTGAACGGCTCGCTGCATCGCGTCGGCGGCCGCCTCGTAGGCCGTGGCCAGGGCCGCCCAGTCCTGCTGCTTCTCGAAGAACTGCATCGCCGTTCGGGCGTCCCGCAGTTGCGGCTCGGGCACGGCCAGCAGGTCCAGCAACTGCTTTCGTGCGGCCGCGAAGTCCTTATCGTTGACGGACTGTTCTGCGGCCACACGCAGCGAGCTGCGGCGCGTCTCGATCATGTCGAGGATCGCCTCGATCACCCCGGCCGCACGGTTGGCGATCTCGGGGTTCTTGTCCGTCGCCGCCTCGCGAAGGGCGGGAACGGCCGACCATCCCAACCCGATGAGCCTGCTCTGGGCGGACTCTCGGTCCGCGTACTTAGTGCTCCCCAATTGCTTGACCAACTCGTCGATCTGCTTGGCCATGTTCTCATCCGCAGCCATGGTGGCGGACGCAACGGTGCTGGGCAGAGCAGCGGGCGGTGGGGCATTGCCGCCATCAGCCCATGCCCATGCGGCTGCAAGCGCCAGAACGATCCCCAGCCCGATCACCATCGATCTGCGCATAGCCCGTCTCCCGTGTCCGACATAAGCGTTAGACGCTGCTCATCCGCCTCGGTTCCGGCCATCTCCTCGGCCGCCCGTTGCGGCCGCAGGAGCAGCGTCAGCCAGGCGGAGTGTCCGTCACCTGGTCCATACGGCTCGGCTCGCGGGGACGCGGTGGAATCGGAATGTGTTGGCAGAGGCCGGATCCGCGAGGTATGCTTTCAG
>CAYGZE010000279.1:0-6505 GCA_964354185.1 uncultured Anaerolineales bacterium | reverse complement strand
AGGAAGTGGAGATCAAGGTGGCCGCCGACGGGAAACTCCTGAAGAAAGAGATCGAGGACGACGACGACGATGACGACGACTGAGCGGTGAGGTGGCGAAGGGGGCCGCGAGGCGTCGGCGGGACGCCTGAGGACGGACGAGTGAGAAACCTCAAGGGCGGAGGCTGAGAGGCCCCCGCCCTTTGTCTGTGGGGGTCCGGGGCGCCTGGGGGGCGGGCTATCTGCGATGCTTGCTGTCGGAATACGCGCTGCGCCGTGGCGCTCGGGCCGACAGGCCGCGCCGACCTTGCCTCGCGGACCGTTCCGCGGTATGGTTCACGTGCGCGATTGGCCCTACAGGGCGACTTTGCGCGGCGGGTCGGGAGACCCACCGTGCAAGGGCACGAGTTGCGTTGTCGCGTGAGGAGGAGCCCATGGACTACACCTGCGAAGCCATCGCGAAGATGATCGACCACTCGCTCCTCAACCCCACGCTCACCGACGCGGACCTGGACGCGGGCTGCCGCCTGGCCCTGGAGTACGACGTGGCCAGCGTCTGCATCATGCCCTACGGGCTGGCGCGCGCGGCCGAGATGCTTCGGGGCAGCGCGGTCCGGGCGAGCACGACCATCGGCTTCCCGCACGGCGGGCACGCGACGGCCGTCAAGGTGGCCGAGGCCGAGCGGGCCATCGCCGACGGCGGCGAGGAACTCGACATGGTCGTCAACGTGAGCAAGGTCCTGAGCGGCGACTGGGACTACGTGCGGGCCGACATCCGGGCGGTTGTCGACGCGGCCCACGCCGCCCGGCGCAAGGTCAAGGTCATCTTCGAGAACTGCTACCTGAACGACGCCCAGAAGATCCGGCTGTGCGAAATCGCGGGCGACCTGCGGGCCGACTGGGTGAAGACCTCGACGGGGTACGGCACGGGCGGCGCGACGCTGGAGGACCTGCGCCTGATGCGGGCGCACGCGCCGCCGCACGTCCAGGTCAAGGCGGCCGGCGGCGTGCGGGACCTGGACCGGGTGCTCGAGGTCCGCGCGCTGGGCGTCACGCGGGTGGGCGCGACGCGGACGCGCGAGATCCTGGACGAGTGCCGGCGCCGGCTCGGGGTCCGGACGCCGTAGCCGGCCGCGCGAGGCGCCGGCCGCGAGGCCGGGCCGACGGAAGGAGCGGGGGCCGCCCATGTCGAGCAGCCGCCTGGCGTCGCGCGTGCTCGTCGGTCTGGCAGTGTACGGCGCCATCGTCTACGCCGCGCTTGCCGCCATCGTCGGGTTCAAAGAGCGCGATCCGGACAAGCGGGCCGTCATCTGGATGACCGGCGGCCTGATCCTGATCTGGATCGTCCTGGGCGGGACGCTGATGCGCCTGGGCCGCGACCGCTTCACGGGTTGGGTCGGCCGCATCCCCCTCGGCTGGCGGACGCGGTTCGTCCTCCTGTGCGTGGCGATGGCGCTTCTGGAGGAGGTGGTGACGACGTCGATGACGAACCTGGCCCCCGTCTTCGGCGGCGTGACGGAGGCGGCGCGGATCACGGCGTCGAAGAATTACCTGGAGGTGGTGCTCCTCCACAGCGTGGTCGTGTTCTGGCCGTCGTACGTCGCCTGGGCGGTGATGCTGAGTTACATCGACTTCTTGCCGGCGGAGGTGATGCTCCTCTACGGCCTGACGGGGACCCTGGCCGAGGCGGGGACGTTCGGCGCGCAGCACCTGGCGGGCGTCGGCATGTGGGCGTATGTCTACGGGCTGATGGTCTACCTGCCCGCCTGCACGGTCCCGCGGCCGCGGGCCGTGCGCCCGGTGCGCTGGTGGCACTGGCCGATGGCCGTCGCCGTGGGCCTGTTCGCGTGCATCCCGTTCGTGCCGGTGGTCCTGCTGGTGCGGCGGCTTCTGGGGTACCCCTGGCCCGGCGCGGGATAGCGGCGGGGGCGGTTCGCAAGCGATGAGGTGACGCGTCGTCATGCGGGCCTTCGTGATCAGTTTCGTGGGGCTCGTCGCGCTCACGCTCGTGGCGTGGGCGATCCGGCCGGCGGCGGGCCCGGCCGGCAAGGTGCCGCTCGTCTGGGTCAGCGACGACAACCCCGCCCGGCGCGAGCAGATCGCCCTGTTCAACCGCCTCCACCCGGCGTGCGACCTGAGCCTGGACCCCGACAACAACGGCATGGAGAAGGTGATCGTCCAGTCGGTCGGGGGGGTCGGGCCCGACCTGTTCGACTGCTACAGCCCGTTCCAACTGTCGTCCTACGTCAAGGCGGACGTGGCGTGGGACCTCACCGACGCGCTGGTCCGCGCGGGCGTCGACGTCCGGCGCGACGTCTGGGACGTCGCGAAGGCCTACGTGATCTACGAGGGGCGCGTGTACGGCTTCCCGACGAACGCCTGCACCGACGCCCTCTGGTTCAACAAGGAGATCTTCGACCGGACCGGCACCCCGTACCCCCGGGCCCCGTGGACGTGGGAGGAGTTCCTGCCCCTGGCGAAGCGCCTGACCGTGCGCGAGCCGAACGGCCGCATCCGGCACTTCGGCTTCTCCTTCGACTCGTGGGCGTGGAAGTTCTTCCTGACGCAGTGGGGCGGGCACGTCTACTCGGAGGACGGCACGCGGTGCCTGGTCGACGCGCCGGAGGCGATCGCGGCGGTCGAGTTCATGCACGATCTCATCTATAAGCACAAGGTCATGCCCTCGCCCAGCGAGGAGGAGGCCCTGGCCCAGCAGGGGGGGTGGGGGTCGTCGACGATCAAGTTCCTCGGCGCGGGCCGCCTGGCCACCGCCATCGGGGGCCGGTGGTGGCTCTGCACCCTGCGCAACTACGAGGGCCTGCGGCTGGGGGCGGTCGAGTCGCCCCACGGGCCCCTCCGCCGCTACTGGAGTTACGCCCGCGCGACGCTCGTGAACCGCAACAGCCCCCACCGGGCCGAGGCCGTCGAGTTCGTCCGCTACCTGAGCGGGCCCGGGTACAACCGCCTCATCAACCAGCAGGCCGACGCGCTCGGACCGACCGCGAGGTACGCCACCGAGGAGAACCTCGTCAACCCGCGGTTCCCGGACGAGGACTTCCACGCCGTGTTCCGCGACGTGATGGCCTACGGCGTGCCGGATGAGACCAGCCCGTTCGTCAACGCGGCGGTGGTGGACCTCCTCCTCACGAAGCAACTCGACCTCGTGCGCCGCGACGCGAAGCCGCCCGCCGACGCCATGCGCACGGCGGCGCGGGAGATCCGCCGCGAGATGGCCAAGACCCTCCAGCGCGACCCGGCCCTGCGCGTCCGGTACGAGGCCCTGACGGGCGGGGGGCGGCCATGAGGCGCGCCCGGGCCAGGACCGACGCCGTCGCCGCCCTGGCGTTCCTTGCGCCGAACTTCGTCGGCTTCCTCGTCTTCACGGCCGGGCCGGTCCTCTTCTCGCTCGTCGTCAGTTTCTCGAACTGGAACCTCCAGCGCACGCTGCCGTTCCAGTGGATCGGCCTGGAGAACTTCCGCGAACTCCTTGCGGACCGCGAGTTCTGGTTCTACTTCTTCAACACGCTCTACATGATGCTGGGTGTGCCGGTCGCCATCGCCGGGTCGCTGGCGGCGGCGCTGCTCCTCAGCCAGAAACTGCGCGGCATGATCGTGTACCGGACGCTCTTCTACCTGCCGACGTTCACGGCGGGCGTGGCCCTGATGATCCTCTGGAAGTCGCTCTACAACCCGGACTTCGGGCCGATCAACGCCGTCCTCAACGCGTGCCTGCACGCCGTGGGGCTCGACGCGGTCGAGGCCCCGCGGTGGCTCGGGTCGATGGCCAACCTCGTGGGCCTCCATCCCGAGGCGACCGGCCTGACGTGGAAGTACTGGGGCCTCGGGGCGCGCGACGCCCTCATCCTCATGGGCGTCTGGACCGCCATCGGAGGGAACAACATGCTGCTGTACCTGGCGGCCCTGTCGAACGTCCCGCAGGAACTGCACGAGGCGGCCCAGATCGACGGGGCCGGCAAGTGGGCCACCTTCCGCCACGTCACCTGGCCGCAACTGGCGCCCACGACCTTCTTCATCGTCATCATGAGCGTCATCGGCGGCCTCCAGGGCGGCTTCGAGCAGGCCCGCGTCCTGACCCAGGGCGGGCCCGCCGGCATCACGACGACGCTGGCCTATTACATCTATAACAAGGCATTTATCGAGTTCCAGATCGGCTACGCCTCGGCCGTCGCCTGGGTGCTGTTCATGCTGATCTTCGCCTTCACGCTCGTGCACTGGAAACTGGCCGCCAAGGAACTCGCCTATTGACCCGCGCCGCGCGCCAACCGGTTGAAGGGACGCCGTTCCGCGGCACCTGGTGGCGCCGGCGCGGACGGTTCGCCGCGAGCCACGCCGTGCTCGTCCTGCTGGCGGCCACGACGCTGCTGCCCTTCCTGTGGATGGTCCTCGCGAGTTTCAAGCCGCTGGCCGAGGTCGAGGCCCTCAACCCCATCCCCTCCGAGTGGAGGCCCGGCAACTACCCGGAGGTCTTCCGCCAGATCTCCTTCGGGCGCTACTACTTCAACAGCGTCTTCGTGGCCGCCTGGGTCACGTTCCTCCAGTGCTTGACCTGCTCGATGGCCGGCTACGCCTTCGCCCGCCTGCGCTGGCCGGGGCGCGACATCGTCTTCAAACTCTACCTCGCGACGCTCATGATCCCCGGCGTCGTCACGATGATCCCCAACTACACGCTCATGGTGCGGCTGCACCTCTTGGATTCGTACCTGGGGCTGATCGTGCCGGCGTCGTTCAGCGCGTTCGGGACGTTCCTGATGCGCCAGTTCATGCTGACGATCCATCCGTCGCTGGACGAGGCGGCGGTCATCGACGGCGCCGGGCCGTGGCAGATCTTCCGGCACGTCATCCTGCCGCTGGCGCGGCCGGGCCTCCTGGCCCTGATGGTCTTCACGTTCCTCGGGACCTACGGCTCGTTCTTCTGGCCGCTCGTCCTCATCAAGAGCGACCCCCTGCGGACGCTGCCGATCGGCATGCTCTTCTTCGACACCGCGTACGGCAAACAGACCAACCTCCTGATGGCCGCCAGCGTCATGAACATCGTGCCCCTCATCATTCTGTTCATCTGCACGCAGAAGTTCCTCGTCAAGGGCATCCAACTGGGCGCGGTCAAGGGGTAGGGGGCGTCGAACCGGCGTTTGCCATGGGCCGAAAGTTGAGGTATACTTACCCCATCCGGGGGACGGCGAAGCGTCGGTCGCGTGGGTGCCTCCCGCCAAGAGCGCGTTCCCGTATCGGTGATTGGCAGGTACGGATACGCGGCGGCGGCAGTACTCTCAGGCCCACCTGGGGCGCAGGGCGGACCGGGCTCGGGCCCGGTTGCCCCGAGTTCCCGTCCCCACGCACGTTCGGAACAGGAGGGGGGAGCGGCCATGAAGAAGCGGATGAGTGCCTTGCGGGTCCTGGCGGGCATGGTGATCCTGGGGCTCTCAGCGGCGCCGGTCGCGGCGACGGTGTACACGCTGGAGTACACCTTCACGCCCAACGGCACCATGAACGGCAATCCGTTCGGGCTTGCCTACGCGCCGACCGAGCCGTTCGGGGGCACGATCACGTTCGACAGCGCCGACCGCGTCCCGCTTGACACGCGGCGACGCTTCGTCGTCGCGGCAGACTACCGGTTCGCCACGGAGGGCGGGCTGCCCTGGTCCATGGACGTCCCTGAGAAGAACGGCCAGGACCTGGAACTGCCGCCGGAAGACGGCCAGTGGTCTGCGACGAACAGCACGCTCATCTTCAAGAACCTCGGCACCGGCGCCCGCATCAATGTCGGCACCACCGGGGGCGCGGTCTTCGACGACCTCCGCACCAACGAGTACTTCTTGACCAGCGTGAGCCAGGCGGCCTCGGCGGGACGGGTGGATTACACCTTCACGCCCAACGGCACCATGAACGGCTCGCCGTTCGGCCTCGGCAGTCCGCCGACGGACGCCTTCGAGGCCGCGCTGACCTACGACCCGGCCGACGTGCAGGCAACCGGCCGTCTGGCAGACTGCATTCCGTACGGCCTGTTCACCTTCGAGGGCGCGAACGGCAATCCGTGGGACCTGGGGCCGGTCCTGGAGAAGAATGGGCAGAACCTGTGGTTCGGAGACACCCCCGGCGACTGCACGCCGGTCGAACTCCTGATCTTCCGCGACACGACGACGCAGGTCCGGATCAACCTCGGTCCCGAGGGCGGCGCCTACCTGTTCGATGAGACGCAGAGCAACGCCTACTTCGGCGTGAACTGGGAGTTGGAGATCGTGCCGGAACCGGCGGGGCTCTCGCTGATGGCCGTCGGCGGGCTCGCGGCGCTCCTCCACCGCAGGCGGAAGTGAGCGGCGCGGCGGGCGACATTCCTGCTGGTGCCCGGGGCCCCCGAGGCGTATGATGGCCTCATCCGGCGCCTCGACGCGTCGCGGTGACGCGCGGCGGCGCGCGGCCATCGGGAGGGATCGCTTATGGAACGCAGCGCACGGGGGATGAGCCGCCGGGACTTCCTGGCCCGCGTGGCGGGGGGCGCGGCCGTGGGC
>CAYGZE010000278.1:0-6546 GCA_964354185.1 uncultured Anaerolineales bacterium | reverse complement strand
GATTGCCGCCTGCCTCATCGCCCATCCCCCTTTCGCGTTGGATCGACCGCCCCTCGTCCCCGGGCCGGACCGTGTCCGCGCCGGCCGCCGAGGAACGGGCCGATTCTAAACGGCCCCCCCGTCGGCGTCAAGGCGGCGTACGGCCGTGTCATCGCCCGGTTGGCGGCCCGCGCCCGCGCCGCCTCACTTTTCGAGGCGCACGTCGCCCCAGTTGACGCTGGAGGCCGCGTTGTGCCACGTCGCCTCGTTGGCGACCTCGAGTTCGAGCGTCCGGACGCCAGACACCTTGACATCCATCCTGACGGGCCCCCGGGCGTTCCACCGCAGCGTGGGCGAGCGGTACAGTTCCTTCCCGTCGCCGCGGACGACGAAGTAGACGCACGTGCCCTGCTTCTGGCGCGGTTCGAGGCGGCCGGGATCGTCGATCTCGATGCCGAGGTCCCCGCGCAGCCGCCTCCAGTCGCCGCCCGCCAGGTCGTACGTCGCCTTGCACGGCTCGTGCCAGACCGCCACGCCGATGCCGCTCGCGTACGTGCGGCCGCCGATGCGGAGGGGGCGGCCCTGCCAGTCGACGTCGCGCCCCATGACCCGGAAACTCCCCGACGCGCTCGTCTCCAGGACCTCGCTCAGGGCCCGGCGGGGCACGGCGGCGGCCGCCGTCAGGTAGGCCGGCGCCTTGCGGACGCGGGCCCGGGCCCGCACGGCCGCGTCGCCGCGCGCGACGTACCGCTCGTCGTATTGCCAGTTGCAGTCGAAACAGCCGGCGGCGACCAGAAGGCGCTCCTCCGGCGTGTCGGGCTCGGCGGCGTGGGCCCGCGTGTCGGTGATGACGAAGTCGTAGCCCTCCGGCCGCCGGTCCGAGAAGAACATGCCGGCGGGCGACGTGCCCGCCTGGACCAGGACGTAGCGGTCCGGGTTCCGCGGGTTCGGGTAGACCATCGTGACCGACGCGTCGCGGGCGGCGAAGGTCTGGCCGGCGACGGTGACGGCGTCCGGGCCGATCGCGAGGGGCAGGCCGGCGAGGAGTTTTCGCGTGACGAGGTTCTCGTCCGGCCCACCGTAGAGGAGGAGCGAGTACCGGGCGATCTCGTCGTCGGTGATCTCGGTGTCGAGGAAGAACCGCGGCGGCGCGTGCTGCCAGTCGGCCCAGCCCTCGCGGGCCAGGTCGGCGGCCCGCCGGACGAACCGCGCCATCCGCGGGTCCTTCGAGGCGGTGCCGGCGACGATCGCGAACGGCGTCGCCTGCACGTCGCTGATCCGGCCCGGGACCTCCGGCGTCTTGCACACCCGCCCCGGCACGTAGCCCTTCCGCCGGAGCCGGATGGCCCCGTCGACGAAGCGATGCGCGCCCGCGTCCTCGCCGTTCCAGATCACGCGCACGGGCCCGCCGCGGTCGACCAGCGGCTCGCCCGGCGCCAGGCGCACCGCCAGCACGTTCTCCGTGTCCAGGCGGATCGTGTCGCGGTCGGCCACCCGGGCCCGGACCTGCATGAAGGCGAAGGGGTCCTCGCCCTGCTCGACGCGCACCCAGTGGGCCGCGGCGAACCGCAGGTCGGCCGACCGCACGCGCACCTCGCGCGGCATCGGGTCGAGGCGGCAGCCGAGGAACACCCGCACCAGTTCGTCCTCGCATCCGAGCGCCCCGTGGCCGAGGCCCGGGTGCTCCCAGTAGCGGATGGCGTAGCCCCAGCGCTGCATCATGCGGACGACGTACCGCGTGTGGTCGATGTCCACGAGGTCGTCGGCATCGCCGTGGTTGACGAAGACGGGCGTCGTGAGGAGCGCCTCGGCCTGGGCGAAACTGCTCTCGCGCTCCGCGTCGAACCGCGCCCGCGGCGTCAACTGCGCGCGTTTCGCCTCGTCCATCCACACATGGTAGTCCCACCCGCCGTAGATCGGGCCGATGGCCGCGAACGCCTCCGGGTGCCGCGTGCCGACGTGCCACGTCCCGCCGCCGCCCATCGAGTAGCCCACGAGGTAGACGCGGTCGGCATCGACGCGGAAGGCCGCCTTCGCCTCGGCGATCGCCCGCAGAACGTCCGCGTCCCCGATGCCCAGGTACGAAGTGTTGCCGCGACCGTGCGGCTCCAGGACGATGACGCCGTGCCTCTCGGCCAGGTCGCTGTGCCGCTCCGCCACGCTCCACCACTGGACGTACGGCGGGTTCGGCGGGTTGTAGCCGTGCAGGACGACGATCAGGGGCCACGGCTTGGCCGGGTCGTAGTCGGGCGGCAGATAGGCCCGCGCGAACTGGGGCGAGTCGTCGACCGGGTCGCGCCACGCCAGCCGCACGAAGCCGTCCGGGCGGACGTCCGCCCCGGGGCCCAGCGTCAACTCGCGGTACTCCAGAAGCGCGCTGTGCACGGGCGCCCAGCCGGCGGCCCCGAAGCGGGCGGCCCGCTCCTCGGCCGTCATGGGCATCGGGTCCGCCCCCAGGCGGTCCAGCACCAGCCGCCCGAGCATCGCGATCCGCAGGTCCGCCGGGTCGGCCGACGTCTCGCGGGTCCGGGCGCCGGCGGCCAGCAGGGCGCAGGCCTCCTTCAGCCAGTCGCCCTTGAACCAGGGCAGATGGCGCCAGACGCGGCCGCCCTCGGGCCGCTGGCTCGACACGCTGATCTCGTAGGGCCCGTCGGGCCAGTCGCGGGTGTCGAGCCGCACGATCTCGCCGCGCTTCGCCTCGACGTCGGCCACCACCCTGCCGCCCGGCGCCACGGCCTCGACGCGGACACCGACGACCTTGCGGCTCATCGCCCCCAGGCCCGCGTCCGTGACGACGACCAGCACGCCGGGCGCGTCCTTCGACGGCGGCTCGAGGTGCGGCCGGATGTCGCCCACGTCCAGGCCCTGGGCCTGGGACTCCGACAGGACGCGCACCGCGAAGCCCCAGCCGCCGGCCCCGTTCTCGACCTTCACGAGGAGCGCGTTGTCGCCCGCGCGCAGCGTCACGGGGACGACGTCCTCGTCGGGTCGGACGGCGCGGCCGGCGCGGACGTCGTGCACGAGGTCGCCGTTGAGCCACACCTTCGCGCTGTCGTCGCTGCCGAACGCGAGCACCGCCTTGCCGCCCTCGGTGCGGCGGAACGTCGTGTACGCGTAGGCCACGACGTTGCTCGTGGGCTGCCCGGCGAAGACGGCCGCCAGGTCGATGACGTCCTGCTTGCCCGCGTAGGGGGTCCAGGCGGCCGCCGAGCCGTCGGGCCGCGCCACCGTCTGACCCGCCGCGGGCCGGGCCGCCCCCTCGCCCCCCGCCGCGCCCAGGAAGTCCGTGTCGTGGCCCTGGCGCGACGGGTCGCCGGCCCCCTGCCCCTGCGGCCGCTCGGGGCTCGGGAAGACGCCGCACACCAGCCAGTCGTGGAGGAACCCCGCGCTGGCGGGCTCCCACGGCATCCGCAGGTCATCCGTCGAGAACGGGGGCACGGCCGGCGCGCCCGACGCACCCGCGCGGCCCTCTGTGCCGGCGCACCCGCCGGCCGCCAGGATCGCGGCTGCCGCCATGACCAGCACCGCCCCGCGGACACCGCTCGAACGCATGGGACGCCTCCTCCCCCCGGACCGCCGCCCGCCCCGCCGGGCCCGGCGCGCCGCAGACCTGACGCATTTCGGTTAGACCATAGGAGAGATCGCCAAGACCCATCGTACCCGCGCGGCGGGGTTGGTCAAGCCGAATCGCCCGGAGGGGCCGCGGCCGCGCCGCGGGGGTGTTTCGGCTTGACTTCCCGCCGCCCGCACCGCAGATTGCCGGGGGTCGGGCCGCGGCGCACGAGCCTTCCCTACGAGCGCGCTCGGCCCGGGAGGCGGGTCCATGCCCAGGTGGGTTACGGCGGCGCTGGCCGCGATCGTGGCCGCGGGTCCGCTCGCGCTCGGCGCGCCCGCGCCGGCGGCGGACGCGAAGATCCGCGTCCTGTTCGTCGGCGGCGACTGGAAGGCCCAACTGCCGAACTACCGCGGCGACACGCCGCTTCGCGGCCACTTCGTCCGCCGCGAGGTCGAGAAGGCCGCGCCCGGGCGGTTCGACTTCACCCTGTGGACGAGTTACGAGTTCCTCCAGTACGGCGACGCGGCGTCGCTCGGGGCGTTCGACGTCGTCGTGGTCGGCGACGTCATGGGCCAGAGCGTCATGCCGCGCCTCGTCGAGGGCCTGGCGCGGTTCGTCCGCGACGGCGGCGGATTCATGTATTGCGATAACCACAAGGCGTTCATGTTCTACACGAAGGAGCGGTCGTTCGACGCCGTCCTGCCGATCGAGGTCGTCCCCTTCCGGGCGTACGCCCCGCCCAAGGAGAACCAGCCGCTCGTCAAGGGGCCGGTGCGCGTCCAGGTCGCCGCCCGCGGCCATCCGCTCGTGACAGGGCTGGACCCGGCGGGCGCGCCGCCCCTGCGGGGCGCGCGCTACGGCAAGCCGAGGCCGGGCGCGACGGTCATCGCCCAGGGGCCCGGCGGCGAGCCGATCTGGGTGGCGGGCGACGTCGGCAAGGGCCGCACGTTCTGGGCCGGCGGCGTCCTTGCCAACGACGAACTCTCCGAGGATTTCGCCGGGTGGGCCGACTTCGGGCGCTTCTACGCCCAGGCCCTCGCGTGGCTCGCCGAGAAGTCCGCGGCCCCGCGCGGGGACCTCCGCGACGCCGTCGCCACGGCCACGCTCACGGTCGACCACGCCAAGAAGGGCCCGCCCCTGACGAGCAAGCATTTCGGCATCCACGGGCAGGAGGCGTCCGGGCCCGGCGAGGGGATGCAGGGCGAGGACCTGGCCCTGTACCAGGCCCTGAACCTGGACGACACGTTCGCGCGGATCGGGGCCGCCGCCGACGCCCCCCGGCGCGTCCAGGGCGGCAAGCAGTGGGACTACCTCGACACCGGCACGGAACTCGATACGTTCGACGGGAGCCTGTACGACTTCACGCGGCTGGACGCGGTGCTGGCCGACTGCCGGCGCATCCGGGCTGTGCCCCTCTGCCTGTACTGGTGCCCGTGGAAGTCTGAAGGCGTGGACATGCGTCCGGAGCGGTGGACGAAGTACTTCGCGGCCGCCCTGGAACACGCGAACGGCCGGCCGGGCTCGCCCGGGTACACCGACCGCATCACGTACTTCGAGATCATGAACGAGCCCGACCTCTCGCCCGCCCCCGAGAAGGTGGACGAGTACGCCCGCTTCTTCAACTACGCCGCCGAGCGCCTGGCCAAGCGCTACCCGGGCGTCACGTGCGGGTACGGCGGGTTCTACGAGTGGCCCTACTTGATGGACGTGATGGACCGCTGCGCGAAGAACGTGGGGTGGATCAGCCGCCATCCCTACGGGCACACGGGCGAGGCCGTGTTCGACCTGGGCGACCGCACCATCGAGCACGCGCGCGGCCTGGGCCTCAAGGACCTCCGGTACATCATCACGGAGTGGGACTTCTGGATCTACGGCCGGCCGGCGTTCGACTACATCATGCAGCGGTGGAAGCCGCTCGCTGACCACGCCGACACGTGCCTCGGCACGCTCCAGTACCGCTGGCGCGAGTACCACGAGGGCGGCTACGTCTTCGGCCTGCACGGCGAGTTCGACCAGCGGTACGGCGAACTGCCGCCCGAGTGGCCCAACCCCGGCAAGAACAAGCCGATCACGTACCGGTACAACGCGTTCTGGCTCCTGCGCGACGCCCGGGGGGTGCAGTCGGCGGCCACGGTCGCGTCGCCGGAACTGGCGGCGTCGCCGAGCCCGCGCGTCTACGCCATCGCGACCACGCGCGAGGGGCAGTTCAACGTCGTCGCCTACTACGGTTACCCGTACGCCGACCTGGCGAGCGGGAAGTCGTACGGGAGCCTCCGGCTGAGGGTCCGCTGCCCCCTGCCGCCCGAAGTCAAGGGCCGCAGGCTCGTGGTCTCGCGGGCCGACTGCAAGACGATCCGCGAGGAGCCGGCGCGGACGATCGAGGGCGACGCGATCGACCTCGAACTGGACCTCCCGGCCACGAGCGGCGTATCGCTGACCGTGAAGTAGCCCGCGCATCCGCCTGAAGGAGCGCCTCATGCGCCCGGGTCGTGCGACGTTCGCGGCCGCGCGCCTCGTCGTCGTGGCGGCGGCGGTGGCGCTGGGCGCTCCCGCCGCCCGCGCCGCCGGCCCCGGCGAAGGGGCCGACCTGGAGATCGGCGGGCCCGGCGCGGGCGAGGGCAAGTTTGCCGCGCTCGCCGACATCACGTTCGGACCCGAGGACCATCTCTACGTCCTCGACGGGGCCGACAAGGAGAAGGACCAGTGGGTCGGGAACCTCCTGGTCCAGGAGTTCGACAACGCGGGGAAGTTCCTCCGCCAATTCTCGATCCGGGACGACGACCTGGCCGGCAAGAACGCCCCGGCGCGGATCGCCGTCGACTCGCGCGGCCACGTGTACGTCACGTTCCCCGACGCGAACCTGGTGCGCGAGTACGCCCCGGACGGCGCGGTGGTCCGCGACTACGAGGTCCGCCGCGCGTTCGCCCTGGCCGTCCGCAGGGCCGGCGGGAGGGAAGAGGTCGTCGTGGCCGCGCGGC
The DNA here is from genome assembly GCA_964354185.1 of uncultured Anaerolineales bacterium. Lineage (GTDB taxonomy): Bacteria > Planctomycetota > Phycisphaerae > FEN-1346 > FEN-1346 > CAYGZE01. Next base: position 33 of record CAYGZE010000278.1, on the reverse strand, counting down.
CGCTGAAGCGCGAGGAGCCGGTCGCCGCGCTCG
>CAYGZE010000277.1:0-6613 GCA_964354185.1 uncultured Anaerolineales bacterium | reverse complement strand
GCCCGGGCCCTGCTCCTCGCGGTCCAGATCGCAGAGCGCGGCTTCGGCGCGGCGTGAAGCGATTGCGGATTTCGGATTTCGGATTGCGGATTGGCGATGCGAGCCGCGACCGTAATCCGAGCCGCGACCGTGAGGGAGCGGTGCCGGCGTCCCTGCACACTGGACAGAAGGCCATGTCGAGCGAACTGACAGCCGTTGACTACTTCGAGGCCCAGGTGAAGGCTAACCCGCCCCTTGACGAGCTCTTGGACGATGATTGGTTCGGCAAGGCGAGAGCGGGGCTTCTCCCTCGGGGGAAGAGCAAGACTAACAACCGCCTCGAAGTCTGCCGTCAGTACTGTTCCTGGCAGGCAGCGGGGGTGTCAGTCCCAGCCCTGCGAAGGTCGTGTGAGTACCTGAAAACCGAGTTTCCCGCGGTGTTCCAGCAGTACCACGGACGTCTGGTGCAGCCGCCCCTAGAGAAGTTGGAGGGGACGCTTTTTGAGCTATACATGCTTGAGCGACTGATTGACCTGGCGGACGCTGGTTCGCTCCGGCCCATCGCACATGATTCCGGGAGTCTCGACGCGGCGTTGCACATTGATGGCCAAGAGTGGTTTGCTGAGGCAACCATCTTGGCCGCGTCTCCAAATGGGCGATTCCGACTTCCCGGTCGAGCCCGATTCCTCCCCCTGAATGCGATTGCGGAGAGCGTCCTCGGCAACATTAGGGACAAACTGAAGCAGATTCGGCGCCCTAACGCCCCGGTCATACTTCTCCTGGCCGGAAGGGAAGCAAGGCATCCTGGCCTTGTGTTTCGTCGCGTCGCAAAGGCCATCAAAGCGCACTACGCGAGGGCGCAGTGCGCAGTCCAGGGGGTCTTTATCTTCACCCATAGTAGGTGGTCTGCAAAGGGGGGTATCTGGATGGCACCCGCCCTATGCTTGGGGGAGGGAGCGAAAGCCAGACTACGCGGGGCGCTTGAAGCGCCGACCCTCATACCAGGCAAAGGCAATCCAGAGCCTCTGCCCGACGGTTGGTCTTTCCGCTGACGAGGTGGGCCGGAGCCACATCTCAATTCCAGCCCGACTCTGGACGAGGACCGGGGCGACCCCGCGTCCTTGACCGCACGCCGCAGCGCACGCGCTCACCCCATCGCGCCCGCCACCACCATGAGTTCCGCCATCGCGACGAGGTTCGTGATGGCGTGCAGGACGGTCGTGAGCGTGGCTGAGCCCGTGCGCCATCGCACAAGGCCCAGGAACAGGCCGTCCACGAAGATGCACGCGATGCCGAACCATCCGTACTGGAAGTGGATCAGCGCCCAGACTGCCGCCGTGAGCAGCACGGCCCCGACGTGGCCCACCCGGGATGCCGCAAGACTCGTGTACATGAATCCCCGGAAGAAGGTCTCCTCGACCACCGGTGCGGCAACGATCAGGGCGAAGGCGAGCAGCGGCAGGAAGCCGGCCGTCCGGTAGGCGTCAACCATGACGGGTGGAACCACCTCTTGGCCTGTCAGCCAGGTGAGCGTGTCCTGCGAGGCGAGCAGCAGCAACAGGAGCAGGACGCAGACAGCGGTCGCTTTCCACCGCAGCGGCCTGAGCGCCAGGTACTCCCTCAACGGCATCCGTACCCAAGCCAGGAGCGCCGTGAGCCCGACGAGGACAGGCGTCTGCACGATCACGATCAGGCTCAGCAGCAGACCGTTGCGTTCGAGGGTCCCCGCGACCTTCGCCGGATCGGCGGAGGGATCCGTGGCAACCATGGCAATGACGCAGACGGTCACACCCGCAACGGAGACGAGGAACCAGACGAGGAGCCACAAGGCCGTCCAGCCCAAGGTGGCCCAGAATCCCCAGGGCCGGCCCGGCGGGCGTCGGTGGCGCGGCGCTCGCGTGGCGTCCGGTGGCGAGGCCGCTCCCGACGCTGCGGAACATGGAACCTGCGCCGCGCCCTCCTGCGGCGCAGCATGCGGCTGCGGCGCGGGCGGGGGCGGAGCGGTGGGCTGATCGTCCATCATGGGTGCCCGAGCCTCCTCGCAAGCGCCGCCAGGACCGGCGGCGGCACCAGGCCCGACACGTCGCCCCCCAGGGCGGCCACCTCGCGCACGAGGTGCGACGAGATGTAGGCGACCCGTTCGTCGGCCATCACGAAGACCGTCTCGACGCCGCTGATCGTCCGGTTCGTCAGGGCCAACTGCGACTCGTACTCGAAGTCCGATCGCTGCCGCAGGCCCCGCAGCAGGACCGACGCCTGGTGCTTCGCGACGTAGTCGACCGTGAGGCCCTCGTAGGCGTCGACGGCGACGCCCGCGACGCCGGCCGTCGCCTCCCTGACCAGGGCGACCCGCTCCTCGATCGGAAAGAGGGACCGCTTCTCGGGGTTGACGGCGACGGCGACGATCAGGCGCCCGAACAGGGCCGCGCCCCGGCGGATCACGTCCAGGTGCCCGAGCGTCACGGGATCGAACACGCCGGGGTAGATCGCGGTCTTCACGGTGCTCATGGCGGCAGCCCTCCGGGCCGGCGGCGACCGGCGCGACGATTGTACGGCGCCGCGGGCGGCTCGGGCAACCGAAATGGCATTGACAGGCCGCACGCCCGGGCCTATAGTCTCGCCCCGGTGATGCGCATGGGGCGTATACTCTTCGTGGCGGCGATGGCGTTGGCGGCCGTCGGCTGCCAGGCGTCGCGAGCCTGGCAGACGTCGGAACTGCCGACGCACGATCGCCAGAAGGCGTTCGATGCGGCGCGGGCGACGCTCGAGAAGCATTTCGGGGTCGCGCAGGCGAACTGGGCGAAGGGGACGATCGAGTCGCAGCCCCAGTTGTTCGACCGGAAGGGCGAGGGGACCCTCGCCGACCTGCGCGGGGCCGGCGGGCGATGGCGGCGGACGGTCTCCTGCGCGGTCAGCCCCAGCGGCATGGCGATGGCCGCCAGCGTGGCCGTGCGGCTCGAGCGCGAGGCGACGGCCGCGGCCGCCACGATGGCCGGGACGGGCGGGCCGGAACACGCCGAACGGGCCTCGGGCGCAACGCCTGGGACCTCGCGGGCGGTGCAGCAGCCCGAGCGGCTCGTCTGGACCGACGCGGGCTACGACGCGGGCCTGGCCCGGGAGATTCTGGGCGAGATTGCCGCCCGGGTCGGCGAGATGGAGCAGGCCGAGGCCCTGCCGGAAGGCCCGTCGGCCCGGGACTTGGTGGAGGAGGCAAGAGAGATCGGGTCGCGCGAGGGCCCCTAGGCCGCCCGAGCGACCCGCGAAAAACCGAATGCCGCACCCAGGTGCCCCCATCGTCTAGCGGCCTAGGATATCGGGTTCTCAACCCGACGACAGGGGTTCGAGTCCCCTTGGGGGTACCAGCGACATTTCTCGATACGACCGCACGGTTTCGCGTGCGGTCGTATTGTTTCGCAAGCCTACGCACGGGGCGAGGTTGCGTTCGCCCTCGTTTTCTCCGTGCGATTCCTTGCGGCTTGCTGCGGGCGCTTGCTGCACCGTATCTTGCACCGCTTTTTGCACCGCCTTCTCGAAGTGGGCCTCGGTCACCTGGAGGCAGTGCTTCGCCGCCACGGGCTGGACGTGCGCCTTGACGTGCGGCTCCATACCTGGTATCGGAGTCGGGCGCAGGTCGCTCTTGCCTGGAAGGGGCCCTCGGACGGAACCGCCGGCCAACGCGGAGTCTCGGCCGCAGGGCGAGGGTCCGCCTGCGGCGGCCCCCCTGGGGGTCAGGCGCCGGTCGCGCCTGCTGGCCGCCGTGACCGTGGTGGCGGGCGTCCTGACGGCTCTGGTGGGCTTCGTCGTCTTCGGGGTGGGGATGGGGTTCGCCAACGCGACGGCCGGCGGCAGCGGGGCCGCGGGGCTCGTCGTCGGCCTGTGGATGGTGTTCGCCGCTGGCGGCGTGGCGCGGCGGCGGCTCGCGACGTACGTCGGCCTCGGCTTGGCGTGGGCCTGGCTCATCGGGCGCGTCGTGGCGGACTTCCCGGCCGTCGCCAGTTCCTTGGTCGTGGTGGCGTTTCTGCTGCCTGCCGTCGCCGTGCCCGTCCTCCTGGCGTGGGTCCTCTCGGTACTCGTGGCCGGCGCGGCAGGGGTCGTGCGCCTGGTCGGCGCGTACCGCCAGTGGCGGCGTGACCGGGCGGCCGGGGCCGCGCGCCGCATGACCCGGCCCGCGGTCGGCCTGGGGGTGCGGCTGGCCGCGCTCGTGGCGATCACGTTCCTCGTTCCGCCGCTCGTCTGGGCCAACCGCGCCGAGACGATCGCAGACCTGGGCCGGCACTACGCGCCCCCCGCCGGCGCGGAACGCCCGCGCGTCGACTTCGGGGCGTGCACGGTCGTCTTCCTCGGCTACGAACTCACGCAGCCGGACCCCGGGCCGTCGAAGACGCGCCAGGAGCGCCTGGCCGCCTGCGCCGGCCGGGCGGCCGACGCCCGGGCCGACCTCGCCTCCATCGCCGCCGCCGGGGCGCGCTACGTGCGCCTGGGGGCGTCGGGCGACCATCTCTTCGAGGACGACCCGGACCGCGCGGCCTTCCAGGAGGCGCTTGACGACCCGTACATGGACGCCGTCCGGCGCACGGGCATGGCCGCGGTCCTGGTCGATTGCCAGCACGCGCAGCGCCTGCCCCGGCGGCCCGACTGGCAGGAGTTCTGCCGGTTCCAGCGCCGGAGGATCGCGTATTACCAGCGGCGGTACCATCCGAGCGTCTACCTGGTGGTCTGCGAGCCGATGAACTACCACTATTTCACCCTGCGGCCGGGCGTGGCCTACTCGGCGGAGGCCTGGGCGTCTCAACTTTCAGATATGTGTCGGCTCGTGAAAGCCATCGACCCGGCGACGCGCACCGGCATCTGCCTGCTGGTGACCGACGCCAACAAGCCCGAGTGGGATGTGTGGGCCCGGATGAAGACGGTGCCCGAACTCGACATCCTCTCCGTCGAGATCTACGAGCCCGGCAACTTCCGGCAGACGGAGGAGCGCCTCCGGGAGTTCGGCCACCCCGCCGACGTCGGCAAGGCGTTCTGGATCGCCGAGACCTACAACGGCTGGGCAATGTGCGGCAGCCGGCGCTGGGACCAGGACGTGGCGTGGTTCGGCCTGGCCCGGGACTTCGCCGCCGCCGTCCGGGCCGAGGCCGTCCTTGTCTGGACCTTCGGCACATTCGTCGAGGGAGGCAGTTACTACGAGTACATGCGCGGCCGCCTCCACGAGCGATGGGCGGCCGGCGGCGGCCTCTCCGCCGTCGGCCGGGGGTTCGCCGACGTGGCGGCGTGGCCGCCTGACGCCGCCGGCGCGGGCCAAGCCCCGCGGTGAGGGGGTTCCCCCTCAGCCGCCCCCCAAGCCGGGCCAGGCGCGGCCAAGCGAAGATGAGGCGAGCGATGCCGGCACGCCGACGCCCTTGCAGGGGGAGACTCCGATGAAACGGCTCGTTCTTGTCGCCATGCTGCCGGCGCTCTCGCTGGCGGTCGCGTCGTGCACGTCGGCCGTGAGGGCGGTCGAGGCCGCCGGGCCCGTCGTGCCGGACGGCCTGGGCGTCAACATCCACTTCACGGACCCCCAGGCGGGCGAGATGAAGATGCTGGCCGACGGGGGGTTCCGATGGGTCCGCATGGACTTCGGCTGGGACGGCACCGAGCGCCAGATCGGCCGCTACGACTTCAGCGCCTACGACCGCCTGATGGCGGCGCTCGAGGGGCAGAAGATACGGGCCCTGCTGATCCTGGACTACTCGAACCGGCACTACGACGGCGGCCTCTCGCCGCATTCCGAGGAGGGGCGGCGGGCCTTTGCCGCGTGGGCGGCCGCGGCGGCCGTGCACTTCCAGGGGCGAGGCATCCTGTGGGAGATGTATAACGAACCGAACATAGGTTTCTGGAAGCCCCAGCCGAACCCGCGGGACTACGTCGCTCTGGCCCTCGAGGTGGGCAAGGCCCTTCGCGCCGCCGCCCCCCAAGAGACCTACATCGGCCCGGCCACGAGCGGCGTCGACCTGCCCTTCCTGGAGGAGTGCTTCAAGGCCGGCCTGCTCGAGTACTGGTCAGCGGTCTCGGTGCACCCGTACCGGCAGGAACCCCCCGAGACCGCCGCGGCGGACTACGCGCGGCTGCGGCGGCTGATCGCCCAGTACGCGCCCAAGGGCAAGACGATCCCCATCTACTCCGGCGAGTGGGGCTACTCCTCCGTCTGGCAGAACTTCGACGCCGAGAAGCAGGGCAGGTACCTGCCGCGCCAGTGGCTCACGAACCTCGCCAACGACGTGCCGCTCTCCATCTGGTACGACTGGCACGACGACGGGACCGACCCGAAGGAAGGGGAGCACCACTTCGGCACGGTCCTCCACCCGCACCAGGCCGGCCGCGACCCGTGTTACGAGCCGAAGCCCGCGTACCTGGCGGCCAGGACGCTGACCAGCGTGCTGGCGGGGTTCCGCCTGAGCAAGCGCCTGCGGGGGCCGTCGCTGGAATCGCCGAAGGACCACGTTCTCCTCTTCGCCAAGGGCGACGAGGTGCGCCTCGCGGCGTGGACGGAGGACGGGCCTTCGCACGCGGCCGTGATCCCGGCCAGTCCCGGGCGGTTCCGCGTGACCTCGCACACGGGCGAGGCGCTGCCCCCGGTCGAGGCCGACGCCAAGGGCCT
>CAYGZE010000276.1:0-6622 GCA_964354185.1 uncultured Anaerolineales bacterium | reverse complement strand
CGGCGGCCGTCAAGCGCGGCCGCGGGCGGAACCGGGCCGACCTGGTGCCCCTGGCGGAGGCGCGGGAGCGCATCCGGGCGGCCGCGCGGCGGGCCGTGGGCCTCGTGGGCCGCGCGCGGCCGCTCGTGGCGACGAAGCCGATGGAGATCGTCCTCGAGTACAACCGGTCGGACTACTGCGACGCGGCGGCCGGGCGGCCGGGGGTGGAACGGCTGGACGCGCGGACGATCCGCAAGGTCACAAGCGACCCGCTGGAGATTCTGCCGTAGGGGCGGCAGGTCATCCGAGCCGCGAGCCACGAGCCACGAGCGACGAGCCAAGGCAAACGGCAACGGCCACGGGCGATTGCGGATTGCGGATTGCGGATTAGACGGCAAACGGCCAACGGCCGGCCACGGCGGCGGAAGCCCCTCACCCCCAACCCCTCTCCCCGCCGGGAGAGGGGAGAGGAGCAACGGCCACGGCGAGATCCCTCCGCTCGCTGCGCTCGGTCGGGATGACACCGGGCGCATGCTTTCGCAAGCGAAAGCATGGCACCCGCCAGGCGACCTCCCTCGGGATGAAGGGCGCGCAGGGGGAAGGCACTGGCGGGCCCTCGGTACGGCGACGGGTCTCCGCTGCGCTTCGACAAGCCGCCAGCGGTCAAGCCACGGCAGGCTTGCCCTGCCAGGGTGGCACCCGGCGCGCCGTTTCGCGCTGGACTCCGGGCCGTTCTTGAGGTACAATCTCGGGACTTGCGTTGCCGCACCGGAGGCGCGGCGGGCGCGGAGACCCGCCTGCCGGGAGGCAGGCTCCGGACGGCACTGGCGGACAAGCCGCCAGTGGCACCCGCCGATGGGAGATGGTCAAGCGGCAGGCGAGGAGCCGGTTGGCGATGAGCGTGGCGGTGGCAACAGCGGCGGCGGTGCCGAGCGCGCTCGACTCGAGCGTGCTCGTCCTCAACCGCCTGTTCATGGCGGTGCGGGTGATCCGTGCGCGCTATGCGTTTGTGCTCCTCTGGAAGCACATCGCCGAGGTCGTCTCGGTCGAGGACGAGTCGTACAACTGCTACGACTTCTCGTCGTGGGCCGAGGTGTCGGCCTACCGGCGGAAGTTCCAGCCGGCCGAGCACGAGTGGATCCGGACGGTCCGGTTCGAACTGGTGGTGCCGCGCGTCATCCGGCTCCTCCGGTACGACCGCATCCCGCGGACGCAGGTGAAACTGAACCGGCGCAACCTCTTCGCCCGCGACGCGAGCCGGTGCCAGTACTGCGGCCGCAAGTTCCGGACGCCGGAACTGTCGGTCGACCACGTGGTCCCCCGGAGCCGCGGCGGCCGCACGACGTGGGACAACGTCGTGTGCGCGTGCATGAGGTGCAACGTCCGCAAGGGCGGCCGCACGCCGGAAGAGGCCCGGATGCACCTGGTGCGTCCGCCCAAGCAGCCGCACTTCAGCCCCGTCATCCGGCTGCACGCGGGGACGGCGAAGTACCGGTCGTGGAAACAGTTCCTCGACGCGGCGTACTGGCAGGTGGAACTGCGCGACTGAACGGCACCCCCCACTTCGTACGTGTTTAGCGTGCCCGTAACGGGCATGCCGCTGGCTGCTTCCAGGCACTGCGCGTGCGAGGGGCACTGGTGGACAAGCCACCAGTGGCACCCGGCTATGGGAAGTTGCCAAGCACGCTAAACACGTACCCCACTGCCGTGGGGGGCTGGTTCGGGCCCGTGGCCACACGCCTGCCCCGACCTCCCGGCCCCCCCCGTCCCGAAAAAGTGCACGCGTTTCCGCGGGTGCGCGCGCAAAGCGGCGCGGCGCGGAGGAAAAGCGGGACGCGCGCAAAATGCGTCCTCCCAAGCACTTACGGCGGCACCAGGCCGCCCTTCCCCGCCCCGATTTGACCGCCCTCCCCTTATCCGTAGAGTTCAGGGCGACGCTCGACGGATGCGACCGTCGGGTGGCGTACCTGACAAGTGAATGACGGGCATCCCAGTAACCGGCGGGGCAACGCTTGCCTCTCCCTCAGGGGGGGCCGTGGGCGCGGCCCTGGGCCGCTCGGCGGCCGCGAGGACGAAGGGTGCGGCGCGGGTCTTCCCGCGGCGCGCAGGCTTCCAACCGCGGCGGCGTGGGCGGCAGGGGTCCCTCACCGATCGTGGGCGAAGGGCGCGGGGCGCATCGGGCGACGCGCGGGCTTCCACCTACGGTTCCCGCATGGTCTGGGTTGGACACAGGGGGGACACGGACCGCGCCGTCAGGCGCCTGGGTCCGTGTCCCGCACCTGGCGGCAAGGACATGCGTTGGACTTGGGTGGCGCGGCTGTGAGGGGTTTTCCGTGCCACTTGGCGGCCCTCGTGGGCCGCGCTCCGGCCGGGGGCCGGCATGGCGGCGTAACAGGGCGTGCGCCGCCGTGCTTTGGCCTCCGGCCGTTCTTTTTTGGGACCCCCGCTGCCGTGGGGGGCGAGCGCTCTCCCGCCCCTCAACGGAGGGGTGCCACGGTTGCGCTGTCCGCAACCGTGCTGCCTGGGACGGGCACGGCTGCACACGGCGCAGCCGTGGCACCCGCGTCCCGAGCCAGCAGCCCCGAGCCGGGAGGCGGGTTTCTCGCGCGGTTTTCGCGCGTGCGGCGCAGGCGCGGCGGGGGCGGTGCCGTTGGGGGACAGTCATAAGACATTGTGGAGAAACAAGTTAGAGAGGCCGCGCGGCAGGACGCGCCGCCCGGTTTGACGCGCGGTCGCGGGCGCGTAGGCTTGGGGGTGAACCGGGCGCGGCCGCGGCTCCCCCGCCCCGGAAGGCAGGGGTCGCGCGCCCCGCGCGCGTTTCAGCAGGGGGAACTTCCGATGGTTCGAACGACACTGGCGACGCTGGTCGGAGTCCTGGTGCTCCTGGCCCCGCCCGCCCGGGCGCAGGCCGCGGAGGCCGGCCCGGCCGCGCGGCCGCCGCTGAGGGCGGTCATCAAGGTGGTCGAGGGGACGGTCGAGACCCGTCCCGGGCCCGACCAGCCGTGGGCGCCCGTCGCGGTGGGGATGCAACTGGCGGAAGGGTCGGACCTGCGGACGGGGTTCCGGGCGCGGTGCGTGGTGGACATGGTGGACAGCCTCGTCCAGGCCGACGCACTGACGGTCCTCCGCATCGCGGACCTGCGGTGGGACGGCGAGAAGGTCCGCACGCGGGTTCACCTGAAGCAGGGCAACACGCGGTCGGAGGTCGAGAAGCCGCGGATGAAGAGCGACTTCGCGATCGTGACGCCGTCGGCCGTCCTGTCGGTCCGGGGGACGAAGGGGATCGAGTGCGGCTTCTTCTCGGACCTGGGCGGGCGGTACGCGCTCACGACGTCGGGGCTGATCGCGGTGGCCGACCGGCTGACGCAGTCGGAGACGGGCGTCCGCCCGGGCCAGCAGACCCATGACCGGGCGACGCGGCCGATGGAGCAACTCGTCGACCGGCGCGTGTCGGTGCTGCTCGACCAGGCGGGCCTCGAACAGAAGGAGAAACTGGTGAGCGCCCGCCGGAACCTGCCTGTGGGTCCGCCGGACGGGCTGCGGCCGAAGCGCCTGCGGGAAGCCGACCGCGCGACGGTCGCCGCGGCGAACGCCGACCTGGCGGCCCTGCTCTACCCCCCCGGGACGGGCACGCTGGGCGACAGGTTCCTCACATGGCGGTAGGCGCCGGGTCTTGTGGCTCAGCCGCCCCCGGCTGAGGCCGCAGGGCATTTCTCCGCCAACGAGCCCGGCACGCCCGAGGGCGGGCGGGCCACATGAGAACTGAAAGGCGCCCCGGGCGGCCAGAGGCCGTTTGCTTTGGGCCCTAACGTGCCGTATAATTCAGATGAAGGGCGCGGTGCCGTCGTGCCGCGTGCATCCGGGGGACTGGCGCAAAAGCCGCAGAATGCCGATGAAAGAGGGCGTGGGCACGCGCCGGCGGGTCGTCGCCAGGCGGGCCCGCGTCGCTTGCAGGGGTAGACGCTGTCTACGGAGGTCGGACCATGACGCATCGGACTCGCGTGGCGGGCGGCGTTGTCGCGATGGCCGCTCTGCTGGCTGCCCTCACCGCCGCGGCCCCCGCGGGGACCGCCGACCTCGCGGGCCGGGCCGACCCGTTCGCGGCGGCCGGGACGGCCCTGGCGGCCGACCATCGGGACGCGGTCGACGCCTACCTGGACCCGACGGGCGCGGACCTGCCGATGGGGTGGCAGGCGATCCAGGCGGCGTGGCTCCAGACGGCCGAGGTGATCGCCCAGGCGGCGCCGCCGTCCGTGATGGTCCCGGGGGCCGCCGAGGGGCCGGCGCGGCCGGTGACCACGCCGGCCGGCTTCGCGTTTCCCGAGGCGGTCGCGCGCGCCGCGGCCGGGGCCGACACGGGCAACGTCCCCTACCAGAACACGGCGCTGCTGGGCCTGGCGCCCGGCGGATTCGGCCGCGTGATCCTCGGCCAGCGCAGCAAGGGCGGGGAAGACTGGGTCCACTCGGGCAAAACGGCGCTCAGTTACATCCGCCCGAATGTGAACGTGCAGATGATGCTGGCGTTCCAGGCGGCCGGGACGGGCGGCTTCGAGGGGCCGGGGTTCGACTCGCGGGCGCTCCTCTCGATCGCCAATCGGACGCGCGTCGACTCGGCCGAGTTGGGGACGCGGACCGACAGTTTCGGCTACCTGGCAGGCCCGCCGCTGGAGTCGGACGAGCCCCAGGCGACCCTGGCGGTCGGGCTCGACCTGGGCATCCTGCCGACGTTCCTCGCGCAGATGGGCCTCAGCGTGTCGATCGTCGCCTCCCGGGGCGCCCAGAGCGGCGACCTGACCGTCGCGCTGGTGGGCACGACCGAACTGCCCGTCGACTGGATCCCGCGCGAGCGGCCGGAGCAGCACCCGACCGGCATCGGCGTGGATCCGCTGGCGGGCCTGGCGGGCGAGACGTTCGAGCTCCAGTCGTCCCAAGTGGGCGGCCAGTACCGGGGCGGGGGCGGCGGCGGCGCGGGCGGCGGCGGCGGAGAGAACCCCATCACGCCCGTGACCCCCATCACCCCCGTGATCCCCGAGCCGGCGACGGCGGCGCTCGTGGGCTCGGCGCTGGCCCTGGCGGCCCTGCGGCGCAGGGCCTCGCGGTAGCATATCCCAGGACCCGCATGGAGCCCGCGGGAATCCTCAGACAGCCCCTCAGGGCCTGCCCCCTGCCGAACCGCCGTCCCGGGACCGGCGCCCCCGACCCGGCTTGCCCCGCCCCGGCGGCAGGCGGGAAAGTCGTGGACAAGAACGCTTTACGCGCACCGAAAGCCGGTTACAATGGTCAAGCAGGGCCCGGCGGCGCGGGGCGGGCCCGCCGTCCGCGTGACGGGCCGTTGCCGCGGGCCCCGCGCAGGGATGGGCCTTGTAGATAGTTATACTCCCTTGACGGTGGGTCGCCGGGCGGCCGCCGTGCAGGGGAGGACTCGCACGGTAGCCGCGGGGGGTTCGCCGCGCCGGCGGGCGCGACGCGCTCGGGCCGCCCCGGGCCAGATAAGGAGGCGCGCCATGGCGGGCCTGTTCGGCGGAGGTAACCTGGGCAAGGAACTGCCGCGTCCGCGTCCGACGGCCACGCTGCTGGCCGTGGTCGGCATGCTGGGGGGCCTCGGCGGCCTGGCGGCGTGCGCGTGGGTCCTCCTCACGACGGAGCCGTCGGTCGAGCACGTCGGCCTGGCCGTCGCCCTGCTCGTGGGGGGCCTCGTGGTCGAGGGCCTGGCCCTGGGCATGGGGCTGGTCGTCAAGTACGCCTTCTCGGCGGCCGTCAGCGCCAAACTCACGGAACGGACGCTGCGCGACATCCTCCAGCGGACGGGGTCCGATTCGCCCCAGGCCGGGCCGACGTCCAACGCCTCGCACGAGGTCGTCGTCAGCCTCCTGGCGGAGATCATGGAGAACACGCTCCTGGACGAGGGCGACAAGGCCGCCAAGCGCGAGTTGGCCAAGCGCCAGCGCCGCCGGGCCCTGAAGCGCGAGATCGGGGCCCTCGTCGAGGCCGGCAAGTACCCCGAGGCCAAGGAGCGGCTCGACGACTTCCGCTTCCGCTACCACGAGAAGGAGGAGGCCGACGCGCTCCAGGCCCGCCTGGAGGAGGCCCTCGCCCAGCACGGCCGCACCGAGGTCGAGCAGATCATCGCCGAGATCCAGCAGTACATGAGCCTGGCCCTGTGGGACCGGGCCATCGAGATGGCCGACCGCCTCGCCGCCCAGTACCCCGAGAACGCCGAGGCCGTCAGACTGCCCGAGACCGTCCGCATCGAGAAGGCCGCCAGCCATCGCCAGGAGCAGCAGCGCGTCTACCGCGAGATCGAGCACCTCGCCTCGCGCAAGCACTGGCGCCAGGCCATCGAGGCCGCCGAGCACCTGATCGAGTCGTATCCGGACTCGCCCGAGGCGGCCAAGTTGCGCGAGCAGATGGATGAACTGAAGCACAATGCGGCCGTCGTCGAGCGCCGCGAGTGGGAGGGGCGGATCACCGAGCACGTCCAGGCCGGGCGGCACCTGATGGCCTACAACCTGGCGGTGGAACTGATGGAGAAGTACCCCGACTCGCCCCAGGCGGCCGCCATCCGCGAGCGGCTCGAGCAACTCAAGGCCCGCGCCGGCGTCGAGTAGGACGGGGCGTGCCTGTCCCCTCTCCCTCAGGGAGA
>CAYGZE010000275.1:0-6705 GCA_964354185.1 uncultured Anaerolineales bacterium | reverse complement strand
GGGGGTGGCGCATGATGAACTTGTGGGCGTTGGCGGCCTTGGAGGCGGCCAGGACGTCCTCGGCCGTCGCGTCGCGCATACCGTAGGTGATGTTCGAATAGATCGTGCCGCGGAAGAGGAACGGCTCCTGGAGGACGACGCCCACGCTGCGGCGGAGGTCGGCCGCGTCGAGGTCGCGGACGTCGAGCCCATCAATCAGGACGCGCCCCTCGTCGACGTCGTAGAAGCGGGCGAGGAGGTTGATGAGCGTGGTCTTGCCGGAGCCGCTCTTGCCGACGATGCCCAGGTGCTCGCCGCGCCGCACCTCGAACGAGACGTTCTTCAGGACGGGCTCGTGGCGGTGGTAGCCGAACGTCACGTTCTCGAAGCGGATGTGGCCCTGGGAGGCGGGCAGGTGCTTGGCCTCGGTGGCGGCGGGAATCTGGGGCGTCGTGTCTAGGATCTCGAACGTCCGCTGGGCGGCCGTCAGGAACCGCGTCAGCCAGTCCGTCAGCGTCGTCATGTGCCACAGCGGCCCGTAGAACATCCCCTGGTAGGCGAAGAACGCCATCAGGGACCCCAGGGTGAGCGTGGGGTGATCCGAGCCGGCGCTCTGGATCACCTCCAGCCCGCCCACGTACCACACGATGGGGTTCCCGAGGCCGAAGACGAGCATCATCGCCGGGTTGAACACGCTCGTGGCATACTGGACGCGGCGCTCGGAATCGCGGACGTAGCGGCTGGAGCGGCCGAAGCGCGTCTCCTCGTGGTGCTCCTGGCCGAAGGCCTTCACGACGCGGATGCCCGAGAGGATCGAGTTCAGGCTGTTCCAAAGGCGGCTGTTGGCGTCCCAGACGCGGAAGTAGCGCGGGTAGACGCGCCGCCAGTAGAAGATGCTCGACAGGATCACCAGCGGCGCGGGCACCAGCGTCCACAGCGCCAGCCGCCACGACATCGTGAAGAGCATCACGCATGTGACAACGGCCACCAGGACCTGGGCCAGGTAGCCGCCCGCGACGTTGCGCACCAGGTCGTTGAACGCGCCGGTGTCGCCGCCCGCGCGGCTGATGAGTTGGCCGATGCTGTGGCGGTCGTAGTAGTCGACGCTCAGTTGCGTCAGGCGCGCCAGCACCGTCTCGCGCATGTCGCTCGTAATCCTCGTTCCGACATAAGTGGAGAGGCGGCCGTTGAGGCTATCGCACAGGGCCCGCAGGACCGTGATGCCGAAGACCCCCGCCGCCAGGCTCAGCAGCCAGTACCCCCGCTCCTCGAGCGGCATCGCGCGGGCCTCCGGCGTCGCGGGGTTGATCACCACGTCCACCAGGTACTTCGTCAGGAACGGCGGGACCATCATCAGGGCGATGCTCGCCAGCAGGATCACGATCATCAGGACGGCCCAGCCGGCGTACGGCCGCATCAGCCGCACCACCCGCGAGAAGATCGCTCCGCGGTTGATGCAGCGGCTGCACAGGTCGCCCTTGAACTCCAGGGTCATCCCGCACGTCGGGCACTTGCGGGGATTGAAGTCGTCCTCGGCGGCGACGGGCGGCTGCTCGCCGGCGATCCAGCGCTTCAGTTTCGCCGCCGCCTTGTGGAACAGGTCGGCCCGCGCGTTTGAGTAGGCGAGGACCTCGACGTACACGCCCTCGACCAGGGCCTCGAGGAACCCGCCGCCCACCCCCTGGCGGTTGCGGATCTCCTTGATGGCGTCGCGGGCCAGGTTGATGCGGACGGCGCGGGGCCAGCGGTCGCGCGGCTGCGCGGCCGTGATGAGCCGATCCGGCATCACCAGCAGGAAGACCTCGGCGTAGTTGCCCGCCAGGTCGAGGTCGGTGTCGGTCGAGAGCCAGGCGTCCTCGGCCCGGACGCCCTCCCGGCGCAGCAGGTCCGCCAGGTCGGAGGGGACCTGGCGGCTCAAGAGTTGCGAACGGCCGTCTCCCATTCCTCGAGAACCTCGACGGGCGAGGGGCCGCGAGTCTCCCGCGCCGCCTCACCCGGTCGCACGCGCTGTGCACTGCGGCGCCGCAAGTGCGCGCCGCGTACCCTGAACGGCCGGGGACGCGCCCGCCCGGCCGCATCGGCGACCCCTATACCACGAACCGGCCCCGGGGGCAAGCAGGAAGTCCGCTCAGTCACACCCGCACCGGCTTTTCGCTGGCCCCTGCCTCACCCGCGCCGTAGGGTGTCCGCGAAGAGGCGCGGCAGGGGGCACCCATGACACGAACACTGAAGTGCCTCGCGGCAGCAAGCCTGGTCCTGGCGGTCGGCGTCACGGCCCGGGCCGCCGTCTGGATCGTCCCCGACTGGCCGGGCGGCAAGGCGCCCGAGTTCCCGCCCGTCCCGCTCTACTGGTTCCAGGTCGCCCAGTGCCCCGTGGTCTACCGGGCCGAGATTGACGTCCCCAAGGGCGTCGACCGCGCCACGTGCCTGCTGCGGACGAGCGGCTGGGCCTACGTCTACGTCGATGGGCGGCCGGCGTACGGCTGGGCGCCGCGCCCCAAGACCGACAAGGCGCCCGAGGTCCCCGCCGACCGCGGCCGCGTCCACGCGGTGGACCTGAGCGACCGGCTTACGCCGGGCCGCCACGTCCTCGCCGTGAGCGCCCCGGCGGACGGTTTCGTCCTGGACGGGGCGCTGTGGGCCGGGCCGAAGCGGGTCGCCCCCCTCGCGACCGACGCCCGCTGGACCGTCCGCAAGTTCCCGCCCACGACGATCCTGGAGGACGAGAAGTTCGTGGCACCCGGCTACCGGGGCGAGGCCGCGCCCGTCAAGCCCGCCGAGGCCTGGACCGCCGACGACGACGCCCTGGCCGCCGCCTACGCCCAGGCGCTCCTCGGGCGGTGTCGCGCTGATCTCGACGATGCCGCCTGGCAACTCGACCTCCTGACCGAGAAGGGTATCTACCTGGCCGACGGGGCCGCGCATGGCTGGTGCGGCGCCTTGCGGCTCGATCCGAAAACGGTCGCCCAGGCGCGGGAACTCCGCAACGAGGCGAACGGCCTCGGCCACGACATCGACGCCTTGGCCGCACGCGAGATCGGCGGCGCCGCGAGCCTGCGCGAGGCCTTGCCCGCCCTGCGCCGGGTCGCCCAGCGCGTGTACGAACTCGTCGCCCGCACGAGCCAGGTCTGCGGCAGCGCTGCCGCCGCCGACTCGTCCAAGGCCGCCGAGTTGATCGCCAAGGTGGTCCAGGTCACGGGCAGCGCCCTCCAGAAGGCACCCTCGTGGCAGATCGTCTACGAGAACCGCCTCGGCCACCCCGTCAACCGCCTCAACGAGAGCCGCTACGACCGCCTCGGGTGGATCGACCATCCCGCCCTGGCCGACAGCGACCTGGCCCGCTGGGGCGTCCGCGTCAACCCCGTCACCGGGCCCACCACCGCCTACGCGCCCGAGCAGTGGCGCTTCTCGACCGACCCGGACGGCGCGGGCCAGGCGGAGTTGCGCTGGTCGATCGGGTACAACGTCGAGACCCAGTGGGCCACGATCCGCGCGACGAAGAGTTGGACCGACGACCCGCGCTTCGCCGGGTACGAGGGCGCGGCCTGGTACCGCGCGCGGCTCCAGGTGCCCGCCGAGTGGGCCGGCTGCGGCCTCGTCCTCACGGTGCCCGTGCGCGGGGGCGTGCGGCTCTGGTTCAACGATCAGGAGATCGAGGCCGACGCCTCCAAGCCGGGCGACGAGCGGCGCACCTTCGGCGTCGAGGCCAAGCACATCGCCTACGGCGGCGAGAACTTCCTGGCCGTCCGCGTGGCGGCCGCCGGCGAGAAGCGCGGCCTCGTCGGGCGCGTCGAGGCCCGCTGCCCCGCCCTCGAAGGCGCTGCGGCCAAGACCGCCCCGCCCGTCGCCGTCCTGGCGACGCCCCTGTCGCCGTGCGTCGTCCTCACGCCCGAGACCGACGTGATCGAGATTCGCCACGCCGGGAAGGCCCGCCTCTTCATCGCCGCCCCCGACCGGCCGTTCGCCGAGCGCGAGGGCTGGGCTGCGGCCGACGGCCCCAAGCCCATCGCCAACTGGATGCTCCTCTGGCTCGCGCCGGCCACGGCGGCCGCCACCGAGCGGCCCATCCTCCTCGTCTTCCAGGATGCCCCCGCGGCCGTCACGTGCACCGAGGGCCTGACGCGCGTCCGGCTGGCCGCCAAGGGCGCCCGCGTCGTCGCCGTCCGCCCCTGGGCGAAGGTTCAGCCGCCCAACCCGAAGACCGACCCCGAGGCGATCCGCCAGGCCGTCGCCCTCTGGTCCCGTGCGGCCCTGGCCGTGCCCGTCAACTACCTGAGCGTGACGCGCGTCCTCAAGCCGGGTGAGCCCATCGACGACATCTCCATCGACCGCGTCCCGGCCGGGCCCGTCCTTGGCCAGACGGTCGTCTACGACTACCTGGAGACGAAGGACGCCTGGAAGACCGAGCCGCTCAAGGTCGCCCCCCTGCCCGCCTTCTGCTCGTATGCCATCGACTGCAGGTTTCGCGGCCTGGAGGTCGACGAGGCCGGCCGCGTCGAGGCCCTCCAGGACGGCGGCCTCCTGGCCCCGTACCGGGCCCTGCGCGGCGCCGACCGCGCCAGTTACCGCTACCCGGTCGAGCCCTACCCGCGCTTCATCGGTTTCACGAGTTGGATGTTCAGCGGCGTCGACACGGGCGTCCCCGGCAACCGGCGGGAGGTCGAACTCGCGGCCGCCGCCGGCGCCAACAGTTACCGCCCCCAGCACAACTGGTCCGACGAGTTGCCGCCCAAGGGCATGTGGCCCGCCGACGAGCAGCGCACGCGCCTGGGCATCATGGCCGACGCCTGCAACGCCTTCGGCGTCAACTACATGAACAACATCGACCAGACCCTCGGCAAGAAGCAGGAGTACGTCCGCGAACACTACGCCGCCTTCATGGACGAGGCCGGCGCCCACTATGAGAAGATCGCCCGCCAACTCGCCGACCGCCCTTTCTGGGCCGTCGCCTACGACCTCATCAACGAGCCCTTCGACCACAAGCACGAGGCCTACAACCCGGCCATGAAGGAACTCACCCGCCGCGTCCGCGCCATCGACCGGCGGCACCTGTGCTATGTCGAACCGTGCGAGGCGTGGGGCGCCATCCAGCAACTCGCCCTTGTCGAGCCGACCGGCGACCCGCTCACGGTCTACAGTTTCCACGACTACAACTTCCGCCTCTCCAAAGCCACCGACCGCTGGCCCACGCTCGAGCGCGACGTCCGGAACATCCACCAGATGTGGCTCCCGGCGTACCTGTTCGCCATCCGCCACGGCGCCGCCATGCACTGCGGCGAGTTCGGCGGCTTCCGCCCCGAGACCGACGCGTCCCCCGCCCAGACCTACCTGATGAACGAGTTCTTCCGCATCTTCGACCAGTTCGGCATGCATCACCATTACTACTCCGGCCGCGAGGTTTACGCCCGCCTGGCCGACGGCAGCCTCCGCCCGAGCAACGTCGTCCGGGCCTACCAGGCCTACACGGCCGACCGCTCCGTCGACGCCTGCTATCCCGGCCGGCCGCGCGCCGCGCGTGACGCGCCGGCGGCCGCGCCCTCACGCGTTCATCCGCCAGATCGCTAGGTTCAGCACCCCCGCGAACGTGCTCCACGCCAGGTACGGCACCAGGAGCAGGCCGGCCGCGCGGCTCTCCCGGAAGAAGGCGATGACCGTCGCGAGGAGAACGCACCAGAGGGCGCAGAGTTCGACGAACGCCGGTCCCGGCATCCTCAGGCCGAAGAAGAGGCCCGGCCACGCGGCGTTGAGGGCGAGTTGCAGGCCGAAGAGACCGAGCGGTAGGCGGGCCTCCCGCAGGTCCCCGCGCCGCCAGACAAGCCACGCGGCACCGGCCATCGTCAGATACAGGAATGTCCACACCGGCCCGAAGACCCATCCCGGCGGGGTCCAGGCGGGCTTCTGGAGGGAGGGGTACCAGTCCGGCGGCGTCCGGGACATGAGCGCGCCGCCCACGCCGGCCGCGGCGAAGCAGACGACCACCAGGGCGACAAGGCCAAGCGCCGACCGCAAATGCGTCATGGCGGCCTCCTGGCGCCGGGCGAGGGCCCGACGTTGGGGCAGGAGAAGACGTACCGGCCGCCGGGGCGCTCGGGCGCCTCGTTGCGCAGGTGGAGCCGCAGGTCGCGAATCGCGCTCATGGGGCCGCCTTCAACACACACCGTGCCACCCTATTGTACCACGCACGCCGCAGGAAGGAACGGCGGGCGTCTGCTGAGGGACGAGTCAGTCGTGCCGTTTCTTGACACCCCGCCGGGGCGTGGTAGAATCGCGTTTCCAGGCCCATTCGCGGGAGGCACAAGGGATGGCCAAACAGCAGGTCGGGCTCGTGGGACTCGCCGTCATGGGCCAGAACCTGGCCTTGAACATCGCGTCGAAGGGCTTCTCGGTCGCCGTCTTCAACCGCACGGGGGCCAAGACGGAGGGGTTCGTCGCGGGCCCGGCCGCCGGGAAGGCGATCGTCGGCACGTTCAGCCCCCAGGCGCTCTCGGACGCGCTCGAGCGGCCGCGGCGGGTCCTCCTGATGGTCAAGGCCGGGGCGGCGGTCGACGAGATGATCGCCCAGGTCCGGCCGCACCTCGCGCGCGGCGACCTCCTCATCGACGCCGGCAACTCGTTCTTCGCCGACACGGAGCGGCGCGAGGCCGACCTCGCCCGCGACGGCATCCTCTACATCGGCACCGGCGTCTCCGGCGGCGAGGAAGGCGCCCTGCGGGGCCCCTCCATCAT
>CAYGZE010000274.1:1294-6706 GCA_964354185.1 uncultured Anaerolineales bacterium | reverse complement strand
CTCCCGCTCTTCGCAGCCCGCTGGCTGCTTCGGCGGGCGAAGGAGAGTCGGCCTCCTTGCCAGGGCCGAATTCGCTCGCCCTCGGGCCGACGACGGATTTGTCAGACAAAGCCTAGAAGGGGTTCGACGGCATCATGTCCCAGGCGGAGACGCTGCGCGCCCGCGTCGCGCCGCCCTCGGAGAACAGGACCACGCCGAGGCTGTCTTCCCGCGAGGGGTAGATCCGCCGCATGACGGCCTGGCGGCCGTTGGCGAACACCTCGACGACCGACTTGTCGACGAACACCCGCAGCGTGAGCGGTTCGCCGGGCTTGAGTTCCAGCGGCCCGGCCTCGATCGACTTGGGCCCTTCGCCCAGGCTCGACTTGCGGGTGTCGATCGCGATCTTCTTCTCCGCGACGTCGTAGTAGACCGCCGTCTGCTCCTCGCCGCCGGGCGAGCAGCAGACCTTGACGCCGAACCGCTTGGCCCCGTCGGGGACCAGGTCCAGGGCCAACTCCAGGCAGTTGCCCCGGACGCCTTCCACCGCCAGGGCCGAGTCGGCCGCCACGGCGAGGTTCTCCTGCTTCCGGCCGTTGTACCGCAGCGTGCCGAGTTCCTCGACCGGCGACATCCGCAGCATGCCGTCGTCGCCCAACGCCAGGACCCTGGGCAGGCTCATGGTTCCCGACCAGCCGCTGGCCGCGCGGGTCGGCTCGCTCCGGCCGTCGAAAATCCACGCCCACATGATCCGGCGGCCCTTGTCGTCGAGGAGGCTTTCCGGGGCGAAGAAGGCGTTGTCGACCCAACTCATCCGCTCGTGGAACTCGGGATGAAACTGCTCGGTCTTCCACTGGCCCAGGTAGTAGCGGCTGCCCAGCCGGTGGCTGATGCACAGCAGCATGTGCTTGCCGCCTATCTTGAAAAAGTCGGCACAGGAGACGTCCTCGTTGATCGAGACGCCCTCGACGGTGTTGGCCATGAGGTCGCCGACGTACTGCCACGGGCCGCCCAGGTCGGCGGCCTTGGCGACGGCGGGCCGCTCGCCCCCGAAGATGGCGTAATAGGTGTCGCCCTCAAGCCACCCATACGGGTCCCACGAGCGGTACTTGCCGTGATGCGGGTCGCCCTCCTGGGTCTTGGGGGTGATGGGGTTGGTCTCCAGTTTCTCCCACCGGTTGAGTTCGTCGTCGAGGGCGACGGCCATCGCATTGCCCTGACCCACTTGGTGGTAGCACACGGTGGGCCGGCCGTCCTTGTTGAGGAACGCGTTTCCGCTGAACATGCCGGAAACGAGTCCCGTCGGGTGGTGCCGCCAGTGGCACAGGTCCGTGCTGGAGACGTGCCCCCAGTTGTGACCCCGCTGGTCCTGAAAGATGTAGAACAGGTGATAGCGTCCCTTCCAGAAGATGGCCCCGTTGGGGTCGAAGGGCATGCCGAAGCCTTCCGGGATGACAAAGTGATAGGCCGGGCGGTGCGGGTCGTTGAGCAGTTTTTCCCTCAGGGCGCGGGCGGCACTGTCGGTGACGCTGAGGTTGGCCGGGCCCCGCCCCTCGTCCGGCGTGTCCTTCGATGCCATCATGTAGGCGCCCTTTCTGTCGAGGTGGAGCCTGCCGCCCGCGACCCTGGCGTCGCCGACGAGCGTGCTGACGGGGAACCTCCCCATGTGGTCCGAAGCCTTGCCGTCCTCAAAACTCCACCACGCGAGCGGCTTCGGGTCCGACGGCTCGTTGGGCCTGAGCGACGCGATCGCCTTCTCGTCGAGCGCGACGCCGTAGATCCGGGCGTCCTCGATGCTCCCGATGTAGAACCGGTCGGCGGGCATGGCGTCGAGGTGGCGCAGGCCCATCAGGACGAGGCTGTCGTCGCCGAACCGTTCCGTCCCCGCCGCCGCGTAGCCCGCGTACTTCGCCCCGTTGCGGTGGATCGTGATCCGGTTGCCCTCGTAGACGATGGCGATCTGGACGAGCGTCCTCGGGTCCGCCGTCTCGGCGGGGAAGGCGGCCTGGTCCTTCTCGGTCCGGCTGAACCCGTTGCTGCCCGGCATCCACTTGGCCGGCGCCAGTTCGCCGAACACGACGGCGTCGAACACGCCGCCCGGTTTCTCGAGGGTCAGCGCGCTGCCGCCGCGCTGCGCGAGGTCGGCCGGGGCGGTCCACACGACCAGCGTCTTGTCCGTTGGCGCCGAGGGAACCTGCGCTTGGCCCGCCGGCGGCGGTGCGCCCTCGCCCGGCGCAGCGATCCGGAAGTCGTCGAACCGGATCCAATGCTCGGCGTCCGGCGGACCGTTGTAGCACTGGAGGCTGACCTGTTCGTCGGCCGCGGGCGGGAGGGCGCCCTCGGCGACCGTCCGGAACTCCCCTTTGGCGTCGGCCTGGAACTGCGCGGTGTAGCGGTCCTTGGTGACGATCAGCCGCAGACGCACCGTCTTCTCGGGGGCCGGAACCTTGCCGGGAATGATGTAGGTCTTGCCGTCGATCTGCTCGTGCACGAGTTTGAAGACCGGCTTGCCATCGCTGTACCAGGTCAGCCCGGCTTGCTCGTATTGCTGGGTCGGCGGCGTGGTGAAGGTGACCGTTACGTCGATGGCCACCTTGCCTGCTGCGCGGGCCGGGGCCTTGCGGAGCAGGGCGTTCTTGACGGTTGGGGCGGCTCCGGGTTCGACGCGGATCTCCAGGGCGCCGTCGGCGACGCGCCATGCCTGAGGGTTCTCGCGCAGCCAGGTCCACCCCTCGCCCAACTTGCCGTCGAAACGGTCCTGGAAAACCACCGGCTCCTCTGCCGCCAGCCCCACGGCGCTCAAGAGGCCCCACACAGCGACAGCCCAGCAGGCGGTTCTCACGGTTGGTCCTCCAAACGCGTGTTCGCGAACCCATCCGCCGCCCGGCTCTGCTCCGCTCAGCCGTTCGGCCCGCTTCATCTCAGCGGCCGCACCTCCACCGACTCGAATGTCACCGCGCCGTCGCGGGCGAAGAAGAACAGCCGGTCCCCCGTCGGCTCCGGGTCGCGCCGGCTGATCATGGTGCGCCGCTGGTCGATGCAGACGTCGATGAGGTTGTCCTTGACGATGACGTCCAGGGCGAACGGCCGATCCAGGTCCTCGACGTTCTGGATGGCGAAGTCGCGGCCCTGGGAGATGAGCCCGGCGGCGTCCCCGGCCGGGCCGCGGTTCTCCGGCACGCCGTACTGCGCTCGCTTCCGGTCCGGGTCGAAACGGAGTTCGCAGCCGCCTTCGTACTCGCCCTTGCCGCGGACGCACAGGCCGAACGCCCTCGCGCCTGGCTGCGGCACCACCCGCAGCGTGATGCGGACGTTCCGGGGCACGCCGGTGAGCATTCCCGCGGTGAACCGGTCCGCGGCCTCGATGCGGACCCGCGCGCCGTCGCCGGTGGCTCCGGGACCGAGGGCCGCAAAGGCCGGCTTCACCGGTTCCCCCGCGGCCGGGATCAACTCCGGCGCGAACTTCATCCCCAGCGATCCGTCCGGGCGCTGCACCAGTTCGCGCAAGGCGATGTGGCCGGCCCAGCCGGGCCAGGTCAGGAAGCCCGCCAGAATCCGCCGATTGCCCGTGAACTCGGCCACCTTGGGCACGAACAAGCCGTCGTACACGTCGGGGCTGATCTCCTCCCACGGCCCGAGGGCGCTGCGGGACTTCCAGAGCGCGTTGGTGCCGAGGATGAAGTAGTACCAGCCGTTCCACTCGAAGTGGTTGGGGCACTCGCCGCTGGTGCCCGGCTTGCGCTGGACGAAGTCGCCGGGCGTTTCCTCCCAGGTTCGCAGGTCCTTCGACACCAGCCGGTTGCCGCCGCCGCGAATGAGGTGGAACAGGCCCGTGGCCGGGTCGCGGAACACCTCGCAATCGTGGCCGCTGACGAGGGGCTTCAGGTCCTTCGCAAAATGAACGCCGTCGGTGCTGGTGGCGGCGAAGATCCAGGACCCCCGCTGCGGTTTGTCCTTGTACTCGCACCGGCCCCCGCAATCGGTATAGAAGACGTGGAAAACGCCGTCATGCCAGATGACGTCGCCGGTCCCCATCGAGCATTCCCATGGCTCGATGATGGGAACAGCCAGCGGCTGATGCTCCCAGTGGACCAGGTCCTTCGTGGTGACGTGGGCGTACTGGTGGGCCCCCTGTCCCCACTTGCTGCCGTGATGCCGCCGGTCGAACAGGTAGAAGAGGTGGAACGTGCCGTCGCGATAGAACGGGATGCAGTCGCCCGCGTAGGCCTGGCCGCGCGGTTTCCAGTACTGCATCGAGGCCTGCGGCGGGCCGAGGATCTCGCGGTCGCGGCGGGCAACCGCGTCGGCGCCGCCGGCCAGGGCCGCGATCTCGTCGTCCTTCAGGGCGCGGCTCCACAGGGCCACATGATCGATCTCGCCCTGGAACCCCGTCTTCAACTCGCCCTTCTCGTACCCGGCCCCGATCAGGAACGGGCTGCGGAACTGGTACAGGGCCCCGTGGGGCCACTCCTCGTCCACCAGGACCCCGTCGACGAACAGTTCCAGATTGGGCCCCCGGAACCGCACGACGACGTCATGCCACCGGCCCGGGTCGATCATCTGCACCGGCACGGCAAGCCGCAGGACGCCGGCCATGAAATCCGCGTTGCCGCCGCCCGACCCCCCGGTCGTCAGCAGGCAAGCCCGCCTGCCCGTGCCGGGAGAGGATTGCTCGAAGATCACCTCGGACCCGGACGCGTGGTTCCGTTTCCAGACGGCGACGAAGGTGAGGTTGTCGCCACCCGGCGGCAAGACCGCGGGGCCGTCCAGGCAGTGCCGGCCGCCGAACCGGACGACACCTTTGCCGGACAGCGCGTTGGTGACAAGTTCCGGCTGCTTGCCTCCGTCGCTCTGACCGAGGATGCGGCCGGCGCCGGACTTGTCTCTCCAGGCCGCGAGCGGCCCGGCCACGGCGGGCTTGCCGCGATCGGCGTTCACATCGTCGGCGTCCAGATTCAGGACCAGGCCCTTGGCGGGAGGGGCGTCCGCGGCCGCCGCGGCGCCGGCCTCGGCCAGGCCCCACTTTCTCCTCAGGCAGCGCTCGATCGCGGCGCACTCCGCCTCCGACACCACGCGGTCGTAGACGAGGATCTCGGCGATATCGCCTTCGAGGAACTCGCTGTCGTCGTGCTTGGCGCCCACGCGGAAGAGCGCGCCGCCCACGTTCTGTTTTTCGGCGTCGATGCGGCCGCTGCTCTTGCGCCCGTTATGGAACAGCGTCACTTCGCCCGCGCCGTCCACAGTGAGGATCGACACGGCAAGCTCGCCGGGTTCGTAAGGAGCGAGGTGGTGCTGGTCGTTGGATTCGCCATTGAACCCGTAGGTCCCGCCGGAGATGCCGAGGACGCGGCGTGCGGCCGATTCCGTCCGCCAGACGTAGCGGAGTCGGCCGTCGCGCCCGTACAGCATGTTGCCGTGCGGGTCGTCCGGGTC
>CAYGZE010000274.1:0-1194 GCA_964354185.1 uncultured Anaerolineales bacterium | reverse complement strand
GCGCCGGCGGCCTCGGCAGCGCAGACCAGGACCGCCGACACCAAGGCCAGGAGGCTGCACCACGTCTGCGGTTCCGCCACGCTCCGTCTCCCCATGGGCGGCGCCCTGAGGTTGAACTCCGGGCCCTGCCGCGACCATCGTATAACGCATCCGGCACGAAGTCCATGCTCTGCCATTCGATCCTCCGCGACGCCGTCGCCCGGGCCGGAGTTCGGGTCGAGACCCGCAGGACCGGAGATGGCCTTGACGGGCTCTGGCGGTGCGATAGAGTCGTCGGAAAGGCCCGCGAGGGTTGCGGGCAAGCGTCCGAGGGGAAACGTCGGTTGGCAGACTGCCATGTGCACGGCATGAGCCGCCGCGAGTTCTGTGCGATGACGGCAATGGGTCTGGCCGGGGGCGCGCTCGGTTTGCCGTCGGCGCTGGCCGGCGCCCAGGCGCCGGCCGTCGAACCCTGGGACCCCGACAAGCCGATGGTGGTAACGGGCAGGCCCCTGCGCGTCCAGCCCGTCCTGATCCACGCGCGCTTCGGCCGTCGCGAGAAGACCTCCTGGCGATCGTGGAGTCGCATCATCGACGACCAGGCCGCGGCCGAGGAGATGGAGCGGATCCGCGGCGAACTGAAGGCCCTGGCCGCCAAGGCCGACTTCCCCCTCGAGTTGCTGCCGCCGGCCCGGGTCCTGTCGCCCGACGTGGGCGCCAAGGTGCAGGAAGGGGACTTCGACGTGGTCTTGCTGTACGCCGCCACCGACGGCGGAGGGCTGTACAAGGCCGGCATCGCCAAGGCCCCCGACCGCGACACGATCGTCTTCCTTCGGCACAAGTCCGGCCCGACCTACTACTTCTACGAGTGTTTCGGCCGGCGCATGGCCGCTGAGCGGACGCCGGAGGCCGCCGCGAACAACAGCAGCGCCTCCCACGGCGGCGTGACGATCGACGACGCGGTCGTGGACGACTACGACGAGGTCCTCTGGCGCCTGCGGGCGCTGTACGGCCTGAAGAATTTCATCGGCCGGCGGATCGTCGCCCTGGGCAGCGCGCAGGGCAAATGGGACGGCCAGGCGCCCCAGGTCGCCCGCGAGAAGTACCGGCTGGACATCGTCGAGGTCACCTACGAGGAACTGGCCGCGCGCCTGAGAGCCGCCCTGGACGACGAGGGCCCTGGCGGGGCATCCGGCGCCGCCGCGAGTGTGGGAA
>CAYGZE010000273.1:0-6715 GCA_964354185.1 uncultured Anaerolineales bacterium | reverse complement strand
TCGAGGACGAGTTCAAGATGCGCTACCGCATCGACGGCGTCCTGTACGAGATGGTCCCGCCTCCGAGGCACATCGCGCTGGCCGTCGCCAGCCGCATCAAGGTCATGTCCAACCTCGACATCGCCGAACGCCGCCTCCCCCAGGACGGCCGCATCGAACTCAACGTCGGCGGCAAGCCCGTCGACCTGCGCGTCAGTGTCCTGCCCACCATGTTCGGCGAAAGCGTCGTCATGCGGGTCCTCGACCGCACCCAGGTCGAACTGGACATCACCAAACTCGGCCTCCGCGACGACGAGCAGAGGGTCATCGACGAACTCATCCACGTCCCCAACGGCATCTGCATCGTCACCGGGCCCACCGGCTGCGGCAAGACCACCACCCTGTACTCGGCCCTTTCGGCCATCAACGACATCGAGACCAAGATCATCACCACCGAGGACCCCGTCGAGTACGACATTGAGGGCCTGATCCAGGTCCAGATCAACGAGGATATCGGTCTGACGTTCGGGCGGTGCCTGAGGCACATCCTGCGGCAGGATCCGGACATCATTCTGGTGGGCGAGATCCGCGACCTGGAGACGGCCGAGATCGCCATCCATTCCTCCCTGACCGGACACCTGGTTTTTTCGACACTTCACACCAATGACGCACCCACCGCCATCACGCGCCTTCTCGATCTGGGTCTCGAACCCTACATGGTCACCGCCACCCTGGAGGCCGTCATCGCCCAGCGGCTCGTCCGCAAGATCTGCCTCAACTGCCGGGCCGAGTTCGAGCCTACCGAGGAAATGCTCTGGGAACTGGGCCTGACCCCCGAGGAAGTGCGTGGACGCACGTTTTTCTTCGGGAAAGGCTGCGAACTCTGCAACAACACGGGGTATCGCGGCCGGACCGGCCTGTATGAGATCATGATGCTCGACGACAACCTGAAGGACCTGATCCTCAAGCAGTCCTCGACCGGCGTCATCGCCGAGGAGGCCCGAAAACGCGGAATGCGCACTTTGCGCGACTCTGGCCTCTTGGCAATCTTCGATGGGACGACAACAATTGAGGAGGTGGTGAAGGCCACCATCGTCCACACCTAGGCGCCGCCGGGAGGTCTGGGGCGGCCATAGGGGGGCCGGGGCGGCCTGGCGCCGAGCGAACGGGACGGAGGGGGCGGGGTTGCGGGCCCGCCCGGCGGGGGCGAGCAGCGGAACGGAAGGCGGAAGGAGACGCGCGATGCCGGTTTTCCAGTATGAGGCGATGGACGCCCGGGGCCAGGAAGTCCGGGCCGAGGTCGAGGCCGGTTCCCAGGAAGAGGCCGTCGCCAAGATCCGCGGCATGGGCCACTTCCCGACCCAGATCCGCCTCAAGGGCAAGCGGGTGGCCGCTACCGAGGTCAAGAAGAAGGCCAAGAGTTTCGCCTTCGGCCGCGTCAGCCGCAAGGAACTGACCCAGTTCACGCGGCAGATGTCGACCCTTCAGGACGCGGGCCTCCCCATCCTGCGAAGCCTGAGAATCCTCGAGGGCCAGACGAAGCCCGGCGTCCTCAAGAACGCCCTTCAGGACATCATCGAGGACGTCGAGGCCGGCTCGACCCTCTCGGAAGCCATGGAGAAGCACCCCAAGGCCTTCGACCGCCTTTACGTCCACACCGTGCGGGCCGGCGAAGCGGGCGGCGTGCTGGACCAGATCCTCCGCAAACTGGCCGAGTTCATGGAGAAGGCCATGGCCCTCAAGCGCCGCATCACCGGCGCCATGGTCTATCCCGTGATGGTCGTGAGCATCGCCGTCATCATCGTGGCGGCCATCATCCGGTTCATCGTCCCGCGGTTCGAGGAGATCTTCGTGAAGTTCGACATCAAGGGCGGCCTGCCGTTCATGACCCAGGCCCTGATCGACCTGTCCCACTTCGTCGCCAGTTACTTCTACATCCTTCTGGCCATCCCGGTGGGGGTCTACTTCGGGCTGCGGCTCATGAAGTCGTCGCGCGGCGGGGAGTACATCCTGAACTGGGTGACGATGCACATCCCCCTCGTCGGGAGCATCGTCCGCCGCACCGCCATCGCGCGGTTCTCCCGGACGCTCGGCACCCTCATCGCTTCCGGCGTCCCCATCCTGGAGGCGCTCAACATCACCCGCGAGACGGTCGGCAACGAGGTCGTCTCGCGAGCCCTGAGCCAGGTCCACGACTCCATCCGCGAGGGCGAGAGCATCGCCGGGCCCCTGCGGGCGAGCGGCGTCGTCGACCCCATCGTCGTCAACATGGTCGACGTCGGCGAGGAGACGGGTGAACTCGACAAGATGCTCATCAAGGTGGCCGACACGTACGACGAGGAGGTCGACCACCTGGTCGGCAGCCTCGTCAACGCCCTGGAACCGATCATGATCATCTTCCTGGGCGGCACGATCGGCTTCATCGTCGTCGCCCTGTTCCTGCCGCTCGTGACGTTGATCCAGGACGTCGGCCAGCGCAAGTGAGGGGGCGGGCGGGCGGTCGCCGCCCCGGCCCGCCAAGAAGAAGGGCGGGCCGTGGCCGGCGGCGCCCGGCTAGGGAGGAGCGGGACGTGAAAACGCACCGAGCGGCATTCACGCTGGTGGAATTGCTGGTCGTCATGAGCATCATCGCCGTGCTGATCGGCATTCTCATGCCCGCCGCGTCCCGCGTGCTGGTGTCCGTCCGGGTGGCGAAGACCCGCGACGTCCTGAAGAACATCGAGATGGGCCTGAAGTCGTTCAAGCGGGACTTCGGCGGCTATCCGCCGAGCGTCCTCCCCCTGCCGAACGCCTCCTGCGGAACGGCGACGCAGAAGCTCCACGTCGACGGGACCCTGGAAGGGCACTCGGACGGGCGGTTGTACGGCAACGAATGCCTGTACCACTTCCTCATGGGGCCCTCGGGCGACGGCTGGGGGACCCAGGCGGGCGGCCTGAAGCCCCTTGGCGGCGTGGCCGACAGGCCCTACGGGCCCTACTATAATGGCGATCGCGAGCAGTTCGGCTACAACGGGCTGACCGGCGAGCACCGCTACGACACCGTTCTCGACGCCTTCAGCGAGACCCCCAGGCCCATCTTCTACTTCATCCGGCGCATGCGGTCGATAACTACCGGCGGTTACGAGCGCTGGTTCGACGTGACCGACTGCGCCATGTACGACAAGAACCGGCCCGGGTCGTACGGCTTCGGCAGCCAGGAACAGTTCGAGATGCTCGTGGGGGTGGGCACTCACGCGGCCGACCGGGATTTCCTCCTGATCTCGCCCGGCGAGGACCGGTACTACGGCATGGTCGTCCGGGACACGGACCCGGGGACGGGGCGGCAGATTCGGCGGCCCTGGAAGACGGGCGACACACGGGAC
The DNA here is from genome assembly GCA_964354185.1 of uncultured Anaerolineales bacterium. Lineage (GTDB taxonomy): Bacteria > Planctomycetota > Phycisphaerae > FEN-1346 > FEN-1346 > CAYGZE01. The sequence continues at coordinate 3,374 of CAYGZE010000273.1, read as the reverse complement.
AGCGGTGAGCCGATCGACGATATCATGAACTTCTGACGCGTTCGGCCGGAGCGGGGGAGATCGGAGGCGGAGTCCCATGAGGCACAGGACCGCGGATCAAAAGGCCGCCGGGCGCCGGGGGTTCACCTTGGTCGAACTCCTGGTCGTGATGGGCATCATCGGCCTCTTGATCGCCCTGCTGATGCCGGCGGCGAACACGGCCATTATTGCAGCCCGGGTTGCTGCGACGAGGCACATCATCCACGGCCTGTCCACCGGCCTGGGCGCCTTCAAGGGCGACTGGGGCTGCTATCCGCCCAGCGCCGGCAGCGGGCCGTCGGGCAAGGGCGCGGCGGCGCTGGCCTATTTCCTGCTCGGCCCGAACGGCGAGGGGTGGGGTCTCACCACGCAAGGCAACAAGGGCACTCCGTTCGCGCCCGGCACCGCCGCCGCGGGCACATGGCCCCCCTACTACCGCCTCGAGTCGAGGTATGTCCTGGGGGGGACCGGCGGCTCCGCGCCGTCGGCCGTCTACGACGCCCTTCAGCCGGGCAAGAGCATCCTCTATTACCGCGGCGACCGCGCCAAGGTAAGCTCAAACCCCGATCAGGTCTACACCGTCGGCGACAACGATACCGACACGACGGGCAAGAACGGCTTCGCGAGCAAGCCCCATATGGAACTCCTCATCATGAAGACGGACCCGGCCGGCACCAAGCGGCCGATCCGCACCGATTACCTCCTGATCTCGGCCGGGCCGGACCGCTACTACGGGTTCGTGAAGGTCGTCACGAGCGGGGCGACCACCTCGGTGGTGCCGGCCACCGACCTGACGGACGCGCTGTGCGATGACGTGACGAACTTCAACTACTAGCCGGCCCGGGGGCGAGCGAACATGGAGAGGTCATTCCATCGCGTGGTGGCGGGACGGGCGGGGTTCACCCTCGTGGAACTCGTCACCGTCATCGCCATCCTGGGCATCCTGGTGACCCTGAGCGTGGGCGCCATCCAGGCCGTCCAGCACGCCGTCGCCGCCAACGCCACCAGGCAGATGTTCCGCGCCCTGGAGGCCGCCCTCAGCCGCTACTACGAGGACTGGGGCGCCTACCCCTACACCGCCAACGTGACGGACCCCTTCGATCCCAGCCGCAAGATCATGGGCCAGGTTGACACGGCGTCGGCCGACAGTCCGTTCAAAGCCGTCACGTCGATCACCCTCGCCGACGACTTCACCGCCGATGAGAAGAAGAGGGCGTTCGTCCTTTACGTGGGCGTCAACCTGAACCGCCGCAAGGGGCCCTATTTCGAGGGGACGGGTTCGTCGGTCGTCCAGGTGCCAGCCGCCAGCGGCACTCCCATCACCAAGTTCTTCCCGGCCTACGTGGACGGTTGGGGGCGGATGATCATGTACAAATGGCCAGCATCCTCGGACGTGCCTCCGGAAAGCCGACTCGCCAAGCCCCTCCTGACCTCGAAGGGGGTGAGGGTGGCCGACGACGGAGACAACCTGAACAACTATAGGGACTGACCCCAAGGGGGCTTCGAGAGGGACCGACGATGAAGGCCGCACGCGCATTCACCCTGGCGGAACTGCTGATCGTCATCGGCATTATGATGATCCTGGTCGCCGGTTCGTTCGGCGTCCTCCAGATGATCGCCGAGCAGGCCGGGCCCGATGCGGCCCTGGCCACCATCCAGGCCATGGCCTTTGCCGCGCGCGACTACGCCGCCACCAACGGCGTCCTGGCGCGCGTCGCCTTCGAGCGGCCGAGCGGCGGGGGTGCCAAGCAGGGCACGGTCATGTCCCTTGAGTACTACGACGGGAGCAAGTGGAAGCCCGTCGTCGGCAGGTCCGAGGTCCCGGTCGGCGACCGCCTTTACGTTATCAAGGACGTCACCGGGATGAGCGCGCCCTCCGGGACCGGCGAGCAGGCCTGGAAGAACTACGAGCAAGAGGTTCTGGCCGCTCTGAGCGGTCTCGCCAAGAGCACGAGCACCTTCTATCTGGTCTTCGGGCCGACGGGCATGATCGACACCAGCCGCGGCGCCAACACGGTGCAGAACGGCCTCCTGGCCGTCGTCGAGGTGGCCGCCGACGGCCAGGCCCTGTCGTACGCCTTCTACCCCCTGAACGCGAACAACGGCGTGCAACTGGTCTTCGAGTGATCCCTGCCTGGCGGCCGGGCCTGCACCGCCCCCCGTCTGGCGGACCGGCCGGATTCCTCTGGACACGCCTCGCCCGTCCCCGAATACTTGCCGGCGTGGCCTTTGCGTGCGGCGGGCAGCCGGCGGCGCGCGGGCCCGGACGGAAGGGCGGCTGCGCGAAACCGATGGGGGCGCGGTGCACGAGATCGCCCTGGCCGAGGCCGTCTGGCGCCAGGTGGCCGAGGAGATGGGCCGCCAGCGGGGCCGGCTGACCGCCATTCACCTCGTGGTCGGGGAGTTCAGCGGGACCGATCCAGAGTCGCTTGAGTTCGCCCTCGGGCTCGGGGCCGCCGACACGCCATGGGACGGTGCCGCCGTCCACATCCGGACGGAGGCCCTGACCGTCCGCTGCCGCGGCTGCGGCCGCGAGTTCGGGCCCGAGGGCATCTCGCTCCGGTGCCCGGGATGCGGGTCGGCCGACGTCGACGTGATCCGGGGGCGGGACCTGCGGCTGGAGTCCCTGGAGGTGATCGAGGACGATGGCGAAGCGGGTCCGTCTTGAGAAACGCGTCCTGTCGGAGAACGACCGCGAGGCGGCTCGCCTGGCCGAGCGGTTCGACCGCGCGCGGGTCTTCGCGGCGAACCTGATGAGTTCGCCCGGCGCGGGAAAGACGTCGCTCCTGGAGGAGACGGCCCGGCGGATCGGAGGCGAACTGCGCCTTGCGGCCATCGAGGGCGACCTGGCCACCGACCGCGACGCCCAACGCCTCCGCCGCGCGGGCATTCCCACCCACCAGATCAACACGGGCGGCGGCTGTCACCTGAACGCCCGCCAGGTCGCCGGCGCCCTCGCGCACTTCGACCTTGCGCGCCTGGATGTCCTCTTCATCGAGAACGTGGGGAACCTCGTCTGCCCGGCGTCGTTCGCGCTGGGCGAGCACCGGCGGGTCGTCCTGGCGAGCACCCCCGAGGGCGACGACAAGCCGATCAAGTATCCGGTCATGTTTCAGGCGGCCGACTGCATCGTCCTGAACAAGATCGATTTGGAGGAGGCGGCGGGCTTTTCGCGCGAGGCGTTCCGCGGGTTCGTGCGCGACCTGAACGCCCGGGCGCCCCTGCTGGAACTCTCGTGCCGCACGGGCGAGGGGATCGAGGCCTGGCTCGACTGGCTGCGCGCGGCGCGCGGGGCCGTCGGCCGGGGCGACTTCGGCCGCGCCGGGGGCCGGGCCTGATCGGCGCCGGGCCCGATT
>CAYGZE010000272.1:0-6753 GCA_964354185.1 uncultured Anaerolineales bacterium | reverse complement strand
GCGGCAACGACGAGATCGTCCTGGGGACGCGCGACGGCATGGCCATCCGCTTCAAGGAGAGCGACGTCCGCAGCATGGGCCGCGCCGCCACGGGGGTGCGAGGCATCCGCCTCCGCAAGGGCGACGCCGTCGTCGGCATGGGCCTCGTCAACCCCAACGCGACGCTCCTGACGGTCTGCGAGAACGGCTTCGGCAAGCGCACCGAGTTCAGCGAGTACCGGACCCAGAGCCGCGGCGGACTCGGCCTCATCAACATCAAGACCTCCGAGCGCAACGGCAAGGTCGTCGCCCTCCTGACGGTGCGCGACGGCGACGAACTCATGCTCATCACCCAGGTCGGCCAGATCATGCGGATCGGCATCGACGCCAAGAGCATCCGGCCCATCGGCCGCGCCACCCAGGGCGTCCGGATCATGCGGCTGAACGAGGACGACAAACTGGTGGCCGTCGCCCGCGTCGCCGCCGAGGAAGAAGGGGAAGAGGAAGGCGAAGCGAAGGCGTAGGAGCGTGCGAGCCGGTCGGCCGCGCGCCCTCAGCGGCCGCCGGCGGCGCGGCGGCCCTCGACCCGCATCACGCCGCGCTCGATCGTGATCCGCTCCAGGCGGATCTGCTTCTTCCGGCGGCCGAGCGGCACCGGCTCGCCGCCCAGGGCGCCGAGGGCGGCCCGCCACAGGTCGGCCGGGGTCGTGTCCTCCTCGGCCTCCTCCGGCGAGTCCACGAGCGCCTCCAGGGCCGTCCGGACCTCCTCCGAGACGAAGCCCGGCACGGGCAGGCGGCCGGCCCGCAGGTCGCCCGCGTCCACGCGCAGCCGCCCGTCCTCCGTGGCCGTCATCGCCAGGTCCTGGGAGACGATGACGCTCGCGGCCCCCCGCCCCAGGCGGGTGGCGACGACGACGCGGCCGGGCTCGAAGGCGACGCGCAGGCCCTTGAGCGCCGACGGCACCGCCTCGCGGTTCCGCGCCGCCTCCTCCAGCCACAGCCCCAGCCGCGCGTTCACCATCTCCTCGGTCAGCGTGATATCGAGGCGCGTCGAGCCGCTCTTATCCAGCAGGACGTTGGCGACGTGGTTCACGACGTCGGCGTCGAAACGGGCGAGCGCGGCCTGGCGGGCAGCATCGTCGCGGACGGCCTCGCCGGCCCGCTCGTACGCCGGCGGCACCGACTTGAGGAGCAGCCCCACGCCCAGGACGGCCGCGAGGATGGCGAGCAGCACGATGGCCAGGAACGATCGTTTTGACATGGCGGTCGGCGCATCGGACCTGCCTACCGGCAGGCAGGTCCGTGTGGGCACCTCAGCGTCACCGTTCAGGATGCCGCGCGGGCCGCGCGGGCGTCAAGCGTTTTCGGTTGACTCGCGCGGCCCCCGGCCTAGAATGGCCGCCTGGATGCGTTCGGCCCCGCGGCAGGCGGGCGCGCGAACAGGCGCATCGATCGTCCCCCGAGGGCCGGTCGCTGCGCCTTTCCGCGGCACCCCCTGCCCCGCGCCGGGAGGATGGACCCCGCCGGCCCGCCCCCACGGCCGACGCCTGGCCGCTCGCAACACCACCGGAGAGGAAGAGCGCGCATGGGCGAACCCGACCCCTTGGATGCGATCCAGACGGTCCTCGACTACCGTTTCCGCGATGCGGGCTTGCTGCGAAGCGCGCTCACGCATTCGAGCATCGCCAGCAACCGCGTCGCCTCGAACGAGCGGCTGGAGTTCCTCGGCGATGCCGTGCTGGGCCTCGTGATCTGCGAGGAACTCTACGCGCGCTATCCGAACTATCTCGAGGGCGACATGACTCGCATCAAGAGCGTCGTCGTCAGCCGCGAAACCTGCGCTCGCGTCGCCGATCAACTCGGCCTCGTCGACCACCTCAGCCTTGGCAAGGGGATGACGGGCGCGGCCGACCTGCCGTCGAGCCTGGCGGCCTGCGCGTACGAGGCGTGCGTCGGCGCCCTCTACCTCGACGGCGGCCTGGAGGCCGCCCGCGCGTTCATCCTCCGGCACATGGCGGCCGAGATCGACACCGTCGTCGCCGGCCGCCACCATCGCAACTACAAGTCGATGCTCCAGCAGTACGCCCAGCGGGTCCTGACGTCGACACCTTCCTACGAACTCCAGGACGAGAAGGGACCCGACCACGCCAAGGCCTTCGAGGTCGCCGTGGTGGTCCGGGGCCGGAGGTTCCCATCGGCGTGGGGTCCCAGCAAGAAGGCGGCCGAGCAGCGGGCCGCCTACGAGGCCCTCCTGGCCCTGGGCCAGGTGGAGGAACTCGTCGCCCCGGCGGACATCGGCGAAGACGAGTTCAACGAGAACGGCGAGCCGGACGAGGAAGCCTAAACCTCGCCGTCGGGGGGACGGCGCCGGTCCTCGAGCGCCTCGTCGATCGCGCGACCCACGTCCCTGGGCGCCCCGCCGCGCCGGTACGATCCTCTGCCCTTGGCGGGCGTCTCGACGCGCGGGGCCTGGCCGGCCGCCCAGCGCTTCCGGGGGAAGCGCGGCCCGCCCTTGCGTTTGCCGCCGTGCCGCTTCGCCATCAATCGTACTCGATCCTGAGGACCCGCGCGGCCAGGCGCCGGACCTTGTGCCGCTGGACATGGACGCCCAGGCCCGGCCCCGTCATCGCGCGGACGAGCCCACCGTAGCCGAACGTGAGGCGCTCGCGGGTCACATCCGCCCGCAGGAGGAACCGCCCGTACGATCCCTCGGCGAAGCGGACGCGCTGGCCCTGGAGTTCGAGGAAGACGCGCCCGGCGGCCGAGAGGACGCCCGTCTCGCCAACCATGCACCCGAGTTGGAAGTCGAGGCCCAGGCCGTGGGCGAGGTCGGCCAGTTTGAGGCTCTGGACGAGGCCGCCGTTCTTCGAGACGCGGATGTTGAAGAGGTCGACCTGGCCGCCGCGGGCCAGGTGGCCGGCCTGCTCCAGGGTCAGGAGCGACTCGTCCAGCATGATCGGGACGCTCGTGCGGCGCCGCAGTTCCGCCAGGGCGTCCTCATTGCCCTTGGCCAGGGGCTGCTCGACCGCCAGGACGCCCCAGCGGGCGAGGCCGCTAGCGCGGCGGACGGCCTCCTCGAGGTCCCAGGCGCCGTTGGCATCGACGCGGAGGGTGCGGCGGGTCGGGCCGCGGCGGCGCTTCATGCCGCGCCCCAGTTGCCGGTGGCACTCGGCCAGGTTGGCCTCGTCGCGGCCGGCGTCCGCGCCAACCTTGAGTTTGTAGTCGCGCATCGCCAGGAGGCGCATGAGCCGGAGTTGCCGCCGGACCTCCTCGACCGGCCCGGCCGACAGGACGCCGCTGACACGCCGCAGGAGCCGCCGCGGCTTAAGGTTGAACTCCCGCGCGAGCATGTCGGCCACGCCCTGGCGCCGCGACTTCCCCACCGCATCCAGGTACGCGAGTTCGCACGCGCACCAGGCCGCGTTGTGGACGACGCCGTCGGCCTGGATGGGCGTCTCGGCAAGGGGCGCATCAAGAGTCAGGCGGTCGGCGTAGGCGGTGCGGATGACCTGGACGGCCGACTCGATCGTCTCGCCCGTGACGTACTCGCGCGGGATGCCCTCGCCCCAGCCGACGGAGCCGTCGGCGAGTTCCAGCCGCGCGAGGATGCCGGTGCTGACGGCGCGGCCGGCGGCGGCGTGCTCGAACCGGACCCGCATCGGGATCTCGTACCGCCACACCTCCAGGCTGTTCGGTCGGACCGCCATCGTGCCTCGCCGCGCGCCCCGCGGACCCACCGATTATCCGCCCCGCGCGCCCGGCCGTCAACGGCGCGCCGTCGGGCCGGGCCCCCCGCCCCTCGCCGTTTTCGTTTACAACGGGCAGGGGCGACGCTAAGATTCCCCGTGGAAAGGGGCCGGATGGTCCCTCTGCGCATCGAGCACATGACCAAGCGGTTCGGTCCCGTGGTCGCGGTGGACGACGTGTCGCTCACCGTGGAGCCGGGGGAACTGTTCTTCCTGCTGGGCCCTTCGGGCTGCGGGAAGACGACGCTGCTGCGCGTCGTCGCGGGTTTCTACGAACCGGACGGCGGCCGCGTCTTCTTCGGCGCCAGGGACGTCACCGACCTCCCCCCCTACCGGCGGAACTGCGGCATGGTGTTCCAGAACTACGCCCTGTGGCCGCACATGACCGTTCTGGAGAACGTCGCGTTCGGCCTGTCGGTGCGGGGCGTGGGGCGGGCCGAGCGGCGGCGGCGGGCCCTGGAGACCCTGGAGGTCGTCCAGATGGCCGAGTACGCGCGGCGGCGGCCGACGCAACTGTCGGGCGGCCAGCAGCAGCGGGTGGCCCTGGCGCGGGCCCTGGCCATCGGGCCGGACTTCCTCCTGCTGGACGAGCCCCTGTCGAACCTGGACGCGAAACTCCGCCTCCAGATGCGCACCGAGATCCGCCGCGCCCAGCGCGCCGCCGGCGTCACGAGCGTCTACGTCACGCACGACCAGGACGAGGCCCTCTCGATGGCCGACCGCCTGGCCGTCGTCCGCGAGGGGCGCGTCGTCGCCCTCGGCGACCCGCGGCGGCTGTACCTCGATCCGCCGTCGGCCTGGGTCGCGGGGTTCCTCGGGGCCACGAACCTCCTCGCGGGCGACGTGACGGGGCGCGACGGCGCTGCCGCGCTTGTCCGGGCCGCGTTCGGCGACGTGCGGGTCGCGTCCGCCCCGGTCGGCCTCCGCGCCGGCGACCGGGCCGTCCTCAGCGTCCGGCCGGAATCGGTCCGGCTCCTTGCGCCCGAGGGCGACGCGCCGCGGGAGAACGTCTATCCGGCGACGGTCCTCGCCCGCACGTTCCAGGGCGAGACGGAACAGGTTCGCGTGCGGCTGGGCGCGGTCGAGGTCGTCCTGTCGGACCGGCCGACGGACCTGCCGCCGGTCGCCCCTGGCGGGCCGGCTCGCGTCCACCTGCCGGCCGAGGCGATCCGCGCGTTCCGGCGGGAACCCGCCGAGGCGGGCGCCGCGGCCGCGCCCGCGGCGAAAGGAGGCGCGACGTGAGACGCCTGTGCGCGCTGGCAGCGGTCCTGGCGGCAGCGGGGACCCTGGGCGGCTGCGGGGGCGGCGAACCCGCCGCCGGCACCGACCAACTCGTCCTCTTCTCGCCCCACGCCGACGAGATCCGCGAGGAGTTCGGCTGGGCCTTCCAGACTTGGTACAAGCAGGAGACGGGGCGCGACGTGGACGTCAAGTGGCCCGACGCGGGCGGGACGACGCAGGTCCTCAAGCGCCTCCAGGACAAGTTCGGCGCGGGGCGCTACGACGTCGACGTGGCGTTCGGCGGCGGAGCGATCTACGAGCAGATGAAGCAACTCGGCATGCTCGAGCAGTACCGTCTGCCTCCGGAGGCCCTGGCGGCGATCCCGAAGACGGTCGCCGGCCTGCCGCTCTACGACCCCGAGTTCCACTGGTACGGCGCCGCCGTCTCGACGTTCGGACTCATCTACAATAAGCAGATCATCGCCGACCGCGGCCTGCCGCCCGTCAAGGACTGGGAGGTCCTGGGCAACCCGAAGTACTTCGGCCTCGTCGGCGCGGTCGACCCCTCCAAGAGCGGCACGATGCGGAAGTCGTGCGACACGATCCTCCAGGCGTACGGCTACGAGCAAGGGATGGCGGTCCTCGCGCGGATGGGGGCGAACGCGCGGGAGTTCTACCCGACGGCGTCCGAGATCCCGCGGAACTGCGCGGCCGGGTTCATCGCCGTCGGCCCGTGCATCGACTTCTACGCCGAGCGCCAGAAGGAGGGCGAGGGCGGCCGGAACCTGGGGTTCCTAGCCCCGCCGGGCCTCACGGTCCTCAACTGCGACCCGATCGGCATCTTCAAGAACGCGCCGCACCGGGCCGTGGCCGAGCGATTCGTCGAGTTCGTCATGCGGCCGGAGGGGCAGCGGCTGTGGATGCTGCCGGCGGGCGCGCCTGGCGGCCCGCGGAAGTTCGCCCTCCAGCGGATGGCCGTCCTGCCCGCCGTCTACGACCTGCCGGCCGTCAAGGCGGCGGGCCGCACGAACCCGTTTGAGTTCCCGCCGGCCACGTTTTTCGACGCGGCGGCCGAGAACGACCGCCTGGCCATCCTGCCCGACTACCTGCGCGTCGCCCTGATCGAGAACCTCGGGCCCCTGCGGAAGGCCTGGCAGGCGATCATCGACGCGGGCATGCCCGAGGGCCTGGTCGCGGAACTCGTGCGGCCGGAGGTGGCGGCGGACGAGATGCGCTCGCTCGGCCGCGAGGTTTGGACGCCCGTCGTCGTGCCCGACGGGGCGCCCGCGGACGAGGCCGCACGCCTTCGCCGCCAGGAGGAGAACCGCCTCCGCCGCAAGAGCGATCTCGAGACCCAGTGGAGCAAGGCCCTGCGGGCACGCTACGAGGACCTGGCGACCCGCGCCGCCAAGTCCGCCCCGGCCCCGTAGCCGCGCGCCACCGGCCCGGAAAGCGCCCGATGCGACCCGACGCGAAAACCTGGCTCCTCATCGGCCTCCTGGTGGCGTTCTTCGGCCTGTTCCTGTTCTACCCGCTGGCGAGCGTCCTGGAGTCGGCCCTGTGGGAATCGACGGGGCCGACGCTCTTCTACGTCCGGAGCGCCCTGGAGAAGCCGAGCGTCCGCGCCGGGCTGGCCAACGCGGCGTACCTGGCGATCCTGACAACGCTCGCCTCGACGGTCCTCGCGCTGCCCCTGGCCTACCTCCAGGCGCGGACCGAGTTCCCCGGAAAGCGCCTGCTGGGCGCGGCCGTCCTGGTGCCGCTCATCCTGCCGCCGTTCGTCGGGGCGATCGGCCTGAAGCAGGTG
>CAYGZE010000271.1:3190-6779 GCA_964354185.1 uncultured Anaerolineales bacterium | reverse complement strand
GCCAGGTGGATGTTGGCGTGGCGCTCCAGGCCGCACTGGTACTGCCAACTGGCGTGGGCGAACCAGTCCTTCTCGGGGTCGAAGCGCGGCGTCCGCGCGCGGACCTTCGGGTTCTCCAGCAGCAGGCGGTCTTCGAGGACGTCGAGGTGCCCCTGGACGCGCGGGTCGCCGGGCGCCAGGAGCCCGGCCGGGCTGATCAGCGGGTCGGCCGACTGGACGGTGTCCCAGTAGATCGCGCCGACGTGGCCCTGGCATCGGCGCCAGCCCCACGCGCCCGACGCGAAGCCCCGCACGTAGGGGGCGAAGGGGATGAACGAGCGGTAGGTCCCGTCGCGCACGGGCACCACCGGCGCCAGCGCGATCGACCGGTCGATGGCGGCCAGGAGGTCTTTGCGGTAGGCCTCCGCCTCGGCTGCCAGGGCGGCGCCTTCCTTGGCGTCGACGAGGGCCAGCAGGTCGGCCATCCGCTTGACGCCCAGCCAGTAGTAGGCCTCCGACTCGTAGAACTGCATGTGCATACGTTCGCTGTCGGGGGTCACGACGTGGGCGGGCTGGAGGCCCCGGCTCCACAGCCGCCGCCCGCCGGGGACGAGGCCGGCCAGCAGTTGCCGCTGGCGCAGGATCCACCGGGCGCCGGCCTCCAGGCGCGGGGCGTTGGCCCGCAGCCCGTCCAGGTCGCCCGTCAGGCGGAAGTGCTCGGTCAGGGCGAACAGGATCGCGCCCGGCCCCATGGCGTGCACCCCGTCCATGTGACCGCCGACGCCCTCCGGACCCTCGGCGTGGGTGAGGCAGCCGCGGCCGTCGGAGAAGTGACCCAGCGGGCGGTCCGGCAGGGCCCAGGCGTGATGGCCTCCTTGCCCGGGCACGACCTTGGGCTCCATCGGCAGGCGGAGCCACTGGTTCAGGCCGTCGGAGGCCTCGCGGTGCATCCCCGCCAGGTCCAGCGCCCGGAGGATCATGTACGTCTCGGAGGCGAGGATGCCGAAGGGATAGTCCTTGAAGGACCACTTGCCGCCGTCGTCCTTGACCGCCCGCCTCAGGAGGTGCCACGCCCCCAGCCGCCATTGGGCGGTGAGCCGCGCGCTCGGCACCTCCACCTCCATGGCCGGCCCGAACGGCGGCGCGGGGTGGGGCGGCAGCGTCTCGCGGGGCCGCAGCGCCTGGACCGCGCCTTCCCAGGTCTGTTCCGCGTGCGTGCGGGTGCGTTGGCGGACGGTCGTCAGGTTCCTGGCGGCCAGTTCCTTGCGGAACTCGCGCGCGGTGGTCGCCTGCGATTCCGGGGCGAAGGGCGGCCCGAACGAGGCCGGCGCGGCCTGGGCCGGGGCCGGCGCGTAGAAACGCCACACGTCCGCGTTGCCCAGGCCGTCGGCGTGAGGGTTGCCCGCGTGGATGCTGTCGATCACGTCCTTGGCGAGGCTCCAGGCGCGTCCCCGGCCGCCGACTTCGGCGATCTCGAGTTCGACGATCGTGGTGTCGCAGGAGTGGTTCTCCTCCTTCGCGCCCACGACCAGCGAGAGGAAGTCCCCGGCGGCCATCGCGACGTCGGCCGGTTTGCCCGCATCGTCCTCGAGGGCGATCGCCTCGGAACCGCCGGGGCCGATCGCCCCGCGGGCCAGCACTTCCCGGCCCGCCCGGCTCTCCCGCACGAGCGCCCACTCGATGCCGTTCCCGCCCTTCGCATCGCCCATCGCCACCTTGCCCTTGACGCGCACGCGCCCGTCGATCGGGCTTCGCCAGCCGACGGCCACGTCGCGGTCGGGCGCCGGGTGCATCGCCGCGCAGCGGGCGGGCAGCGTCAGGTCGCCGGCCGTTCCGGGCTCGGCGTCGGGGTTCACGCCGAACCACGGAATGACGCGGCTGGCCCACCCGCGGATCTTCGGAACGCCGGGCAGGGCGTCCACCTTCTCGTCGAGGGTCGGCGCCGCGAGCGCCGAGATTCCCGGCGGCGTCGGCGGGTTGGCGGCGGGCGGCCGTTCCGAGGTCGCGCGGAGGAAGCAGCCGTACGCCGGCACCAGGATCGGCCCGCGCTCCAGGTCGGCCACCTGGAACGAGAAGCCGCCCGACGGCGTCCACACCGTCAGGATCGAGCGGGCCACGTCCTCGGGAAGGGCGTGGTAGGGCCACACGCGCGGCAGGCTCGGGCTGCCGAGGTAGAGGACGCTCAGCCGCACGCCGCGGCGCGCATCGCCCTTGGCGGACGAGCGCCAGGCGAGGGGGCCGGTCAGGGCGGTGCCCTTGTCGCCGGCCAGCGGCTGCACGTCACGGACGACCGCGTCGTAGGTCTCGAGGCGGCCGTCGTACGCGTGCGACCGGCCGGGCGCCGCGTCGAAGCCCCACTCGATCTCCACGTCCATCCGCTTCCAGGTGTCGGCGACGAGCGCGCGGACCGCGGGAACCGCGCAGGCCGACGCCTCCTTCTCGCCGCGCACGGCCGCCACGACGCCCCAGGTGTCGGCGGGAATCGCGTAGACATAGGTCCGCCCGTCGGCGGAGACCTGCGGCGGCCCCGCGTCCTTGACGCCGCGCGGGTTCCACCAGGTGTGGGCCGTGTCGTCCGTGCCGTCGAAGTAGACGAGCGCGACCTCCTCCGGCGAGGGCCGGCCCTTGGCGTCCGCCGGCCACGCAAGTTCCACCTGCCGCACGGGCCGCACCTCCTCCCACAGGAGGCCGCAGAGGGCCTTCCGGACCGCCGGCGCGCGCACGTCCACCGGCTGGTCAAACGGGAGGTTGGCGTACTGCATGAGGAGGATCCAGGCCTCGGGCGGGTTCTCGTCGGGCTTGCGGTCCGCCTGGTACAGATAGGCGCTGGGCGCGACGTCGGCGGGCCGGCCCTCGTCGGCCGCCAAGAGGGACGCCGGGACGATCGCCGACAGGGCGAGGGCCGCGCCGCCCGCCGCGAGCCTCTGGAGGGCCGCGCCCCGGCCTATGCGTCGTTTCTTGGACATGAAAGCATCTCCTGGTGGATGTGATGGGTGGCCGGACCTCGGCCCCAGGGTCGCCCCCAAGAGGGCGTCGTCGTTCATAGTCGCATCATGGCAGAAGTGCAGGCATTCCTCAAGGGGGGTTTTCTGCTGACCGATCCCCATCTTGGGCAACGGAGGCCGGTGCTGTTTGCCAGCCCCGTCAAGGGCGCTTGTTCTGTAGCCCCGGGGCGCAAGCCCGGGGCAGGCCGAGGCGCGAGTCTCACATTCCTCCTCTTGGTCGTGGAGCCCCGGAGGGGCGATTGGCCGCCCTATTCTGTCGCCCCTCCGGGGCTTGGCAGAAAGAAGAAGAGGGTTCCTGCGCCGTCGCGTTCCCCGGCCTTGCGGCCGGGGCTACAGAACAGTCGTGCCTCCAGCACGGAAGGCACGGGAGGGGGACTGGGGATGGCTCAGGACGCGCCGCCGCGCCGTTGCCGTGCGCCTTGGCTTGCGGCCCTGGCACGGCGTAGCCCTCAAATTGGGGACACAATACTATTTTCTTCCCCTCCTCGGTCGCCCGCGCTTGCCCACCGCAAAAGGGCGACCCAGGTCAAATTGGGGACACAATACTATGTCAAATTGGGGACACAATACTATTTTCTTCCCCTCCTCGGTCGCCCGCGCTTGCC
>CAYGZE010000271.1:0-3090 GCA_964354185.1 uncultured Anaerolineales bacterium | reverse complement strand
CACCGCAAGGGGGCGACCCAGGAGCGATTCCAGCGCGGACACAAACGCCCCGTCGCCCAGCGGGCGGCCCGTCCGGGCGTGACGACGCACGAGGGCGACCTCCTCGGCGTCCTCCCCCGCCAGGAGGAACCGTCGCCAGTCGCCAACCTCCGCCCGCAGAGGGTCTCCGGGCGCGATCAGCCGGTCGCCACGCCGCTCGACATGGGCCGCCGCGCTCGACCACGGCCACCGCCACGCCCGCTTCACGAGCCCCGCCCGCACGGGGTTTCGCTCGATGTACCGCGCCGCCGCCAGCGCGTGGTCCCGGTCCATCGGGTACGACGCGAACCGCCCCTGCCAGAGGTACCCCCGCCAGCCCTTGCGAAGGTTCACAAGCCGCGTGTATCGCCGATGCGCCTCGCCCACGGCCCGCGCCAGACCCTCTCGCGTGCGCGGGACCGCGATCAGGTGGACATGGTTCGGCATCAGGCACCAGGCCCAGATCGCCACGTCGTGCCTGGCGCACCAGGCGGCCATTAGGTCGAGGTAGTTTTCGTAGTCCCGGTCTCGGAAGAAGGTCCGCTGGCGGCGGTTGCCGCGCTGCGTGACGTGGTGCGGGTACCCTTCGGCGATGACGCGGGCGAGGCGAGCCATGACCGCACGCTACCTCGCGCCGCCGCGATTGTCAACGGAAAAATAGTATTGTGTCCCCAATATTTCCCAATATTTCAGGCATTCCGGGGAAGCGTCCTTATCCAGACCCTCAAGAATCTCCTGAAGCCGCCGCAATCTTGAATCGCGATCGTCGACTGGCGGCCACCGGCGTACGTTCTGACAAGGCAGGTGGCGAACCAGTTCCACGCTTCGCGCCAATCCCAGGGTTACGTCAGTCCTCACAGCGAAGGCCTCATTCGTTTGGTCGTCGTCGGGTAGTCGCTCGTGTCCATTGTGCTGACTCTCGGTACAGCCCCAACCGTGGGCGAGACAAGCGCCTGCAATCACGGCAACCTTAAGCAGATAGACGCGCAAAGGAGCCACATATCCCGCCCTTCTGTATGAGGTCCGGGGGCAGGATACCTCTTTTCGCCCTTCCCCGGTAGCGTCGGTGTCGACCAAGGCCGCGGCGTTCATGGTGGCATCATGGCAGAAGTGCAGGCATTCCTCAAGCCCGTTCCCCGTGCCACGGGTCCGCGCGGGTTGGGGGACCGTGCCTCCGGCCACGGAAGGCACGGGAGGGCACCTGGGGATGGCTCAGGACGCGCCGCCGCGCCGTTGCCGTTTGGTTCGGCGAGCGCGCGCGGATGGAGGGCGCCGCTCGGGCGCGCGCATCGGGGGTGGCAGGGGAGGGCGGTCCCGATCGGTGCGGCCGTCAGGCCGCGGCGACCCGCCGACGGAGGTAGCCGGCCAGGCCCAGCACACCCAGGCACAGGCCGCACGCCGTCATCGGCTCGGGAACGACCACGACGACGGGCGTCGGCGGGGCCTCCTCATGCGCCCACTCCTCGAACCCATCGCTGGCCCCCCAGTCCTTCTTGGCCGCGCCCCTCCCTGTCGTGCCGAGGCCGCCGAAGTACGAATACAGGTAGACGTAGTCGGTCCCGGCCGCGCCGTCAAACAGACTGACGGGGATGAGCGCCGTCATGTCCGCCCGGCCGCTGCCGCTCCCGATGAGCAGGAAGTCGAGAAGGACAATGCTGTCGCCGGCGTCCAGGTTATAGCGGAGCGTCCCCAAGCCGGGAAGCGTCCCGTGCTGCTCGTCGCCGGCGGGGCTGAACGTGGTGGTGGACTTCATGCCGGTCGGCGACGTGTACAGTTGCAGGGCGTCGAGCGACAGGTACTCATTGCCGCCGCCGGCGCTTTCATTGATGTCCAGGAAGAACTCGTAATACTGCACCGAATCGCTCGTCCGCGTCGAGATGTCCTGAAGCTGGATGTCGTGCGTGTAATTGGCCGGGCTCTTGTCGTCGAAGATGGCCTTCGCGGTGTAACTGGTGTTGTAGCCTCGTTCCGTACCGCTGGCCTGGATGCGCAGGAAAGGATCGAATACGCCCGTGCCGGTGGCCTCGTCGTCCGTGTCGACGACGAAAACGGCACCGTTGATCGTCCCGGTGGCCCCCTTGCCGGTGGTCAGGTCGACCGTCACCGCCGGGGCAGGGACCGCGACCGCGAGACTGACGACCACGAGCGCCGCCATCGCGCTTGCGATGGACCCAAGCCGCCGATAGGTGCTTGCCCGCTCCATGACATGCCCCCTCTTAACAGTGCGCTACGCTGGATCAGCCCCGGGGGGAAGACTTCGGCGCCCGCGGCTTTCCCCCCGCAATGGGGCCGCTGGGCGAATCCACAGAACCGCTGCAAGCAAGTAGACCCGAACGCCCTCCAATGTACAGAGTCAGCCCGCGGCGAACTGCCTTTGTCAATGGCTAACTATACACCGGATTTTGCAGTTGTCAAATCGGCAGGTCCGATAATCCGGCTTGTGGGTAATCCGGGGGCACCCCTAACCGCGTTCGTCAGGGACGCACCCTGTCCTGGAGGCTCGGCCGTGGCCGTGTCGCTCGCCCCGCATTCCGCATTCGTAAGTGCTGTTCTCTGCGTCCTTTGCGCCTCTGCGTGAGACGCCGTGGTCGTTCGCCTTGGCTCGTCGCTCGCGGCCCTGGCACGGCGTAGCCCGCCGGCCGTCGCGGCGGGCGAAGCCGGCTCGCGGCTCGTGGCGCCGTTCGCCACTCCGCACTCTTCCTGGAGCCTCGCCCCCGGTCCCGCCTTGGCCCCTGTTGTGCCTTCCCAGTCCCCAGTCCCGCCTGTTTAAATGGGTGTTGGCGACTCCTCTTCTGGCCCTGTTTCGGACACGGCGAGTCCGCAACTCACGTAAGTGTTATGGACGCATCGCTACCCATCGAGCGCAAAAAGCCGTCAAAAGCGATCAAAAACCGACCAAAAGCGCCGCAATCCGTACGTAAAACGTCAAAAAACGACCGAAAACCGACGTGTTTTGCCTTACCCATCTTAACATCCGCGAGGCCCGACCCCCCTGGCGCTAGCGCCAGGGCCGATTTGGCCCGCCGCCGGGCCCCAAAATCGGCAAATTCCGCGCGCGCCAACCCGTTTTTC
>CAYGZE010000270.1:4665-6788 GCA_964354185.1 uncultured Anaerolineales bacterium | reverse complement strand
GGCGCAGGAGGTCCATCCCCGCCTTCACCTCCATCGCCTGGAGGCAGTCCATCCCCGCCTCGATCAGGCCCGGAACGAGCGGCTCCACGTAGCCGCACGAGTGGACCACCACCGGCAGGCCCCGCGCGTGCGCGTCCTGGAACGTCCGCAGGTGCGCGGGCCAGATGAGGTCTTTGTACATGGCGGGCGACATGAAGGGCTTCTCCTTGAAGCCCATGTCCTCGTAGTAGAAGACGCCGTCGGGCAGGCCCTCCTCTTTGAAAAGGATATCCATGAGTTGTAGCGTGAGTTCGGCGTAGGCGGCGCCCATGTCCCGGACCCAGTCGGGTTCGAGGGCCATGCCCACGAGCATGTGCTCGTGGCCGCAGACGGGGTGCATGAGTTCGAAGACGTTCACGCCGCCCCAGAAGAAAAAGAGGTTCTCGCGGGCGCACTTCTCCTTGACCGACCGGTAGGCCTCGAAGTTGATGCGGCGGCGCAGCGTGTCGGTCCGCACGAGGTGGGGCCGGATGTGCTCCTCCCAGCCGCGCCGGTCCTTGACGAGGAAGTCGACGTGCTCCGGCGTGCCGCCCCGCTCTTTCCACCACCTGAGGAGCGCCCCGTTGCCGCTCCGGACGAGTTTGGTCTCGGCGGTCTCCTCGACGATCTCATCCTTGAAGTCGAGGTCGGCCACCAGGTTGAAGCACCACTGGACGCGCAGGTCGAAGCCGAAGTGGTCTTCGAGCGCCTCGCCGTCCTTGATGTGGCCCTCGGCGACCCACTTGCGGTAGACGTCGCCCCAGAACCCTTCGGAGGCGGCGACGCGGTCGACCGGCTCCCGCCGCAGGATCCGCCCGACCCGCTCCCGGCCCGTCAGTTCCGCCATCGCGTGCTCCTCACGATGCAGCGTCGTTTCGCGCGGCGCGTCTCCTGACCCGCCGCGATTCCCCGGCGTCCGGCGCGGTCGGTCAGGAGACCGACCGCGCCAAACGTGTGCGGGACCGCTTGGCGCCCGGGCGTCACCCCAGCGTCCACGGCTTGCGGTAGACCGGCGCCAGGCCGCGCGCCGCCTCGGCGTCGCCGACGACCGTCTCCGTCTTCGGATCGAACCGGACCGACCGCCCCAGCCGCAGCGACAGGTTGGCCAGGCAGCACGGCACGTTGACCCGGTGGTGGTAGAAGACGTTGCAGGACGGCTCCTGGCGCGACTTGATGCAGTCGATCCACTCGCGGTAATGGCCCTTGGAGCGCGGGAGCGACGGCTCGGGCAGTTTCACCTCGGCCTTCGGGTCGGCCTCGGGGATGATCTTGAACGAGCCGTAGTCGGCCCAGAGGGTGGCGAGGTCGCCGTGGAAGTAGACGCCGAGCCGCCGCGCCCGCCCGCCCGCGCCCTGGAAGTCCCAGCCGTACGAGTTCGTCAGGTTCATCATCCACGTCATCGTCAGGCCCGGGTACTGGAAGAGGACCTCCTGGACGTCGGGGCAGTCGCCGATGTCCTCCAGGACGCTCCGCCCGCCCGTGCACGCCACATGGCCCGGCAGCGGCAGGTCGAGGGCCCAGATGGGCAGGTCGATGATGTGCGGCGCCATGCCGGGCAGCCAGCCGCCGCTGAAGTCCATGAACGAGCAGTGGAGGTGCGCCCCGCCCGTAATCAGGGGGTTGTAGCGGCGCATCGGCGCGGGGCCGACCCACATCTCCCAGTCGAGCGTGGCGGGCGGGTCGGCGTCGTCGGCCTTGCCGATGCCGGCGCGCGAGAGGCCCAGGTGGAAGAACGTGCGCACGGTATTGATCTTGCCGAGCACGCCGGAGCGGACGATCTCGACGACGCGGGCGTAGTTCTCGCCGGCGTGAATCTGCGTGCCGACCTGGGTGATGCGTCCGCCGTCCTTCGCGGCCCGGCAGATGGCCTGGCTCTCGGCCACGGTCAGGCTCATCGGCTTCTCGAGGAAGAGGTCCTTGCCGGCCTTCAGGGCGGCGACGGCCAGGAGGGCGTGCCAGTGGGGCGGCGCGGCGACGACGACGGCGTCGAGGTCCTTGTGTTCGAGGAGTTTGCGGAAATCGCGGTAGCCGGTGGCGGCGCCCTTGCAGGCGGCGACGGCCCGGTCGAGTTTCGTCTGGTCGACGTCGCAGACGGCCGTCACGCG
>CAYGZE010000270.1:0-4565 GCA_964354185.1 uncultured Anaerolineales bacterium | reverse complement strand
GAATTCACCACGCGAAGCCGACGGCCTTCAGGAACGCCCGCGCCAGGATCATGTGCCCGGTAGGGTTCGGGTGGACCCGGTCCCCGGCCAGGGTCATCGGGTGGCAGGCGGCCAGGACCCCGTCGAACGCCGCCTGCGTGTCGACGAGGATCGCGTCGTGCCTGGCGGCAAGGCGGCGGACGGCGGCCCCGTAGCGGTCCATCCGGGCCCGCATCGGCTCCTTGCGGTTCGGTTCGATGAAGTAGGGAGTCATCAGGATGAGTCCCTTGAGGCCCGGCCGCGCGCGGCCCACCAGGTCGTCCAGCGTCCGCTCGTACTCCTGGAGGGCCACGTGGATCTCGGGGCACCGCGGGCAGTCGAACTGCCGCCACACGTCGTTGATGCCGATCAGGACGCTGAGCCAGTCGGGCCCGAGGTCCAGGACGTCGCGCTGCCACCGGGCCGCCAGGTCGCGCACGGTGTTGCCGCTCGTGCCGACGTTCGTGACGCGGATCGCCAGGTCCGGCCGCGCCGCCCCGAGCATCGCGTCGACGAACAGGACGTAGCCTGTCCCCAGGCCGCCGCCTTCGCCGATGGGCTGGGCGCGGCCGCAGTCGGTGATCGAGTCGCCGATCATGACGAGCCGCGAGCCCTTCTCGATCCGCATGGTCGTTCCCCATCGCGCTTGGGCCCCGCGGCGAGGCACCTCCTCGCCGCCGCCGGGCACAGGGCAGAAATCGTAGCCGCGCGCGCCGGGCGAGGCAATCGGAAACCGGCCCGCCGCGCGCCGGCGGCACGACGTGTCCGGGCGGCGGCCCCCGGGCCGTGTTTGCAGGGGGCCGGGCCGTGTGCTAGAATAGCCGGTCGGTGCGGTGTGGTCCCACGGAAAGGCGGACGCCCGATGCGACGCGCAGCCTGCCTGGCGGGGGTGTTCCTGGGCCTGGCCGCGAGCGCCTTCGCGGCCGGGGCCCCGGCCTGGGCCGAGCCGATGAAGGCCGTGCACGCGCGGTTCACCGGCCAGCCCGGCACGGTCGCCCAGTTCGGCGACTCCATCACGATCACGATGGCCTTTTTCGTCCCGCTCGAGGGGGAGGTCAAGAACCTCCCCGCCGACCTGGTCGACGCCCACGCCTGGATCCGCAAGTACGTCCAGGGCCGATGCTGGCGCGGATGGAAGGGGGCCGACTTCGGCAACGAGGGCCGCACCACCACCGCGTGGGGCCTCGCCCACATGGACGAGTGGCTGAAGCGCCTGAACCCCGAGGTCGCCCTCATCATGTGGGGCACCAACGACACCTACCAGGGACCCCAGCCGCCCGAGTACACCGAGAACCTCCGCCAGATCGTCCGCAAGTGCCTCGACAACGGCACCGTGCCGATCCTCTATACGATCCCGCCCAAGGGCGACCAGGCCGGCAGCGAGAAGGAGACCGCCCGCGTCGAGTCGTTCGTCGAGGCGGCCCGGACCGTCGCGCGCGAAGGCAGGATCCCCCTCGTCGACTTCTACCAGGAGATGCTGGCGCGGCAGCCGACCGACTTCGCGAAGACCCTCCTCGGCGACAACCTGCATCCCTCCTACCCGGCCGAGTACCAGCGCGACTTCAGCGACGACGCCCTGAAGCACAGCGGCTACACCCTGCGCAACTACCTGACCCTGCGGGCGTACCACGAGGTCTACCGCGAGGTCCTCTCGCAGGTGAAGTCGGCCCGGCGCGTCGCCGGCGAGGCCGCCTGGCAGGGCGCCGCCGTCGAGGGCCGCCCCGCCCTCCTCGTGCCCAAGGCGGCGAGCGCGCCGACCGTGGACGGGCGGCTCGACGACGCCTGCTGGAAGGGCGCGGCACGCGCGGCGCTGCGCCTGCTCGACGGCAACCCCGAGAAGCCCAACTGCCCGACCGAGGCGCTCCTGGCGGCCGACGCCGAGACGCTCTACATCGCCTTCCGCTGCACCGACCCGCAGCCCGGCGCGCTCGTCAGCCAGAAGCGCCTGCGCGACGGCAACGTCTGGGAGGACGACTCCGTCGAGGTCTTCCTCAAGGTCGGCCCCGAGCCGACGCGCGAGTACCACCACCTGATCGTCAACCCCGACGGCTCGGTGCTGGACGACCTGGGCGGGCGGACCGAGGCGTGGCAGTCGGCCCTGAAGGCGGCGACCGCGCGCGAGGAGCGCGCCTGGACGGTCGAGGTCGCCCTCCCGCTCGCGGAGGTCGCGGGGCCGGCCGATGCGGCCAAGCGCGCGGGCGCGTGGCGGCTGAACCTGACGCGGATGCGCCCGCCGCGCGGCGGCGACTTCGCCGAGGAGTCCGCCCTCGCTCCCACCGAGGACCCGTCGAGCCACGTCCCCGACAGGTTCGCCTACGCCTTCTTCGAGGCCCTCGGCGGGCGGCTGCCGGCCGCGCCGGGCCCCGAGAAGGCGCCGTGACGCCAGGACTCCGCGCGGAAGGACGCCGGCCATGGTCATCTCGCCTCGCGTGACGGCGGCCGGCGCCACGGACTTCTCGAGCCTGCGGCGCCTCCTGGCCTCGCCGCGCCTGGCCGGCCGCCGGGGCGAGGACCTCGCCGTCGCCCTGTGGCAACTGCTCGTCGACCCGCGCGAGGGGGTTTACCACTACTGCCCGCCCCTGGAGCGGCTGACCGGCCACTTCGTCTACGATCCCATCAAGATGCTGAACTGTTTCGGTTGGTCCATCTGCGGCCTGACGGCGAACCTGCTGGCCGTCCTCTGCCGCGCGGCCGGTCTGGACGACGCCCGCATCGCCCACCTCAAGGAGCACGAGGCGACCGAGGTGTTCTACGGCGGCGCGTGGCACCTGCTGGACGCCGACCTCCAGGCCTTCCATCGCCGCCATCCGCCGCACGAGGACGCCATCGCCGGCTACGAGGAGTGCCTGGCCGACCCGACGCTGGTAAGCCGCCAGCGGAACCCCTCGCGGCCGTACTACCTGCCGGACCGCCCGCCCGAGCGGATGGCCGACCTCTACCGCGTCGCACCGTCGTACGACCGCCCGTACGCCGTCCACGCCCACACGATGGACTTCGTCCTGCGACCGGGCGAGCGGCTGGAGCGGCACACGTTCCACGAGGGCCTCTGGATCTGGTTCTCCAACTGCAGCGACTTCAAGGCCCGGTGGCCGGCGGAGTGGCGCGACGACGGCCCGTGGGAGCGGCACCCGCCCCACCGCCGCTTCGGCAACGGGCGGTGGGTCTACGCGCCCGACCTCACGTCGGCCAGCCGCGACTTCGAGGCGGGCGTCCTGGAGTCCGACGGCCTGGAGCCGCGCCGCCGCGGGGTCGTCGCCGCGCGGCCGGGGCCGTGCGCGTGCACCTTCGAGTTCGACTCGCCGTACGTCTTCACGGGCACGCCCGCCCTCGACGGCCGCCAGGCGCCGCGCGACGGCTGTATCCTGGAGGCGACCGTCTTCCAGGACGCGGCCTGCCGCGCGCGCATCCGGGCGGCGGTGGACCCCGACCTCGCGTGGTTCACCGTGTGGGAGAGCGCGGAGGCGGGCCGCCGCACGGTGCGGCTCGATCTGACGCCCCACGTGGTCAACGCGTATCGATACCTCCTGCGCTTTGAGTTCGACGCGAGCGGGCCGGAGTCGTGCGGCCTGGAGTCGCTCCGCGTCGCGTCGGCGGTCCTGGCGGCCCCCGGTTCGCTGGGGCGGCTGGTCGAGGGGCCGAACGACCTCGCCGTCCGCTTCGGCGACGAGGACGGACTGCCCACGCGCCGCTGGATCGTCGAGACGAACTTCCGCAGCGAGGACGACGTCCGCCGCAAGGCCTGCCGCCTGGAGAACGTGCGGTTCGTGGCGGACCCGGCGGACCGCATCCTGCCAGCCGACCCCGGGCGCGACTATGCCGTCACCTTCCGCGTGGACGCGCCGCCGCACGGCCTCCTGCGGCGCATCTACGCCTTCGGCGCGTTTCGCGGCAAGGCGCCGGGCGATCCGACCGAGGACCGCGTGGCCGCCTTCCTCGCCGAGTCCGAGGAGGGTCCCTGGCGGCCCCTGTTCGCGTCGCCCCTGCTGGAGGACCGCCATCGCTGGCACTTCGCGGCCCAGGGCGAGGCGGCGCTCGATCGGCCCACGAGGACTGCGTACGTCAGGTTCGTCGGCAAGGTCGGCATGATCGACGCCAAGGTCCGCGCCCACTACACCGACGATCGGACCGCCTGGTGCGCGGCGCCGCTCGACGTCACGCACGTCTGGCGGACGGCCGGCGGCGCCCGCGCGGAGCACGTCGAACGCGTGCCTGCGCCCGGCCGCGACCACCGCTACACGATCCGGTGCGGGCCCGAACCGCACCTGGAGTCGATCGTCATGCAGGTCGGCAGCGTGCCGCGTCGGGCTGCAAGGCGCGCCGCCCCTCGCGGCGGAGCGCCGGGAAACGGAAGGAGAACGTGATGCGCCGAATCGTCGCCTGTTCCGTTGCCCTGGCCCTGGCCCTGGCGTGCGGTGCGCCCCGGGCGGCCGCCGAGACGGTGCGGCTGCGGGCGACGGCCGACATCTGGCTCTCGGACGCCAACGACCAGGAACGCGACACGAGCGCCGGCAAGCACCCGCGCCTGAAACTCAAGACCATCCAGGAGA
>CAYGZE010000269.1:0-6833 GCA_964354185.1 uncultured Anaerolineales bacterium | reverse complement strand
GGCGTCCACAGGTGGTTCTCGCCCCCGACGCGGACGTGGTACTGGCCGCCGACGCCCAGCAGGCGCTCCGGCTCGCCCTCGTCCGGGAACGCGCGGGCGTGCAGGGCCGTCGCCTCCCGCGCGATCTCCTCGAGGCCGATGCCCTGGACGCGCGAGGCCGTGCCGCAGAAGTACCGGTCCACCAGCGCGCTCGCGAGGCCGACGGCCTCGAAGATCTGGGCCCCGAAGTAACTGCGGATCGTCGAGATGCCCATGCGGCTGAAGGTTTTCAGCAGGCCCTTCTTGACCGCGGTGATGTAGTGGTCGGCGGCCTCCTCCGGCCGCAGGGGCCCCTCCAGGAGTTCGTTCTCGGCCAGTTGGCGGACCGTCGCGAAGGCCACGCGCGGGCAGATCGCGTTCGCCCCGTACCCCACCAGCAGGGCGAAGTGGTGCACCTCGCGCACCTCGCCGCTCTCCACGAGGATGCCCGCCCGCGTCCGCAGGCCCTTGCGGATCAGGTGATGGTGGAGGCCGGCGGTCGCCAGCAGGACCGGGATGGCCGCGCGCTCGCGGTCCATGCGGCGGTCGGTGAGGATCAGCAGCCGCGCCCCCTGGGCGATGGCCGCCTCGGCCTCGGCGAAGACGGCGTCGAGGGCGGCCTCTAGGGCCCGGCCGTCCCCCCGGGCGGGGAACAGGATGTCGATGTCCCGGGCCGCCAGGTCGGGGTTCTGCGTCGCCCGGATCCGCTCCATGTCCTCGGGCGTCAGGACGGGGTGCGGCAACTTGAGGCGCCGCACGTGCTCCGGCGTCTCTGCCAGGAGGTTCCGCTCCGGCCCGACGAAGTTCATCAGCGACATCACGAGTTCCTCCCGCAGCGGATCGATGGGAGGATTCGTGACCTGCGCAAAGAGTTGCTTGAAGTAGGCGAACACGAGTTGCGGCCGGTCCGAGAGGACCGCCAGCGCCGCGTCGTTGCCCATGGACCCGACGGCCTCCTGGCCGCGCGACGCCATCGGGCCCACCACCATCCGCAGTTCCTCTTCCGAGTAGCCGAATGCGTGCTGCTCCCGCAGGAGGACCTCCGGGTCGGTCGCCGGGATGTCCGACGGCACCCCCAGGCCGCGCAACTCGATCCGGTTGGCGTTGACCCACCGCCGGTAGGGCTTCTGGCGGCTCATCTTGGCCTTGATCTCGTTGTCCGGCACGATGCGGTGTTGCTGAAGATCCACCAGGAGCATTCTTCCCGGCTGAAGCCGCCCGCGGCGCGCGATCTCGGACGGCTCGAACTCGAGCACCCCGGTCTCGGAGGCCAGCACGACGTAGCCGTCCCTGGTCACCGTGAAGCGGCAGGGGCGCAGGCCGTTGCGGTCGAGCGTCGCGCCGAGGTAGCGCCCGTCGGTGAAGACGAGGGCCGCCGGCCCGTCCCACGGCTCCATGATCGCGCTGTGGTACTCGTAGAAGGCCCGCTTGTCGTCGCTCATGTGGAACTTGGCGCCCCAGGCCTCGGGCACCATCATCATGGCCGCGTGCGGCAGCGAACGCCCCGCCAGCACCACGAGTTCCAGCACGTTGTCGAACGTGGCCGAGTCGCTTCCGCCCTCGACGATCGCCGGCAGGACCTTCCGGAGGTCGTCGCCCAGGAGGGGCGACTCCAGGTCCCCCTCGCGCGCCCGCATGTGGTTGATGTTGCCGCGCAGGGCGTTGATCTCCCCGTTGTGCGCGAGCATCCGGAACGGCTGGGCCAGGCTCCACGTCGGGAACGTGTTCGTGCTGTACCGCTGGTGGACCACCGCGAACGACGCCGCGAACTCCGCGTCGCCCAGGTCGGGGTAGAACGCCAGCAGTTGCGACGCGCTGAGCATCCCCTTGTAGACGATCGTGCGGCTCGAGAGGCTGGCGACGTAGAACGCGCAGGCCTCCGGCCACGCCGCCGCCGTCTTCTCCGCCCGGCGGCGGATGACGTACAGTTTCCGCTCGAAGGCCTCGGGCGCCACGCGGCCGGGGGCGAGGAACACCTGCCGGATGGCCGGCTGTGACGACCGCGCGAGTTCCCCGAGAAGGTCGCCCGACGTCGGCACCTCGCGCCAGCCCACGAGCGCGCAGCCTTCCTCCGCCGCGGCGGACTCCAGGGCCGCCGCGCACCGCTTGGCCGCCTCGGCGTCCGTCGGCAGGAAGACCATGCCCACGGCGTACGGGCCGCTCGCCGGAAGGGCGATCCCGAGCGGCGGGCAGGTGCGCCGGAAGAAGCCGTCCGGCATCTCCAGGAGCAAGCCCGCGCCGTCGCCGGTGGCCTTGTCGCCGCCGACGGCACCGCGGTGTTCGAGGTTCACGAGGACCTGGACCGCGTCCGCCACGATCTGGTGATGCGGCTGGCCGTCCAGTCGGGCGACGAAGCCCACGCCGCACGCGTCGCGCTCCTGGGCGGGGTCGTACAGGCCGCGGGGCGCAGGAGCCTCCGCCGCGCGGCAGCGCGCTGAATGGGAGCCAACGTTCATCCGGATCGTACCCCCTGACGGCTTGCGTGTGACGACACCGACTCACGAACGGCCCGGTAATCCCGGAATTGTAGCCTCCTTACGAAGGTTGGCAACCTTGGTTCGCCTCAAGGCCGCACCGCGGGCCGCCGCCCGGCCCTGAGAAACCTCGGGGGCGCCCATGAGCAAGGCGCCCCCTCGGTCACGCAAGAGGGGGGTACGACCCTCTTCGCTTTCCGGGCTGCGGCGCCCCGCCTTGGCCTGACTGTCGGCCGGCCGTCGTCCCCGGCGGCGGGGCGGCTGCTTTCTACGCGTCGTAGTACAGATGGAACTCGTGCGGGTGCGGCCTGAGGTGCATCTCGTCCAGTTCCTTCTCCCGCTTCCAGGCGATCCAGGCCTCGATAAGGTCGGCCGTGAACACGTCGCCCTTCAGCAGGAACGCGTGGTCCTTCTCGAGCGCCGCGATGGCCTCTTCGAGCGAGCCGGGCGTCTTGGGCGTGCCGGCGAGTTCCTCTTTCGTCATCTCGTAGATGTCGCGGTCCAGGGGTTTGCCCGGGCTGGTCTTCCGCTCGATGCCGTCCAGCGCGGCCATCATGACGGCCGCGAACGTGAGGTAGCCGTTGCACGACGGGTCGGGGCAGCGGAACTCGACGCGCCTGGCCTTCGGGCTGGCGGAGTACATCGGGATGCGGCAGGAGGCCGACCGGTTGCGGGCGGACAGGCACAGGTTGACCGGCGCCTCGAACCCCGGCACCAACCGGCGGTAGGAGTTCGTCGTCGGCGCCGCTAGCGCCAGGATCGCCGGCGCGTGCTTCAGGATGCCCCCGATCGCGCAGAGCGCGAGGTCGCTCAGGCCCGCGTACCCGTTGCCCGCGAAGAGGGGCTTCTTCCCCTTCCACAGCGAGAAGTGCGTGTGCATGCCCGAGCCGTTGTCCTGGAAAATGGGCTTCGGCATGAACGTGACGGTCTTCCCGTGCCGCTTCGCCACGTTCTTGCAGATGTACTTGTACCACATCATCTGGTCGCCCATCTGCAGCAGGGGCTTGAAACGCATGTCGATCTCAGCCTGGCCGGCGGTGGCCACCTCGTGGTGATGGGCCTCGACGACGATGCCGACCTTGCGCATCTCGGCCACCATCTCGGCGCGGATGTCGCCCAGCGTGTCGGTCGGGCTGACCGGGAAGTAGCCGCCCTTGAAACTCGGCTTGTACCCGAGGTTCGGCTCCTCGAACCGGGCGGTGTTCCAGGCCCCCTCCTTCGAGTCGATCTCGTACATCCCGCGGTGCTGGTTCTGCTCGTACCGGACCTCGTCGAAGATGAAGAACTCGGGCTCCGGCCCGATGAAGGCCGTGTCGGCGATGCCCGTCTTCTTCAGGTAGGCCTCGGCCTTCCGCGCGACGTACCGCGGGTCGCGCGTGTACGGCTTCTTCGAGACCGGGTCGACGATGTCCGCGATGACGCTCACCGTCGGCTGCGCGAAGAACGGGTCCATGCACGTCGTGTCCGGGTCGGGCACGGCGAGCATGTCCGACACGTGAATGCCCTGCCAGCCGCGGATGCTCGACCCGTCGAACCCCAGGCCGTCCACGAACGTGTCCTCGTCGAGGACGTCTACCGGGAACGAACAGTGCTGCCACGTGCCCAGCAGGTCGACGAACTTCAGGTCCACCATGTCGGAGCGGTTCTTCTTGGCGTACTCAAAGAACTCCTTCGGGGTCATACCTCTCGCTCCTTGACCAGGGGTGCCCTCTGTTTTTCACGGGCGTTGCCCGCGTGCGTGTAGACTCAGGTCCTGCCAGCCGAGTTGCCGCGAACGGCGTGCCAACCGCCCGTGTTTTCCGCAAGACCTTTCACGGCATGGACTTAGGCCGTTTCTGGCGGCGCAGGGCTTCCTGCAAATCCCACCGGCCGGTAGGAACTGCACGCGGAATCCTACTGAATGGTAACTCCCGGCCCCTACCCGATGGCCTCGCCCCCCGTTTCGCCCGTCCGGATGCGGATGCACTGCGGGAGGTCCAGGATGAAGATCTTGCCGTCCCCGATCTGCCCCGTCCGGGCGCCCCCGACGATCGCATCGACCGTCGGCTGCACGAACGCCTCGTTCACCGCGATCTCGAGCCTCACCTTGCGCAGCAGGCTCCCCGCCTCCTTGTGGCTCCGGTAAACCTCGGCGATGCCCTTCTGCCGGCCGCGCCCCATGACGCTCGAGACCGTCACGAGGTGGATCTCCTTGTCACTGAGACGCTGGAGGACCTCTTCCAGGCGGTCGGGCTGAATCACGGCGACGACGTATTTCATGGGATTCGCTCCTTAGTCCACCAGCGTGTAGCCGGCTTCGCGGTGCTGCGTGAGGTCCAGGCCGATCCGCTCCTCGTGCTCCGTGACGCGCAGGCCCACCAGGGCGTCGACCACCTTCAGCAGGACGAGCGTTCCGACGAACGCGAAGGCCATCGTGCAGAGGACCGCCAGCGCTTGCACGCCCATCTGCCCGGCGTTTCCGTGGAACAGGCCGTCGCTCCCTGCTCCGTTGACCGCCTTGGTGGCCCAGAGGCCGGTGGCCAGGGCGCCCCAGACGCCGCCGATCCCGTGAACGCCGAAGGCGTCGAGCGAATCGTCGTAGCCGAGCCGGGCCTTGAGGATCATGACGAAGACCCAGCAGATGACGGCCGCGCCCGCCCCGATGCCGATCGCCCCCAGGGGGGTCACGAAGCCCGCGGCCGGCGTGATGGCCACGAGGCCCGCCACCGCGCCCGTGATGATCCCCAGGACCGTCGGCCGGCGCTCGAGGAACCAGTCCAGCAGGGCCCACGCGAAGCCGGCGGCCGCCGCCGCGACGTGCGTCACGACGAACGCGTTGGCCGCCAGGCCGTTCGCGCCCAGCGCGCTGGCCGCGTTGAACCCGAACCACCCGAACCACAGCAGGCCCGCCCCGAGCACCGCCAGCGGCATGCTGTGCGGCGGCGAAATCTTCCCCGGGAACCCGATCCGCTTCCCCAGGAACACGGCGCACGCCAGCGCCGACAGGCCCGCGTTGATGTGCACCACCGTGCCGCCCGCGAAGTCCAGGGCGCCCAGGTTCCGCAGCCAGCCGCCCGCGCCCCACACCCAGTGGGCCACGGGGTCGTAGATGAGCGTCGCCCACAACACCGAGAAGACGCAGAATGCCGAGAACCGCATCCGCTCGGCGAACGCGCCCAGGATCAGGGCGGGCGTGATCACCGCGAACATCGCCTGGAAGATCATGAACGCGCTGTGCGGGATTGTCGCCGCGTAGTCCGGGTTCGGCGCCGCCCCGACTCCCTGGAGGCCCACCCACGCCAGGCCCCCGATCAGGCCCTTGCAGTCGGGGCCGAAGGCCAGGCTGTAGCCAAAGAGGACCCATTGGAGGCTTATGAGGCACAGGATGGCCATGCACTGCATCAGGACCGACAGGACGTTCTTCCTTCGGACCAGGCCGCCGTAGAAAAACGCCAGGCCGGGCGTCATCAGCATGACCAGGGCGGCCCCGGCCAGGACCCAGGCGGTGTCGCCCGTGTCGACCGCGGCCGGCGCGGCGGCGGGCGCCGTCTCCTCGGCGACGACGGGAGCGGCACGGGCGGCCAGGGCCACGAGACCTGCGCCCGCCAGACCTGCCAGGTACCTGTGGTACATCGGCACTCCTCCTTCTCCCCGAGGCCTCGGGTGTCCCGACAGGCGCACGCTGCCCCTGCCACTGCAAGGAGGATGCCACGGCGGACCGGTGCCGCGCGAGCTGCATCTAACCTTCGTAGGAGCGGGCGCTTACGGGAATCGCAGTGCGTCCGGCGGGGCTTGGGGGGAGATCTGGAAAGGCTACCAACAGGTAGGATTCCAGCGTCAGACCTACCGAGGAGTGCGAAACCGTTTCGGCTCCACGCCGGTCTTCTTGACCCGCAGGCCGATGAGGCGCTCGGAGATGCCGAGGGCCCGGGCGGCCTTGGCCATGTTGCCGCGCGAGGACTTCAGGGCGTCCAGGATCATCTCGCGCTCGACGTTGTCCAGCACCGTTTGGAGGGGTCCGTGCGGGACGGTGCCGCTCGCCTCGGCCGTCTGGAGCGTCGGGGGCAGATGGTGGCCGTGCAGCACGTCGTCGTTCGAGACGAGGACCGCCCGCTCGATGCAGTTCTCGAGTTCCCGGACGTTCCCCGGCCAGTGGTAACTCATCAGCATGTCGATCGCCGGCGTGGAGATTCGCCGCACGTCCTTGTGATGGACCTTGCTGTACTTCTCGACGAAGTGGTCGGCCAGGAGGAGGATGTCGCTCTTGCGCTCCCGCAAGGGGGGGATGCGGATGGGGAAGACGTTGAGGCGGTAGTAGAGGTCCTGGCGGAACCGCCCCTCCTCGACGAGTTTTTCGAGGTT
>CAYGZE010000268.1:0-6836 GCA_964354185.1 uncultured Anaerolineales bacterium | reverse complement strand
TCACGGGTGATCAGGTAGTACTCGCTCAGCGCGATTCCATACAGGGTGTACTGCCAGCAGGGCAGGCCGCCATACTGGATCTTCCCGTTGGTGGATCGGGCCATCGCCTCCATGGCCTTCTTGACGGCAGGCAGGTACTCCGCGTTCCCACTGCCCAGCAGGGCCAGGGCGGCGAACGCGTTGATGTGTGGCCGGCCGTGCCAGGTTCCGTCGGACTTCTGCTCCTTGATCAGGAAGGCGTAGGTCTCGTGAAGGATCAGATCCGTCTTCTTGCAGTCGAACGGGTACGTTGAAGAGAAGCTGCCATACTTGGTGGTGAGCTGAAGCTCCACCTTCCGTTCTTGCTCGCCGCGCGAAACGTCGAGGGCCAGCTTGCCGTTCCGCGTGCCCTGGCTCTCCTCCAAGGCGTTGCCCAGGTCCATCAAGGGCCCCTCATAGCCGAACTTGCCCATGCCGTAACCGAACTTGTGAGGCGTGAGGAACCGATTGCCGTTGGCACCGACAATCTTGTCGCCTTTCTCGAGCTTGCCGAAGGCCGGCGTGTCCTTGAACACGAACATGACCTGGAGGGACTTCGGTTCATCCGGGGTGAGCTTGGCCCGGGCGCCGGTGATGCCCAGGTTGATATACCAGCCGGGGACCTCGGCGTCGGGGCCGGCCTTGGTCGTCAGATCCCATTGGGGATTGTCTATCGCCCAAGCCGGGATGGTCATCGCCACGGACAGGACCAGCAGCGCGGCACACCATGTAACCCAGCGTTCCCAGACAGACCGGTTCATGGTGCGTTCTCCTTTGCCTCTCCCGGAGTCAAGCTTCGTGACACTTGAGCGACGAAGTCAGGCAGGACCTCACCCGATGCTTCGATCGCGCGACAGAGCTGTGCGTGTAACGCGCGTTGGACGGCGATCGCCTCGGGTTTCCCGAACAGGTTGCGGAGTTGGTACTCGTCCTGCTCGTTGTCGAAGAGCAGGCGGAAGTGCCCGCCATTCCGTTCGTTGACGTCGCTGGAACTGACACAGTACGTGTAACGCGCGGTGCGAATGGCTCGATAGGGGTAATCCCCCCAGCCATACCGGGTCTTGCCGAGCCATTGAATCAGGACTTCCGCCCGATTGGGCCCGTTGCGTCCACAGAGGGTTGCGGACAGGTCCATCCCCTGCACCTCCGGGAATGCCGGGACGCCGCAAAGGGCCGCGCAGGTTGGATAGATGTCGATGCCGCTCACGGCGCCCGTGCAGCGGGTTCCCGCGGGAATCGTCCCGGGCAGACGCAGGATCAACGGGATCCGCACGGCTTCGTCGTAGGCGACTTCCTTGTTGAACCGGTTGTGGCTGCCGAGCATCTCGCCGTGGTCGGAGAAGAAGACGATCAACGTGTTGTCCTTCTGTCCTTGTTTCTCCAGGAGAGCCAGAATGCGAGACATGTTGCAGTCCAGATGCGCGAGCATGGCATAGTAGCCGGCGGTCTTCCTGCGAACGGCGTCGTCCTGGGGATCAGGGACATTGCCCCGGAGATGCAGCGCGTGGGGATCGAACAGGGCCTCGTATTCGTGGGGCGCGGGGAAGGGCATGTATCGGTTCCGCCCGTTTCCGCCGCCCGGGTGCGGGGCCTCATAGCTGATCACGTGCAACCAGGGCTGACCGGACGGGATGGCGGTCTCGGCGAGGTACTTCAGGCTGAGGTCGGTCAGGCCATCCGTCTGATGCCCTTCAATCTTGAATCCCCGGCACTCGTCTCCGGTGCAGTAGTGGGTGTTGTAGTAGTGATTCGACAGGTCGAAGCCGAAGAAGTCCTGAAAGCCGGCGCGAAGGTCAGGATGAACCCAGAATTCGTCGCCCGTGGTCCAGTTGCTGTTCGTGCTCGCCAGATGGAGCTTGCCCACATACGAAGTCCGATAGCCCGCATCGCGGAAGGCGTGCGCCACGGTCCGGCAGCCGGGGGCCAGGAGGTCGCCATGGACCCGCAGGCCGTTGACGTGGCCGTACTGGCCCGTCACCAGCCCGGCCCGGAACGGCATACACACCGGATACTGGCTGACCGCCAAGTCGCAGGCGACCCCTTCGGCCGCAAGCCGGTCCAGAGCAGGCGTTCGAGCATTGGGATCCCCGTTGCAGGCGAGGGCATGGTGGCGCAGTTGATCGGCGAAGAGCCAGAGCACGTTGGGGCGATCTGACCTCATGCCCTGCCTTCTCCTGCGTTCCCTACCTCCAGTGTGACCTGACCCTCCCCAATACTCCGTCCGCCTTATTCTACAAGCACTTACGTCTCTTGTCTGCCGCGCTCTGCGCGCATCGGCCAGGAAGGAGATAAAGGCCAGCCGTCGACGCTCTCCTCACCTCGCTGCGATTGGCCTTGGCCTCCGAATCCGTCAGCCGGTTACCGGAGATCACGGCCTTCGACACCCGTTACTCACCCCGCAGACTCCGGACGGAATTTTCGGGACCCACAGGCTCTCCCATGGCCGTTGACTCGCGCCATTTCTTGGGCATCGGTTCAATCATCAACTCTCGGCTCACAGCAACTTGACGGAGGCGAAGCGCGATGGGCATTATCCACCTGGTCTTGGCGTTCCTCAAGGCGTCTCTCGCCGGCAGAACAGCCCTAGCCGCTGAGAACCTTGCTTTACGCCATCAGCGCCGGACCGACGACCGCCGCCGCCAACAAGGCCACTGCCAGCGTACCGAAGAGACAACGAGGCCTGGCCATGTGGAACCTCCGGGTCGGTCACCTCTTGGTTCTCGGCGACGGGGCAAGAAGCAAGCCTTGAGGACCGCGTCGCTCTGGGGCCCGTCCTTCGCATCGAGGACAGGCCTTGTCTCACCGCCCCCTCTCTCGCGAGCGGACGAGGGGGCGATTCTCTGACGGCCGATCACCGCGGCGCGAGCAGCACCGGCACGAAATCGCGCTGGGGCACGCCTACGGTCAAGCCGTCGGCACCCAGCGGGACGGCAGCGCCCGTCTCGGCGTTGGTCCCGGCGATCTCGGCCGGGTCCAGGCCGGCGGCTTTCCAGTCTACGGCCACCTTCACGTCCGCGTCTTTGCGGGCCGTGTTCAGCACCCACAACAGGGCCCGGTCCTTGGTGGCATGGGCGGAGACCAGGCAGCCCTCCTGCCGGCTGGCGTAGGGGCCGGGTTTCCAGTAGGGCAGGAAGCGGACGTCGTCCTCCCACAGGTGGCCGGCCTCGCACAGCTTCGGGTAGAGCGGCACCTGCTCCGGCAGGATGTCGTGGGCCATGACCCACCCGACGAACTGGTGGGTGTGCTTGACGTGCCACTGGGTCCGGTGCCGGTCGGACTGGCACATCATGGTCATCACGCCGCCGGCGCAGACGGAACTGCCGATGGCGCGCAGGCGGCCGGCCGGCAGAACTTCGAGGTAGTCGAAGTTCAGATCCGTGGGCTCGACGTTCTCGCCCTCAAAGAAGATGTCGCCGAACCAGGCGTGGTACGCGGCGCCGCCGGTGATGTGCTGCCAGAGGTTCGGGCTGGGCACGCCGTTCTGGGCGAACATCATCTTCAGGCGCTTGAAGTACTCGCGCAAGCCCAGGTAGTTGTAGGCGCGCTGAAGGCGGCCATCCGGCAGCCAGTGCGCGTTGCCGGTGAGGAAGTTCTCCTCGAGGCCGAGGTAGTTCTCGTCCACGTACAGGCCACGGAACCCGGCCTCCTTCACCCACTTCCGGTAGTGCCAGAGACGGAAGTCGTTCGGGCCCTTCGAGGCCGTGACGTCCGCGTTGCCGACGATGCCGGGCGTCGCGCCCCAGTCCACCGCCAGGCCGGGGAACTCGTTGCCGTCATAGTCGCGATAGCGTCCGATCGAGTGGGCAATCGAGCCGACGCAGGGGCGGAAGTTCGCCAGCGTCCGCGAGGCGTCCAGGATCGCCTTCGACCGGTCCATGTGCCAGGGGTACGGGCTGCTGTAGTACGGCCACAGCACCGCCCAGTCGGCATCGCACCAGAAATAGGTGAGGGTCGTGTGCGCCACGGGATTGCCCTGGGCACAAAACGTGGCGCGCCAACCCTTGGGCAGCGGCCGCGAGGGGAACGTCTGCCAGCCCCACGTGATCTTGCGCGGTTCCGCCACCTCGGTGGGAATCTCGAAGAAGTGGACGCGCAGGAAGACCTTGCCGTCTTTCCGGACGATCTCCTGGGTCGGCAGGGCCTTGTCCGGCTCGTGGTTCCAGCCCTTGTCGTGGTCCGCGAACCACAAGAGCGCGCGGTCGGAGTTGGTCAGCCAGAGGTAGGGCACCAGGTCGCCGACGAGCATGCCCGAGGCGGTGCTCTGGCTGGTCCAGCGGTCCGGCAGGGCGTCGTGCACGGCGGTCCAGCCGCCCGCGGTGGCGCAGAAGTGCGTGGCCTCTGCCTCCGGCAGGGCGATCTCGAGGTACAGCCCGTCCACCTTGGCCGGCTCCTTGCCCGCCGGCGCGATGGCCAGGTCCACCTTCACGAAGCCGTCGAACTCGACCCGCGTCTGGGCCGAGAACTTCAGCCCGGCGGCCTCGGCCGCGCCCGCCAAGTCGGCCTCGGGCTCGACCGCGCGCTTGACCTGCGGCACCGCGGCCTTGACCTCGATCTCCTTGCCGCCCTGAACGGCCACCAGCCGCATCGGTGCGGCAAGCTGCTTCACGCCGCCGTTCTCGACGCGCTCGGCCAAGCCCAGGCCGTCCAGGGTCAGCGTCCGGTTCCACACTTTCACCTCGCCGCCCCTGACCTGGACCGGCGTCCACGGCGGGATGACCTTGTCGGTGATGCCGACGTTGTTGTTCATCCACTCGGCGGCGTAGCGCAGCAGCTCCACGGCCCGGGTTGCGCGCTTCAGCTCCTTGCCCTCTTTGTCCTTGACCGTGACGACCACGTTGACCTTCCGGCCCGCCGGGTGGGGCACCTGGGGGAGCGGCTCCTCTTTCTGGCCCTTCTTCTTGTTTTCCTCGTTGGTCGCCTGGATGCGGCGGATCTGCTCGCGCAAGTCCGCCACCTTGCCGAAATCGTCCACGGGCCCTTCGATGCCGGTCAGCTTCACCTCGGCGCCACCGTACCATTCCCTGAACGGGCGCATGGGCACCGTGGCGAGCGTCTGGCCGCTGGCCGCGTCCACCACCCGGACCTCGGCGGTCGCCGCCTGCTGGCGCCCGGGCAGGTCGAGGAGGTCCGCCTTGACCAGCAGCACGTTGGTCTCCGGGCCGTACTGGGCCGAGACTGCCAGTTCCGCGACGACGGCACCGGCGGGCTTGACCGGTTTCTGCGGCTTCCAGCCGCTCACGGGGAACGTGAAGCTCTGGCGGAAGATCAACGTGCCGTCGGCCTTGGTGCCGGTCACCGTAAAGCTGCCTTGTTTCCAGTCCGAGACGTCGCCCGTGAAGGTCACGAGCTCACGCCCACCGGCCTTGACCGAGACCCGCTTCTTCTCCACCTTGTCGCCGGGGCCCGGCGTCTTGTTCTGGTGGAATCGCACCTCGACATCCACGTCGGCGTCGCTTCCGCGCGGGGCCACCACGCCGATCGCCAGCTCGTATTTGCCCGTGAACACCGTGTGCACGCCGGTGAGCTGAAGCACCGCCTCGTCGTCCATCAGGTGCACCGGAATGTGCCCCGGAATCTCGGCGAACCCCTGGGTGACGGACCACGAGGCCTGGGCGCGGGGCTTGGCGCCGTGACACGTGCGGCCCATCAGGAAGCGCCAGACGTCACCGTTCTTGATCGCTGCGTGCTCGAAGTCCTTCATCGGCACGGACGCCTCGATGACGTATTCGGTGTCGGTCTCCTTGACGGCGACCTTCCAGTCCGCCTTCCACCCCATGCCGGTGTAGCCGCGGGAGGGGATCATCTTGACGTCCATCACCGCCGGGTAGGTGTTGATGATGTTCTGGTAGGTTTCGGGCACCGAGGCCGGGGGCGTCACCCAGATTTCGACGGAGGGCTCGCCAAAGTTGTAGTCGTCGTTCTGGCGGGCGTACTTGGGAAGACGCCACTCCGCGTTGCCGCGCGTGCAGCGCATGAGGAAATAGAGCCGCTCGGCGTCGAACCCGAGGCTCATCACGGTGACGGACTCGTGCAGCTCATGCTCGAAGGGCGCCATCATCCCCTCGGTGGTGAAGGCGCGGTCCCACTCGCCCGGACTGACCATGCCGTCAATGACCGGTGACTTGGCGAACCGGGTGGCCGTGAACTCGCCGACCCGAAGCCGCTGCTCCTCGGCCACGGCACTGAGGGGCGCGACCAGAAGCAACACAATCCAGAGCGCGCTGAGGCGACGGCTCGTGCGGATCATGGGCGACCTCCGGGCTTGTCCTTCCCTCATCTCTCGAACCGATACCTGCTACCTGGCCGGCCTGCCCAGATTCCAGTCCCCGTCGGGGCCGGGGGCGACATGCAGGACGCTTGCGCCGACGTGCACGGCGAGGGCCTCCTTGGCCCGCTCGATACGCACCGGCTCGCCCTCGGCGCCGGCGGCCACCGGCTGGAGTACCGTGACGCAGGGCACGCCGCCCTCGCACTCCCATTCGCCGCGCAGCGGGTGCCAGGCGCGGTCCTTCCTGAAGTAAATCCACTCCTTGGAGAATGCCCGCCGCCGCGCGCCGGCAAGCTGAATGCCGGGCGCGTCGAGGACGGCGAGCAGGTCGCCCTTCGCGCCCTTCACGCGGGCGGTCCGCCGGTCGGCGCCGATCTCCGCCGGGAAGCCGCATTGGAGTTGCGCCCGCATCCACAGCTTGCCTTGGGCCGGGTGTCCCTCCCGAATATTCCGTCCATCTTATTCTACAAACACTTCCGCCTCTTGTCTGCAATGCTTGTCGCCGCAAAGTGATAATGTCCGGTTTCCGCAAAGTAGAATTGTCCTCTTT
>CAYGZE010000267.1:0-6903 GCA_964354185.1 uncultured Anaerolineales bacterium | reverse complement strand
GCGCTGGTGAGGGTGACCTCGCGGTACCGGTGGTCGACGCGGTAGTCGCGCGGCGACTGGAGGTCGGCCGCCAGGGCGGCCGCCCGGTGGAACACCTCAACCTGTTCCGGGTTCGGCGCGTCGCCCGAGATGATGAGGGGCGTCACGGCCTCGTCGATCAGGACCGAGTCGGCCTCGTCGACGATGGCGTACTCCAGGCCGCGCTGCACCATCCGGTCGGTCCCGCTGCCCGTGCCGTCGACGATCTTCGCCAGCAGCGCCGACGTCGACCCCGCCAGCCGCCCCAGGGCCAGCCGGTCGCGCAGGTAGTCGGCCGTCACCTCCTTGTTCGTGCAGTAGGTGATGTCGGCCTGGTAGGCGGCGCGGCGGTCGGGCGGCATCATCCCCTGCTCGATGTAGGCGACCGACAGGCCGCAGAAGCGGTAGGTGCGGCCCATCCAGTCGGCGTCGCGCTTCGCGAGGTAATCGCTCACGGTGACGACGTGGCAGCCGCGGCCCCGCCATCCCGCCACGGTGGCCGGCAGGGTGGCCGTCAGGGTCTTTCCCTCGCCAGTGGCCATCTCCGTGATGTGGCCCGACACAAGGGCCAGCGCCCCGGCCACCTGGACGAGGAACGGCCGGTCGCCGACCTGGCGGGTGCAGACTTCACGCACCAAGGCGAACGCGCGGTCGAGGTCCTCGGGCCCGTCGCGGCCGAGGCGGAACCGGGCCCGCAGGTCCTCGGCCGCCTCGCGCAGGCGCGCGTCGGTCAGGTCGGAGAACGCCTTCTCCACCACGACGATGCGGGCGGCCCGGCGCAGGAGGCGGCGGACGCGCGGGACGGCGCGGCCGGCCAGGCCGATGGCCGCGTCCCACGCCGCGTCCAGCCCCCTGGGCAGTTCCTTGCCGCCCAGGCGCTGGGAGAGCATCCGCCAGATGCTGCCCTGCGAAGCGCGGACTGTGTTCGGGACCGTCGCCACGTCAGATGTGGAACCTCCGCTGGACGAGTTGCAGCAGCCAGCGCCACGCCTGGAGCGCCAGCGGCTTCTCGGACAACTCGAACCGGACGACGACGCGCTGGCCCGGCAGGAGCCGGACCGGGCCGCCGGCCGCCAGCTCGACCTCGATCTCGAAGAACCGCTCGGCCGCCCGGGTGCCCGAGCGGTCGTCGGGCACCACCTCCATCGACCCGCCCGCGCTGAACCCCAGCGCCGCGCTGGGCAGGTGTTCCTGCCCTGCCGGCAGGATTCGCCGCCGCAAGCCGCGCGTCTCCAGGTCCGGCCGGCCCTCGACGCGGATGTCGACGTTCGGCGTCCCTTCCTGGATCAGGAGGGCGGCCACCTGCTGCCCGGCCGTCGCGCGGATGAGCGGCCGGTCGACCGTCGCCACGAGGCCGACCCGGTCACCGCGCCTCAGGTACGCCCCGCGGACCCGCTCGATGTCCGGCGAGATCCATTCGCCCGCCACCGGCGCCCGCAGGGCCAGGTCTGCCAGTTGCTCGTCCACGCGGGCGATCTGGTCGCCCAGGACGGCGATCTGCCCCTCGAAGATGGCGGCTTGGGCGAGTTCGTTCGAGGCCCGGGCCAGGTCCCGGCGCGCCGCGGCGCTTCGCCGCTCGGCCTCCAGGCCCGCGCGCCGGGCCACGAGGTCCTCGTTGCGCGCCTGGACCAGCGGCTCGCCCTCCGGCGTCACCTGCCGCCCCGAGGGCTGGAACCGCTCGACGAATCCGTCGGTGGCGGCGTGAACGACGGCCAAGCGCTCGGGCTCGACCACGCCCTCCACGCGGCACCGGTCCGGGATCCGGACGAGGCCGACCGCCGCGGCCACCGCCCCGGCCGCCAGCAGCGTCGTCCCGACCGCGCGGAAGCGGACCCGCGCCAGTTCCGACCCGGCCAAGAGGTAGTGCAGGAACCGCCCGAGCGGCACGAGCACCCACGCCACCAGCGCCGCCACCGCCAGAACCGCCCCCAGGATGAACAGTTTGTCGGCCACAAAGAGGAGGATCGCCGTGCAGATGAACACGCGGTAGACCGTCGACGCCAGGCCGTAGAACACCATCCAGACGCGCTCGCCCGGCGTGTGGGCGGGGCTCTGCGGGTTCCGAACCGCCCAGACGTATCGCTTCACGAGGTAGTAAAGGTACTGGCGGCTGCGCTGCTGGAGGTTCGGGATCTCGACCAGGTCGCTCAGGATGTAGTACCCGTCGTACCGCAGCAGGGGGTTGCCGTTGAAGAGGAGCGTCGAGACGCTGGCGACGAACATCACGTTGTAGGCGATGGCGTGGGCGACGGTGCCCTCGGACGTGCCGGCCCAGACGGCGGCGGCGATCGCGGCGATGGCCAGTTCGACGAGCATCCCCGCCGCGCCCACCAGCGCCCGCCGCCACTTGCCGCGCAGCATCCACGCGCTCGACGCGTCGACATAGGGCATCGGCGTCAGGACCAGGAGCATCAGGCCCATGACGTGGACCTCGCCGCGCGTCCCGGCCTCGCGGCCGAACTTCTTGCACGCGAAGGCGTGGCCGAACTCGTGGAACACCTTCACCAGGGCGAAACCCACGTACAGGAAAAGCAAGTTGTCCCGGTCCAGAACGCCCGACGCACGCCGAACGAGGTCGTCGGTGCGGCCGGCGACGAAGTACAACCCCATCAGGATCAGGCCCAGCCACACGACGAACCCGTACCACGTGAAGACCCGCCCGAAGACGCCCACCCAGCGGTCCAGAAACCGGTCGGGGTCCAGGAGCGGGATCCGGACGAACAGAAGGTTCGTCAGGAACCCCTGGACCTCGCGGCGGACGCGCTGGCGGTAGCGCTTCAGCAGGCTCTCGCTGTCGGGCGACAGGTCGGCCTGGAGGAGGTTGGCGGCGTAGAGGCGGCCCAGGAGTTGGATCGCCTCGCCCTGCGTCGGCGCGCTGTCGCCGAGTTGCTCGTTGCAGACCTTCCACACGTCGGCGACGGTCCGGCGGCCGTCGAGCATCGCCACGAACTGGTAGGCCGCAGCATTCAGGCGGAAGAAGTCGCTCGTCGACGGGTCCTGGAGGACGTGCCACATCTCGCCGCGGAAGTGCTGCCGGTGGGCCTGGACCGTCGCGCGCAGGCGCGGCCGCAGGGCCGCCACCCGGTACCACGACTCGCTGAATGTCGGGCGATCCACCGGCACGATGGGGCCTCATGGCCGAAGAGGGACGGGCGCCGCGGGGAGCAGCCCTCCCGGCGCGTCAGATCCACAACTTCATCCGGACCCAGTTCACCAGCCGCCGCGTCCAGATCCACGCGTAGTGGGCGCGGCAGATGTCGACCTTCGACACGCCCTCCATCCCCGGGCGCATCCACGGGTACGACCCGAGCAGTTTGACGCGGACCTTGAAGACGTTCCGCTGTTTGACGACATCGGCCACGGGGTTGATCCGCTCCACGACGAAGCGGACGCGCAACTCGGGGTACGACGCGGTCGCCAACTCGCCCTCCTGGCCGACCGCCACGTCGGCGATGAGGTCGTCGGACACGTAGAGTTCGGCCCGGAGGTTCTCAATCGGGGCCACCTCGAACAGCACGTCGCCGCGCTTCACGGGCGCGCCGATCTGGCGCTTAAGGTCGCCGGTGACGATGCGGCCGCTGAGGGGCGACGTGAGAACCGCCTGGCGGATGGTGTAGTCCAGGAGGTCGACCTCGGCCTTGGCCTTGTCCGCGAGGGCCAGCGCGATCTGGGCCTCGGCCTCCTTGAGTTGGCCCTTGGCCGCCGCCGCCTCCTTCAGCGCCTTGGCGCGCTCGGCCTCGGCCTGGGCCCGCGCCAGC
Organism: uncultured Anaerolineales bacterium; assembly: GCA_964354185.1. Classification (GTDB taxonomy): domain Bacteria; phylum Planctomycetota; class Phycisphaerae; order FEN-1346; family FEN-1346; genus CAYGZE01. The sequence continues at coordinate 3,127 of CAYGZE010000267.1, read as the reverse complement.
AGGAGTTCCGACGTGTCGAGGGTCGCCAGCACGGTCTTGGCGGCCTCGACCGGGGCGTCCGGCTCGACGAACACGTCCTTGAGGTACCCGTCAAACGGGGCCGGGATGACCTGGCGCTGGATCGCTTCGAGGACGAACGGCGACTCGACGCGGTACTCGCCCTTCGCGAGCGCCAGGAACAGAGCTGCGCCCAGGCCGGCGACGGCGGCCAGTTTCGCCCACGTGTGCTTGGGTCCGACGGCCACGGCCAGGCCCTTCTTGAGGGCCGCCGCCATCCGCGCGCCGAACCAGCGGTCGTGGGCCTCAAGACCCACGAGCCGCGCGGCACACAGGTCCGCCGCCAGGCGCAGCGACTCGACCTCGTCGGCGTCGAACGGCCGGTCGGCCGGACGCTCGAGCACCAGGACCGCCACCGGCTCGCCCGCGTGGCGCAGCGGCAGCGCGACGACCGCGCAGCGGCCGGCGTGCTCGGCCAGCCGGGCGGCCGCGCGGCTCACGTACGTCGCCTCCGCCGCCGTCGGGTAGACGACCTCCACGTCCTGGTCCAGACACTCCTCCATCGCCGCCTCGAGGTCCTGGATGATCTGGGTCTTGCGGACGAACTTCTCGGTGTGGCTCATCGCGCGCAACTTGACGTAGCGGCCCTTGAGGAAGCCGAGGCTCGCGCGGTCGGCGCGCCAGCGCGTGGCGATCTCGTTGCACGCGGTCATCGCCGCGCCGGCGAAACGGTCGTGCGCGTTGACGGCCGCGAGCGTCTCCATCGCCATCCGCAGCCGCTGGAGGTCGGCCTGGCGGCGCGACAGCGTCAGGCGCATCTCGTAGACCGTCAGAAGGCCCGCGGTGAGTTCCAGCCGCTCGCGGCTGGCGGCCAAGGCGGTCGGGTCGCCGCGCGCATCGACGACGAACGCCGCCAGCCCCCGGACGCTCCGGGCGCTGTGGATCGGCACCATCACGACGTACCGCCGCGCGGGCTGGCCGTAGAGTTCGTCCGGCGAGCGCAGGGGCTTGGAGATGGTCCGTCCGTCGGAGACGGCCTGCACCGCCGACTCGACGACCTGCGCGAGCCACGACGGGGCCGTCGTGCCCGCCGGCAGGGGCGGATGGACGGCCAGGACTTCGGCGCGGCCGGCCTGGCCCGTCCGTAGGATCGCCCCGGCCTCAGCCGAGGCGATGTGGCACTGCATCGCCAGCAGGTTGACGAGGAACTGCTCAGGCGGCCCGTCGAAGCGGCTCAGCCGCTCGACGAGTTCCGCCGTCGTCAGCCGGTCGGTGCCCGGCGAGGGCGACGTCATGTCCGTGCGTTCGACCATGAAAACCGGCCCTGCCCCGGCGGCCCGGCGCGCACACAGGGACGGGCCCCCGGCCGGAACCTCCGGCCCGGGACCGCCCCGCCGGCGGCCGGGAAGGCTATTGCCAGGGCCTTACTTGCCCGTCTTGGTCCGCTTGGAGACGTCCATCTCCAACTCGCCGAACCGCTCCTCATGCGCGCGGATGAGCCGGCTCAGCGTCACCGCCAGCCGCTTGGCCGAGTAGTAGTTCATGATGATCCGCTGGTTGGCCTGGAAGATGATCTCCGGCTGGGCGTCCGGCGTCGGAGGGGGACCGACCAGGTTCAACCCGAAGTCCAGCATCACCTCCTCGGCGGTCCCGTTGGTCCGGAACGCGTTGGCGTAACTGGTCCCCATGTTCCGCTCGTCGATGCGAAGGCGGATCTCGCGCTGTCCGGTCTGCTCGCGGGCCTGTTGCTCGATCGGCTGATCGCCCGACGGGGCCGGATTCCTGGCCACGGCCATGAGACACTCCTTTTCTAGGGACGCTGGGTCCCCGCAGAACCTTTCGAGTCCGCCTCGGCAGGGGCGGCCCCCGACGGGAACCGGACACGCACCCGCTCGCCGGCCGGACGCCCGGCCGGGTTCGGCACCGCCACCCGCACCGTCAACGTGGCGCTGGCCGCGTCGCCGACGGCCCCGATGAACGCCACGGCCCCCTCGGCCACGTCGCCCGCGCCGTCGGCGAAGACGACCTGGGCCCCGCCGCCCACCTTGAGTCTCCTGGCCTCGCCGATCGGAACCGGCGCGTCGACCCACAACGGGTCGATGCACACGACCCGCATGACGACGTCCTGGCCGGTGGTCGACTCGCCTACGTTCTTGACGATCCGCTCGACCTTGCCCGGCACGGGGCTCACCAGGCGCATCTGCTCGACCCGGGCCTTGGCCTGCTCGTACTTCAGTTCATCCTGTTTCCGGTTGAACTGGGCGAGTTCGAGGGACAGTTGGGCGATCGTCACCTCGAGCCGGGCGTGTTCGAGTTCGAACTGCGTGGCGGCGCCCTCGCCGGCCGCCCACTCGATCCGCTTCAGATCGGCCTTCTTCTGGTCCAACTGGGCCGCGGCTGCCCGCACGCGCGTGTCGTCGTCCGCCTGTTCCTTCAGGGCCCGCAGTTCCACCACCTCGGGGCCGTCGTCCAGCCGGGCCAGGAGGTCGCCGACCTTTACCACATCGCCTTCCTTGACCGGCACCTCGGCGATCCGTCCCGGCCGCGGGAACGAGAGCATCCGGTCCGCGTTCGGTTTCGTGTGGGTCAACGTGTCGGCCGTCTGCCCCAGACACACCGCCGGCGCGCCGAGCAGCACCGCCGCCAGGACCGCCCAGGCCGCATCCCGGGCCTTCCTCGTCGGCCGCACCGTCGCTCCCTCGGCGACCTCGACAGAAAGATACCCCAGCATGCGCGGACTCCCGCTCAGCCCTCCCCTCGAACCCGCACTAAGTATCACCCTATTATCGAACGGCGGCAAGCCCTTCCGACAAGGATTTCCGGCAGGACGACGCTCGCCCGGCCCCCAGGAACAAGGCCGGCGAGGGCGACGCGGCCCCCGTCCCGTCCGGTTCCGCACATCCGGGGCGGCCGGGCTGGGCTTTGTCTGACAAATCCGTCGTCGGCCCGAGGGCGAGCGAATTCGGCCCTGGCAAGGAGGCCGAAGCAGGCGATGCTTGTCGCATCGCCGATGCAGGCCGACGCCGCCAGGGCCGAATGCAGCCGCCCGAAGCCAGATCGGATTTGTCAGACACAGCCTAATACTACAACGCAACTTAAGCCTCCAAAATGCAACAACGCAACACCGATA
>CAYGZE010000266.1:3639-6918 GCA_964354185.1 uncultured Anaerolineales bacterium | reverse complement strand
GACGGGCACCTCGCGGCCGGCCAGGAGGCGCGCGGCCCGCAGGATCGACCCGTCGCCCCCCAGGACCACCACCAGGTCGGCGTCCGGCAGGGGCGCGGTCTCGGCCAGGTCGCGGGTGGCCAGGGTCGCCCGGTCGGCCAGGCGCGGGCAGAGGGCCCCCATCGCGTCGGCGGCGCCGGGTTTCTCGGAGTTGACGAGGACCAGAATCCGCTTCATGGCGTCACCCCCGCAGGGCCCGGACCCGCTCGATGATCTCGTCGGCCGCCAGGCCCGCCCGCGCCAGTTGGGCCGCCCGCGTGTCGTGCGGCACGAACTCGTCCGGGACCGCGACCCGGTGCACCTTGCGGGCGTCGAGGCCGCTGGCCTCGGCGGCCTCGAGGACGGCCGACCCGAAGCCGCCCGGGGCGGCGTGGTCCTCGAGCGTCAGGACCCACGGATGCCCCGCGAGCAGGCGTTCCAGGCACGCCCCGTCGAGGGGCTTGGCGAAGCGGGCGCTGGCGACGGTCAGGCGGACGCCCTCCCTGGCGAGCCGCTCGGCCGCCTCGACGGCCGCGCCGACGGTGGTGCCGAGGGCAAGAATCGCGCCGTGGGGCCCCTCGCGGACGACCGCCGCCCGCCCAACCTCGACGGGCGCGGCCGAGAAGTCGCGCTGGGGCACGCAGTCGCGCGGATAGCGGACGGCCCACGGGCCGGCGGCCGCCAAGGCCAGGCGCAGCATCCCCGCCAACTCGGCCCGGTCGGCCGGGGCGGCCAGCGTCCAGCCCGGCAGGTGCCTGAGGTACGCCACGTCGTACAGGCCGTGGTGCGTCGGGCCGTCGGCGCCCACCAGCCCCGCCCGGTCCACGAGGAGCAGGACCGGCAGGCCCTGGAGCGAGACCTCCTGGAACAGTTGGTCGTAGGCCCGCTGGAGAAAGGTCGAGTAGAGGGCGACGACCGGCCGCAGGCCCCCCTTCGCCAGCCCGGACGCCAGGGCGACGGCATGCTGCTCGCAGATGCCGACGTCGAAGAAGCGGCCCGGGAACCGGTGGGCGAACCGCAGCAGGCCCGTCCCCTCGGGCATGGCGGCCGTGATGGCCACGATGCGTTGGTCCGCTGCGGCCTGCTCCATGAGTTCATCGACGACCGCGGTGGTCCAGGCCACCGCGTCGGCCGGCTCGGCCGCGGTGATGATCTGCCCGTTCTTCTCGGTGAAGGGCTTGGCGCTGTGCCAGTCGGCGGGCGAGGCGGCGGCGGGCTCGAACCCGCGTCCCTTCTGCGTCCGGACGTGCAGCAGGCGCGGGCCGTCCAGCCGCTTCATCTCCTCCATCGACTCGATCAGGGCCTCCAGGTCGTGCCCCTCGATGGGACCGAAGCAGCGGAAGCCGAAGTGCTCGAACACGTGATCGGGGACGACGGCCTCCTTCACCGATTCCTTGAAGGTGTGGAGGGCCCGCGAGATCGACTCGCCCAGGGGCACCCGGTCGAGGACCTCGTGGACCTCCTGCTTGAGGCTGTCGTAGCCGGGCGCGGCCCGCCAGCGGGTGAGGTAGCGCGCCAGGGCGCCGACCGTCTCGCTGATGGCCATCTGGTTGTCGTTCAGGACGACGATGAGGTTGGCCCGCGCGTCGCCGGCGTGGTTCATCGCCTCCAGCGCGACGCCGGACCCCAGGGCGCCGTCGCCGATGACGGCGACGGTCCGGACATCGGACCCGGCCGCCTTCTCCGCCAGGGCCAGGCCCAGGGCCGTCGAGACGCTCGTGCCGGCGTGGCCCGTCCGGAAGAGGTCGTAGGGGCTCTCGGCCGGGTCAGGAAAGCCGCTGGCGCCGCCGGCCGTGCGCAACTTGCGGAAGGCGTCGCGGCGGCCCGTGAGGACCTTATGGGCGTAGCACTGGTGGCCGACGTCCCAGACGAGGTGATCGACGCTGAAGTCGAAGGCGCGGTGCAGCGCGATCGCCAGTTCGACGACGCCGAGGTTACTCGCCAGGTGGCCCCCGCGGGTCGCGACGGTCTCCGTCACCAGCGCGCGGACCTCCTGGGCCAGGCGCTGAAGGTCCTCCAGGCCCAGGCGCCTCAGGTCCTGCGGCGAGTGAATGGTTTCGAGCACTGAGTCCGACACGCTGCCTCCCGCCTCCTCTTCGCGGCCGCGACCGGCCGGTGGGCCTCAGTGGGTCCGCTCGACGACCCAGCGGGCCAGGTCGCGGAGCCAGTCGCCCTGGTGGCCGAAGCCGATGAGGGTGTCGACGGCGCGGTCGGCCTCGGCCCGGGCGCGGCGGCGGGCGGCCTCGACGCCGAAGAGTTTCACGAACGTCAGTTTGCCCGCGGCCGCGTCCTTCCCGGCCGTCTTGCCGAGCACCTCGGTGGGCGCCGTGGCGTCGAGCACATCATCGGCGATCTGGAACGCCATGCCCAGGTGCATGCCGTAGGCCCGGAGGCTCCGGATCCAGTGTTCGCCGGCGTCGGCCGAGATCGCCCCCATGACGACGGCGGCCGTGAGGAGGGCGGCGGTCTTGCGGCGATGGATCACCTCAAGCAGCCGATCGTCGTCCGAGCGGGTCCGCTCGGCCTGAAGGTCGGCGACCTGGCCCCCGACCATGCCGACGGCGCCGGCGGCGGCGGCCAGTTCCGCCACGAGGGCCTTGGCCCGCGCGGCATCGGCCACCTCCGTCGCCAGGAGACGGAACGCCTCGGTCAGCAGGGCGTCGCCCGCCAGGATCGCCATCGCCTCGCCGAACCGCTTGTGGCACGAGGGCCGGCCGTGGCGCAGGTCGTCGTCGTCCATCGCGGGCAGGTCGTCGTGGATGAGCGAGTAGGTGTGGACCATCTCGACGGCGCACGCGGCCGGGAGGGCCTCCTTCGGGTCGCCGCCGCACGCCTCGCAGGCCATCAGCACCAGCGCCGGCCGCATCTTCTTCCCGGCGCCCAGGACCATGTAGCGCATGGCCTCGTAGAGGTCGCGGCTGGGCTCGTCGGGGCAGACGAGGGCGGCGTCGAGGGCCGCGGCGGCCTCCTCGGCGCGCTCGCGCAGCGCGTCGACCACCGTTTCGGGCCCCGACGGCGATGGCATCGGCCGGCTCTCCCCTCTCGGCACACCCCCCGCGGACGCAAGCGCGAATCGTATCAGTCCGCGCCGGGCCCCTCAAGCAAAAAGGGCTTGCGGACGCGGGGCCAAGCGAATTGCAGGCTTGAACCGGCCGGGGCCGACGATATAATCCGGTGCTTGACGTGGGGCCGTAGCTCAGCTGGGAGAGCGGCTGGTTCGCAATCAGCAGGCCGAGGGTTCGAATCCCTCCGGCTCCACCA
>CAYGZE010000266.1:0-3539 GCA_964354185.1 uncultured Anaerolineales bacterium | reverse complement strand
CCCTCCGTCCCATGTCGAACCGGCGCGCGTCCCGCGCGGCTCCATGCTTGAAATCCCCCGCGAGAAGCGTAGGCTCGGCCGGCACAGAGGCAGGGGAGCCGGGCAGAGCGAGGTCCTTCCAATGACCGCACGACTCGTGGGAATCCTGGGGGCGCTTCTCATGGTTACGGTGCCGCAGGGGGCGAAGGCGGTGACGCCGACGCCCGACGAGATGAAGACGCGGGACGCGTGGGTGGCGCGGCACCTGACGACCGCCGCCGAGGAAGCGCCTGCTGCCGCCCTGGTCGTCGTGGCGAACCACGGCCCCATCGGCCGCGACGCCCGCGGCAAGGGCCCCCTGAGGATCGGGAAGGACGCCTACAAGCGGGGCCTGTACTGCCACGCGCCGAGCCTGATCCTGGTGCGTCTGCCGTCGCCGGGCAAGACGTTCACGGCCGTCGCGGGGATCGACTCGAACGACCAGACGTCCGGCGGGCGCGGCGGCGTGCGCTTCGCGGTCAGGGTCGCCGGCAAAGAGGCCTTCCGGTCGGACCTTGTGCACGAGGGGACGGCGGTGCCCGTGCGCGTGGACCTGGGCGGCGCCGCCGAGTTCCTGCTGGAGATCGACGACGCCGGCGACATCTCCTGCGACCAGGCCGACTGGGCCGACGCCAAGGTCGCGCTCGCCGACGGAAAGGAACTGGTCCTGAGCGACCTCGCGGTCGTGGAGCGGCCTCCGTGCGGACAGGTCCTCTCGTTCCGATACGACGGCCGCCCGTCGGTGCTGGCGCTGCCCGCCTGGGACCGCAAGCAGGAGAGCCGGCGCCTGGACGAGGCCCGGACGCAGCACACGATCACGTGGACCGACCCTGCGACGCGGCTGGAGGTCCGCCTGGTGGCCGTCGAGTACGCCGACTTCCCCGTGGTGGAGTGGACGGGGTACTTGCGGAACGGGGGCGGGGAGGCGACGCCGATCCTGTCGGAGATTCAGGGGATGGACCTCGAGTTCCAGGCGCCGACGGACGCGTTCGTGCTGCGGACGACCCGCGGGGACGACTGCTCGGCCGCCAGTTACCAGCCGATCGTGCTCGCCCTGGACGGGCAGCCGCGCGACTTCGCCCCGAACGGCGGAAGGCCGACGACCGGGGCGTACCCGTACTTCAACGTCGAGTGGTCGGGCGAAGGGGTCATCGCGGCACTCGGCTGGCCGGGGCAATGGGCGGCCCAGTTCTGGCACGAGGGCCCGAACCTCCTGCGGGTCCGCGGCGGGCAGCAGGCGACGCGGCTGCGGCTGAACCCGGGCGAGCAGGTCCGGACGCCGCTCGTCGCCCTCCTGTTCTGGAAGGGCGACGCCGTCCGGGCCCAGAACCTGTGGCGGCGATGGATGGTCGCCCACAACCTCCCCCGGCCGGGCGGCAAGTTGCCCGGGCAACTGATGTCGACCTGCATGGGCCTCCACCAATCCGAGGCCGGCGAGATCGGCTACATCGACACCTTCCTCAAGAACGGCGTGAAGTTCGACTACTGGTGGATGGACGCGGGGTGGTACACGGGGGCGTCGTGGTGGGCGGCGCCCGGCGTCGGCACGTGGAAGCCGGACCCCGAGCGGTTCCCGAGGGGCGTCCGGGCCGTGGCCGACCACGTCCACGCCAAGGGCATGAAACTCGTCCTCTGGTTCGAGCCCGAGCGGGTGTACCAGGGGAGTTTCCTCTGGGAAAACCACCCCGAGTGGCTCCTGAAGTGGGAGGGCGTGGGCGACCTGCGGCTCCTGAACCTCGGCAACCCCGAGGCCCGCCGGTGGCTGACCGACTACATCGACGCCTTCCTCACGGAACAGGGGGTGGACCTCTATCGCCAGGACTTCAACGTCGACCCGCTGGGGGCGTGGCGCGGCAACGACGGGCCGGACCGCCAGGGCATCACGGAGAACCTGTACGTGCAGGGCTACCTGGCCTACTGGGACGAACTGCGGCGGCGCCGCCCGGACATGCTGATCGATTCGTGCGCCTCGGGCGGGCGGCGGAACGACCTGGAGACGCTGCGCCGGGCGGTGCCGCTGCTGCGGAGCGACTTCCAGGCCCCCGCCATGAACCCCCGCCCCCCGGACACCGACATCGGCAACCAGGGCCACACGTACAGCCTGAGCGCGTGGGTCCCCTACTACGGGAGCGGCGTGGGCTACGACGACGTCTACTCCCTGCGCAGCCACCTGTGCCCGGCGCTCGGCATCGGCATGGCGGGCGACAAGACCGACTGGGCCGCGTTCCGCCGGCGCGTCGACGACTACCGCAAGACCGCCGACTTCTTCTACGGCGACTACTATCCCCTGACGCCCTACAGCCTCGACCACCACGCCTGGATCGGCTGGCAGTTCCATCGGCCGGAGACCGGCGACGGCATGGTGCAGGTCTTCCGGCGGGCCCGGAGCCCCTACGAGTCGGCGCGGCTGCGGCTCGGGGGCCTGAGCGCGGACGCCCGCTACGCCTTCACGGACCTCGACACGGGCAAGGTCCGCGAGGAGGCCGGCGGCGCGCTCATGGACCCCGGGATGCTGCTGAGGATCGAGGACCCGCGCTCGGCGGTGATCCTGGTCTACCGGCGCCTGCCCTGACGGCGTGCGAGGGCCGGCCCGTCGGCTTGACGGCGGCGGAAGGCCGGGCTAAGGTAAGGCCGCGGGGGTCCGCGAGGAGGAGCCACATGGCGTCCGACACATCGAGTCCGTCCCGCGCCGGAGGCGAGGGCGCCGCCGGGGACGGCAACCGGCGCGAGTTCCTGAAGACCGTGGCGGCGCTGCCGGTGGCGCTGGCGGCCGCCCAGTACGCATCCGGTGCGCCGGCCGAAGGCGGCGCGCAGCCCGAGCCGAAACTCCCCGAGATCCGCCTGGGCCCCCACGCAATCAGCCGCCTCGTCGTCGGCTCGAACCCGTTCGGCGCGGGCTCGCACCTGTCGGTCTTCGTCAACCACCAGTTGCGCGAGTACTACACGCCCGAGCAGGTCCTGAAGACCCTCGGCCGGTGCGAGGAGGCGGGCATCACGTGCTGGCAGGCGGGCACGGGCAACCTGGACCTCTACCGGCGGCACCGCGAGGCGGGCGGCCGGATGAAGTTCATCGCCATCGCCGCGGGCAGCGCCGACGAGATCCAGGCGCTCGCGAAGGGCAGCTGCATCGGCATCGCCCATCACGGCGAGACGACCGACGGCCTGTTCAAGAGCGGCCGCCTCGACACGATGCAGGACTACCTGAAGCGCGTCCGCGGCGCGGGCCTGGCCGTCGGCGTCTCGACCCACATGCCCGACGTGGTCGACGCCGTCGAGTCCAAGGGCTGGGACGTGGACTACTACATGACGTGCGTCTACGAGCGGCACCGCAGCGCCGCCGACCTGGAAAAACTCCTCGGCCAGGCGCCGATTCCCGTGGGCGAAGTGTACCTCCCGCGCGACCCGCCGCGCATGTTCAAGGCCGTGCGCGGGACGAAGCGGCCGTGCCTCGCGTTCAAGATCCTGGCGGCCGGGCGCCTGTCGGAGCGGCCCGAGTGGGTAGAGCAGGCCTTCCGGCAGAC
>CAYGZE010000265.1:0-6932 GCA_964354185.1 uncultured Anaerolineales bacterium | reverse complement strand
CGGCAACGGCGTCTACCGCATCACGCCGGCGGGCCTGGTGACGCGCGTCTTCGAGGGCCGCGACGCCATGACCCTGGGCCTCGCGGTTTCCGGCAAGTGCCTCCTGGTGGCCACCGGCCGCGATGCCCGCGTCTACGAGGTTGCCCTCGACGACTCGCGCGAGCAGGCCTGCGTCGCCACGCTCGACCCGAAACAGGCGATGGCGATCCTGGTGGAACGCGACGGCCGCGTCCTTCTCGGCACGGCCTCGCCGGGCCGGCTCTACACCCTCTCGAAGGGCTACGCGAAGGAGGGGACCTACACCAGCCGCGTCTTTGACGCCGGCGCGTCGGCCACGTGGGGCGCGCTGGAGTGGCGCGGCCAGAAACCGGGCGGGACCGCGATCCGCCTGGCCACGCGCTCGGGCAACGTCCGCGATCCCGAGAAGGGCGGCTGGTCCGACTGGTCGCGCGACCAGGAGGGCTCGCCCGCGCGGGTCGAGAGCCCCGCCGCCCGGTTCCTCCAGTTCCGCGTCACGCTCCGGTCCGGCAACGATGCCGCCACGCCCGTCCTGGAGCAGTACGAGGCGGCCTACGTGCCCGTCAACGAGCCGCCCGAGGTCGCCGCCATCGAGGAGATCGCGCAGGGCGACGAGTCGGCCCGCGCCAGGAACCGCGCCGAGGAGCAATTCCGCCAGGCCGCGGGCGCCCGCAACCGCGAGACCGCCCAGCGCACGCCGGCGCCCAAGCCGCCGCGCGGCCTGGGACGCCAGCCCCTCCGCATGATCCAGTGGCGCGCCAGCGACCCCAACCGCGACGAACTGCGGTTCGACCTCTACTGCCGCGCCCAGGGCGAGGAGGTTTGGGTTCTCCTCGACAAGGGGCTCCTTCAGCCCACCTGGCCCTGGGACACGAGCACCGTGGCCGACGGCTGGTACGAGATCAAGGTCGTCGCCAGCGACCGCGTGGACAACGCCGCCGACCGCGCCCTGGAGGGCTTCAAGATCAGCGACCCCATCCTCGTCGACAACACCGCCCCGACCTTCGAGCGCCTCGAGGCGAAGGTGAACAAGCGCGAGGTCGAGGTCAAGTTCACCGCCGCCGACGCGACCAGCCGCTTGGTCGAGGCGGCCTACGCCGTCGACTCCTCGTCCGACTGGCAGACGCTCGTGCCCGTGGACGGCATCTTCGACGGCCGCAAGAAGGAGTTCCGGTTCACGATTCCCGACCTGCCGCCGGGGGCCCACCGTGTGGCCGTCCGCGCGAGCGACCAGGCCGGCAACACCGGGCACGCCAGCCAGAGCGTGACGATTGGCGAGCAGAAGTGACCGCGCCGGTCACGGCGCCTCCAGCGCCCGCAGGAGCCGCGCCGACCGCGGGCCGTGTGCCGTGAAGTCCAGCCGGCGCACGCGCTCTCCCGCCACTTCCAGGCGGACCTCCAGGTAGTCCGCGGGCAGGGCCTCGGGCACGCGGTCGGCCCACTCGATCGCGCAGGCCCCGTCGCCGCCCAGCACGTCGTCCGAGCCGATCGCCTCCAGGTCCGGCGCGCCGCGCAGGCGATACGCGTCGAAGTGGTGGAACGGCAGACGTCCGTCCAGGTACTCGCGGCAGAGGATGAAGGTGGGGCTCGTGACCTCGCGGGCGTCGGCGGCGCCGAGCCCTTCGGCCATGCCCTTGACGAGGTGGGTCTTGCCGCTCCCGAGGCCGCCCACCAGGGCGACGACGTCGCCCGCGCGGGCCGCGCGGCCCAGGCGGCGGCCGAGCGCGAGCGTCTCCTCGGGTCCGCTCGTCCGGCTCGTCCAGGCCCGGGTCATCTGAAGTGTTCCCAGCCGCCGGGTGCCAGCGGCTTGCGCGTGCCGTTCTCGTGGACCAGCGTGACGCCCTGGCCCTCGACGACGCGGCCGATGCAGGTCAGGCGGACCCCCTCGAGCGGCGGCGTGGCCAGGAGTTCGTCGCGGTCGCTTTGGTCGACGGCAAAGAGGAGTTCGAAGTCCTCGCCGTCGTTCAGGGCGTGCGACAGGGGCGACCCGCGCGACGTGCTCGCCAGCCGGACGGCGTCCTCGGAGATCGGGATCGCCTCGGGGCAGATCTCGGCGGCGACGCCGCTCTCGCGGCACAGATGGGTGAGGTCGGTCGACAGGCCGTCCGACAGGTCCATCATGGCGTGCAGGGCGACGACGGCGGCCAGTTTGCGGGCCTCGGCGATGCGCGGCGTAAAGGTCAGGTGCCGCCCGAGCCGCGACCCCCCCAGTTCGCCCGTCACGAACAGGTAGTCGCCCGGCTTGGCGCCGCTGCGGCGGACCGGCCGCACCCCCCCCGGCCGCGCCAGGAGCGCCGTCCCGATCGACAGCGGCTTGTTCCAACTCACGATGTCGCCCCCGACGATCGGGCAGGCGAACCGCACCGCCGCCTCATTCAGGCCGGCCGTCAGTTCCTCGGCGAACGCCATGTCGCGGCTGTTGGGCAGGACGACCCACGCGACGGCACAGATGGGCAGCGCCGCCATGGCGGCCGCGTCCGACAGGCTCACCGCCAGGGCCTTGTACCCGACCTGCCGCGGCGTCGCCACCGCCAGGTCGAAGTGCGTGCCCTCCAGCAGCGCGTCCACCGTGACGAGGCACCGCGACTCGCCCCCCAGGTTCACCATCGCCATGTCGTCGCCCGGACCGATCGGGATCGACTCCGGATCCAGGTGCGTCTGCCGCCGGATCCAGTCGATCAGCGCCCATTCGCCTTTTGGCTCACCCGGGACTTCGGCCTTGGCTTCGCTCATGGCAGGCGATGCCTCCCCTCAGAAGAACTCCTCCAGGTACTGAAAGGCCTCTTGGGCGACTTCCCTCGCTTGGGCCTCGTACGGGTAGAGTTCGACGGTGATCCATCCCTTGTAGCCGACGTCGCGGAGGGCCTGCAGGACCGGTTCGAACGCGATGGCCCCGCGGCCGGGCACCAGGTGCCGATGCTCGCGCGACGGCGCGATGTCTTCCAGGTGGACGTGCCGGATGTGGCGGGCCAGCCGCCGCACGGCCGCGGCCGGGTCCACCCCGACGCAGAAAAAGTGCCCGACGTCGAAGTTGAGGCCCAGCCGCGGATGCTGCACGATGCCCAGCAGGTCCTCGAACTCTTCGGGGCGCTCGATCAGCAGGTGCGGCTCCGGCTCGACCAGCAGGTCCACGCCGCACTCGGCCGCCAGCGGCAGGACGCGCTCGAGGCCTTCTTTGTACAGGTGCAGGGCGTCGCGGCGGCTCATCCCCTCCGGCACGGGGCCGCCCGGCTCCAGGCTGATGCTCGGGGCGCCCAAGTCGCGCGCCAGCCGGATCGCGTTCTCGGTGTGCGTGTAGCGGCGCTCGCGCGCCTCGGCCTCCGCCTCGATCCACGACGGGTGCCACGTGTCGCCCTGCGCGAACAGCGTGAACGCGTTCAGGTTCGTCACCGTCAGCCGCAGGTCCCTCAGCAGGGCTACCACGCCGCGCCGCCGCCGCGCGTCCAGGTGCGGGGGATAGGCGTGCGGCACGTCGGCCATGATCTCGACGCCTGCGTACCCGCACGCCGCGATCTCGCGCAGGCTCTCTTCCAGGCTGACCTGCTTGAAGGCGTTCGTGCTGAAAGCCAGGTCCATCGTGCCGGTGCGGACTCCTTGCTCACGCGCGCCGCGCTGGGCCGATCCGCTGGACCGCTTCCTCGGCCCGGTCCGCCACGAGCGCCGCGGCTCGCTCGAGCGACTCCTCCAGTGTAACATTCCCGCCCGCAAGGGGAAAGACGGCGGTCACGCCTTCTTCGAGCGCGGCCTCGTGACCGGCGCCCAGGCTGCCGGCGATGATCGCGCACGGGACGCCGGCCGCCCGCGCCCGGCGCGCCAGCGCCATCGGCGCCTTGCCGCCCAGGCTCTGGCCGTCGAACCGCCCCTCGCCGGTGAGCACGAGGTCCGCGCCCGCCAGGCGCGCCTCGATCCCCAGGACGTCCAGGACCCACTCGGCGCCCGGGCGCAGCCGCGCACCCAGGAAGGCGACGGCCCCCGCGCCCAGCCCGCCGGCCGCGCCGCCGCCCGGCATCGCGCGGACGTCCACGCCCAGGTCGCGCCGGACGACCTCCGCCAGGTGCGCCAGGGCCGCCTCGATCCGCTCGACCTCCGCCGGGCCGGCGCCCTTCTGCGGGCCGAACACCCGGGCCGCGCCCCGAGGGCCCAGGAGCGGGTTATCCACGTCGCAGGCCACTTCCAGGCGGGCCTCGGCCAGCCCCCCGTCGCGGCCGGAGGTGTCGATCCGCGCGAGGTGCTCCAGGCCCGCCGGCCCGGGCCCGATGTCGCGGCCGGCGGCGTCCAGCAGGTGATGGCCCAGCGCCTGGGCGGCGCCGCAGCCCCCGTCGGCCGTCGCCGAATCGCCGATGCCCAGGAAGATCCGCCGCGCGCCCTCCTCGAGCGCCGCCCGCACGAGTTCGCCCGTCCCGCGCGTCGTCGCGCGCATCACGTCGCGGCGGCCCGGGGGCACCAGGGCCAGGCCCGATGCGCTGGCCATCTCGAGGACGGCCGTCGCGCCGTCCTCCGCCACCAGGAACGCCGCCGCCACCGTCTCGCCCAGGGGCCCCGTGACGCGCCGCACGCACCGCTGGCCGCCCATGGCGGCGGCCAGGCACTCGACCGTGCCGCGCCCGCCGTCGGCCAGCGGCAGTTCGAACGCCTCGGCGCCCGCGCGGCGGACGCCCGCCGCCATCGCCCGCGCCGCCTCCGCGGCCGACAGGCACTCCTTGAACGATGCGGGGGCCACGAGGACGCGCATGGCGGCTCCTGGGCGGGTCTGGCAGGCCTAGGGGACCTCGCCCCGGCCGCGCGACGCAAGCACGACCCGCGCGACCGTCCGACCCCGGACGACGTAGAACAGGATGCGGTCGCCCGCGTTCACCTGGTCCAGCAGTTGGCCCAGCGTGTCCAGGTCGTCCACCCGGTAACGGTCCACCTGGACGACGACATCGCCCGCGCGGATGCCCGCCCCGGCGGCGGGGCTGCCCTCGTCCACCTCGGCCACCAAGAGGCCGCGGTCGACCGCCAGGCGCATCGCCTTCGCGAGGTCCTCCCTAAGTTGCTGGAGGTGCAGGCCGAACTGGCGTCGGGCCAGGCCCGCGCCGTCCGGCTTCGGCGCCTCGGCCAGGACGACCTTGCGCTCGCTAGCCGTGCCCCCGCGGCGGACGCCCAGGCGCACCGTGTCGCCCGCCTTGTGGTCCAGGACCGTCGTCTCGAATTCCAGGCAGTCGGCGACCGCCTGCCCGTCGAGCGTCTCGATGGCGTCGCCCGCCTGGATGCCCGCCGCCAGCGCCGGCGAGTCGTGGTCCACGCTCTTGACGACCGCCCGCGACCCCGTGTCGGCCCGCAGCGCCAGGCCCAGCCACGCGTGGCCCGCGCGGCGGACCGTCAGCAGGCCGATCATGATCTCCCGCACCTTGTCCACCGGGATGGCGAACCCGAGGCCCTGCGCCCCCGCCTGGATGGCCGTGTTGATCCCGATCAGTTCCCCGCGGATATTCAGGAGCGGCCCGCCCGAGTTCCCCGGGTTGATCGGCGCGTCCGTCTGGATCAGCCCCTCGTACTTCAGGTTCGGCGCGGGTTCCAGCGTCCGGTCCAGCGCCGACACCACGCCCGTCGTCACCGTGTGCTGGTAGCCGAAGGGGTTCCCGACCGCCACGACCGTCTCGCCGATCAAGAGGTCCGACGACGTGCCCATCCGGATCGCCTGGAACGGCTTGGCGGCCTCCATCTTGATCACCGCCAGGTCCGACGCCGGGTCGGCCCCCACCAGTTCGGCCTTGTACTGCGACTCGTCCAGCAGCGTCACGATGATCTCGTTCGCCTGCTGCACCACGTGGGCGTTGGTGACGATGTACCCCTTCGGGCTGATGAGGACGCCCGACCCCAGGCTGCCGGTGACCTGGCGGCGGGGCCGGAAGAGGTCCGGGAAGGCCTCCTTGAAGACGTCGGGCATGTCCATCCAGAAGTAGGGCTGGACGACGCGGACTTCCTTGGTCGAGATGTTGACGACGCTGGGGGCGGCCCGTTCGACCGCCCGGACGACAGGCGTCCGCCGGTCGGCCCGCGGGTCGGCGTCGTCCGGCGGCGGCGCGGCCGCCCGCGCCGCGGCTGCCGCGAGCGCGAGACCCAGGATGAGGGCCGTTCGCTTCATCGTGCTGAATCGTAGGCGCGGCCGGGGGGGTTCTCAAGGGAAAATGCCCCCGCGCCCCGGCCTGGCGCCCGCGCCGGGTGCCGCGCCGGGTGCCATGCTTTCGCTTGCGAAAGCATGCGCTGCCGGGAGCCGTTGTGCCTCTCGAGCCCGCCGCTGTTCGAGCCCGCCGCGGAAGCGGCGGGGCACACCCGGCCGCGAGACGTGCCCGCAAGCCGTCCCCGGAATCGTTGTAAGTCCCATTGTTACAATCCGGAAAACGGGTTGGCGCGCGCGAAATTCGCCGATTTTGGGGCCTCCCGGCCGGGCAAATCGGCCCTGGCGCTAGCGCCAGGGGGGTCGGCCCTCCGAAGTGTTAAGATAGGCAAGACAAAACGCGTCGTTTTTCGATCGTTTTTTGACGGTTTGCGCACGAACTATGACACTTTTGGTCGGTTTTAGTACGCTTTTGACGGCTTTTGGCGCTCGATGGGTAGCGATCCGTCCATAACACTTACGTGAATGACGGACTCGCCCTGTCCGAAATAGGGCCATAAGTGGAGTCGCGGGCACGTATTTCGCCGCGGAGAGCGCAAAGGGCGCAGAGAACGGCACTTACGATTGCAGAAGGCAGATTGCAGAGTGCAGAATGCAGGAGGAACGGCAACGGCGGCTCACGCCTGCCCGCCAGGCTTGAGGGAGGGCAAAGGCGCAAAGGCCCCGGGGAAGGGTACTTACGAGTGCGGAGCCCGCCCTTAGTACTACAACGCAACTTAAGCCTCCAAAATGCAGCAACGCAACACCGATAATG
>CAYGZE010000264.1:0-6953 GCA_964354185.1 uncultured Anaerolineales bacterium | reverse complement strand
TCGACACGAACGAGCAGGTCATCGTCATCGGCTCGACGAACCGGCCCGACGTGCTGGACCCCGCCCTGCGCCGGCCCGGGCGCTTCGACCGCGAGGTCCAGGTCCATCTGCCCGACCTCCACGAACGCGAGGAGATCCTCAAGGTCCACGCCAAGCACGTCAAGATGGACCCGGCGGCGAACTTCAGCCTGCTGGCGCGCGGCACGCCCGGCTTCAGCGGAGCCGACCTGGCAGCCCTCATCAACGAGGCCGCCATCCAAGCCACCCTCCTGGAGAAGCAGTCCGTCGAGCAGGCGGACCTCGAGGAGGCCCGCGACAAGGTCCGCTGGGGCCGCGCCAAACGCAGCCGCGCCATGGACGAGGAGGAACGCCGCAACATCGCCTACCATGAGGCCGGGCACGCCCTCCTGTCGCTCCTCCTCGTGCCGGACGTCGAGCCGCTGCACAAGGTCAGCATCATCCCGCGCGGCATGGCGCTGGGGGCGACGATGTTCCTGCCCGAGAAAGACCGGTACACGACGTACCGGCGTCAGCTGATCGGCGCGATCAAGGTGGACTTCGGCGGCCGCATCTCCGAGGAGATGTTCCTGGGCGACATCTCGTCGGGCGCCGCCGAGGACATCCGCCACGCCACCTACATCGCCCGGCGCATGGTCTGCGACTGGGGGATGAGCGAGCGGCTCGGCCCCATCCGCTACGCCCCGCCCGAGGAAACCGCTCCCTGGGGAGGCGACCTGCTGGGCGCCAAGGAACACAGCGACGCCACCGCCCACGACATCGACGAGGAGATCCAGGCCATCATCAACCGATGCTTCGACGAGGCCAAGACCCTCCTCGAAAAGAACCGCGACAAGATCCAGGCCCTCGCCGACGCCCTCCTCAAGCATGAGGTCCTGAGCGCCGACGAGGTTCGCCAGGTGGTCGGCACCCCGGCGCCCGGCGCCGGCGACAACGCCGCCCCGGGGAATGCCGGCAGGAACTAGCGTGGGCCAGGCACTCGACCTGCGACTGAACGCCCGGGTGATCGCGGCCGGGGACGTGCCGAGCATCGCTCGCGAGACGGGCCTGGCCGCCGTGGCGGCGGTTGAGGCCGCGCGCCTGGCCGCCGCGGCCGACGTCGTCGCCGTCGCCCTGGAGCGGGTCGGCGGCCGCGAGGCCGACCTTCTCGCGCAATGCCTCGGCGAGGCGGGCGGGGCCGTCGCCCAGACGCGCGCCGGCGGACCGGACGAGGCGAATGTCCTCCTCGTCGCCGGCCGGGCCGCCTTCGGGGCGCTCGCGGACCGCCTGCGGGGCGAGTCGGCCGACCTGGCTGCCCTGGGCGATGTGATCACGGAGGCCATCGCGGCGCACGGGCGGCGGCGGTTCGACTGGGTCCTGGGCGGCGGCCGGCGGATGACGCTCGGCCCGGCCCCGGCCCTGGTGGGCGTCGTCAACGTGACGCCCGACAGTTTCAGCGACGGCGGGCGATGGGCCGACCCGGCGGCAGCGGCCGACCACGCCTGCCGCCTCGCGGACGAAGGCGCCGACCTGGTCGACGTGGGCGGCGAGTCGACCCGCCCGGGGAGCGACCCCGTCAGCGAGGACGACGAACTCGCCCGGGTCATGCCGGTCCTGGAGCGGCTGGCCGGGCGGATCGGCGTCCCCCTGAGCATCGACACGCGGCGCCCGCGGGTCGCCCGCGCAGCCGTGGCCGCCGGCGCGGCCGTCGTCAACGACGTGACCGGGCTCCAGGGCGACCCGGACATGGCGGCCGCCGTCGCCGAGACGGGCGCGGGTGTGGTCGTCATGCACATGCGCGGGACGCCCAGGACGATGCAGGAGCGGCCCGAGTATGATAACCTGATGGCCGAGGTCTGCCGGCACCTTCGGCGCGGCCTGCACGCCGCCCGCCAGGCCGGCGTGGCCGAGGACCGCGTCGCTGTCGATCCGGGGATCGGCTTCGGCAAGACGCTCGCACACAACCTGGAGTTGCTGGCGCGGCTGGGGCAGGTGCGGTCCCTGGGGCGGCCGATCCTCGTGGGCCCCAGCCGCAAGCGCTTCATCGGCGACCTGACCGGCGTCCAGGCGCCGGCCGCGCGGACGTTCGGGACGGCCGCCGCCTGTGCCCTGGCGGTGGCGGCGGGAGCGGTCCTCGTGCGGGTGCACGACGTGGCCGAGATGCGCCAGGCGGTCCAGGTGGCGGCCGCCGTCGCGCAGGCGGGCGAGAGCACGGCATGATCGAGCAAGTCACGCGGTACGTCGGGGCCCTGGTCCGCACGTTCACCTGGCGGGACGGCCTGGAGATCGCGCTGATCGCCGCCGTCGTCTACCTGGTCTACCGCAGCCTCCGGGGGACGCGCGGGGCCCGCGTCGTGCGCGGCTTCATTTTCGCCCTCGTGACGAGTTTCGTCGTCGTGCGCGTCCTGACCGAGTACCTCCGCATGGAGCGCCTGATGACGCTCTACACGACGCTGGTGCCCGCGATGGCGTTCCTGGCGGTTATCGTGTTCCAGCCGGAACTGCGGCGGAGCCTGATGCGGCTGGGCCAGAACCCCCTGCTCCGCGTGTTCCTCAGGGAGGGCGCGTCGGCTTTCGTCGACCGCATCGTGCGCTCGGCCACAACCCTGAGCCGCAACAAGGTCGGCGCCATCATGGCCGTCGAGCGGGACGCGCGGCTGGGGGCGCTGATCGAGGGCGGCGTCGCGCTGGACGCCGAGTTGACGAGCGAACTGCTGACGACGCTCTTCTGGCCCGGGTCGCCGCTCCACGACATGGGCGTCATCATCCGCGGCGGGCGCATCGCCGCCGCCGGCTGCGAGTTCCCCCTCGCCCGCGATGCGGTGATGGCGTCCAACCTGGGGACCCGCCACCGGGCGGCCGTCGGCCTGTCGGAGGAGACCGACGCCGTCGTCATCGTCGTCAGCGAGGAGACCGGCACCATCTCGCTGGCCGAGGGCGGCACTCTCGAGTCGCCCCTGACGCCCGACGACCTCCGGCGGCGGCTGACGGAACTCTTGCGCGGGGCCGAGGCCACCCTGACCGAGCACAGCCTGGAGACCCGCGCGGAGCCCGCACGCGACGAGGAACCCCAGGAGCCGCGCGGCACCGAGACGCCATGAGCGAACGCATCCGCACCCTGCTGGCCGTCGTCGCCCTGACCCTCGCCATCTGGGTCTGGGCCGACCTCGAGCAGACCGTTCCGGGCGAGGAGGACGTCCCGGTCGCCGTCGTCCTGCCCGCCCAGAGCGACTTCCGGGTCCGCGACGTGACGCCGCGGCGCGTCCGCGTCAAGTTCACCGGGCCGCGCGGCAAGATCGCCGACCTTCGCCACGACGAGGACCAGATGGCCTGCCGCATCGTCCTGGCGGACGCCCAGTTGAAGTCGGGCATCCTCACGTTCCGCGCGGCCGAGGGCTTCCGCCACTGGGAAGACCACCGCGTGACCGTCGAGTCCGTCGAGCCCGACGAGATCCGCGTCGACCTGGCCCGCCTGGTTACCGTGAAGGTCCCCGTGCGGGTCCAGGTGACCGGCGCCACCCTGCGCGAGCCGGCCAAGGCCGAACCGGCCGAGGTCGAGGCGACCGTGGCCGAGTCCGACCTGGCCGCCCTGCCCGAGGCCCGGCGCTACGCCCTCGCCACCTTGAGCCTCACGACCCTCCCGGAGAACCCGCAGATCGAGCGCGACGCGCCGCTGGAGAAGCGCCTCGGCGGGGCCGACGGCGTCGAGGCGACGTTCGCCCCGGCCTCTGTCCGCGTGACGGCGTACCTCGAGTCGCCCGTCATCAAGACGTCGCTCGGCAAGTTCATGATCATCGTCGCCGGGCCACCCGAGAAACTCAACCGCTACCGGGTCGTCTTCGCCGAGGACGCCGACCGGTGGGTCGACCTCACCGTCCAGGGCCCGCGGCCCGAGATTGAGAAACTCGTCCAGCAGCCCCAGAGCATCCGCGTCGAACTCGTCCTGACCGCCGACACCGAGCCCGTCGTGGGGGCGTGGATCCCCGGCCACCCCGTCGTCGTCGGCCTCCCGCCCGCCGTCAAGGTCGTCGGCGACCTGCCGGCCATCAACTTCAACCTGGTCGAGATGCCGGCCCCCGAGCCGCCGAAGACCCCGTAAGGAGCCGCCGATGCCCGAGACGCCCGAGATGGAGCAGGCCCGGGCGATCGGCGGCCGCGCCCGCGCGGCCGCGCGCCGGCTGGCCGCCTCCGACGCCGCCGCCCGCACCGCCGCCCTCCGCGCGATGGCCGACGCCCTGCGCAAGAGGGCCGACGCCATCCTCCGCGAGAACGCCGCCGACGTCGCCGCTGCGCGCCAGGCGGGCTTGGCGGCCGCCCTCGTCGACCGCCTCACGCTGACGCCGGAGCGCATCGCGAAGATGGCCGGCAGCGTCGAGGAGGTCGCCGCCCTGCACGACCCCGTCGGCGAGATCATCGAGGGCTACGTCCGCCCCAACGGCCTCGAAATCCAGCGCGTGCGCGTCCCGATCGGCGTCGTCCTCGTCATCTACGAAGCGCGGCCGAACGTCACGAGCGACGTGGCGGCCCTGTGCCTGCGGAGCGGCAACGCGGTGGTCCTCCGCGGCGGCAAGGAGGCGATCCGCTCGAACCTCGCCATCCACCGCGCCTTGGCCGAGGCCATCGAGGCGGCGGGCCTCCCGCCCGACGCCGTCCAGATGATCGACACGCCCGACCGGGCGCTGGCCAGCGCGCTCCTGCGCCAGCAGGACACGATCGACCTGGTGATCCCGCGCGGCGGAGAGGCCCTCATCCGCGCCGTCGCCGAGGAATCCCGCATCCCCGTCATCAAGCACTACAAGGGCGTCTGCCACGTCTACGTGGACGACCTGGCGGACCTGGACATGGCCGAAGAGATATGCTTCAATGCCAAGGTCCAGCGGCCCGGCGTCTGCAACGCGATGGAGACGATGCTCGTCCACGAGGGCGTGGCCGCGCGGTTTCTGCCGCGCATCTGCCGCCGACTCGCGGAGGCCGGCGTCGAACTCAGGGGCTGCGAGAAGACCCGCCGCTTCTGGCCGGGCGCCAAGCCCGCCACCGAAGACGATTGGTACGCCGAGTACCTCGACCTCATCCTCGCGGTCCGCGTGGTCGAGCACCTCTCGGACGCGATCGAGCACATCGAGACCTACGGCTCCCGCCACACCGACGCGATCGTCTCCGAGGACGTCCGCCGCATCCGCCGCTTCATCCGCGACGTCGATTCCTCCAGCGTCATGGTCAACACGTCGACCCGCTTCTCGGACGGCGGCGAGTACGGCCTCGGAGCCGAGGTCGGCATCTCGACCGGCAAACTCCACGCCCGCGGGCCCATGGGCTGCCGCGACCTGACGACCTACAAGTGGATCGTCACGGGCACCGGCCAGTTGCGGACGTAGTATAATAGGGGGCGCTTCGCTGCCCGGGAGGTCGGCCGATGGACATCCAAAGCCTCGTGAGACAGAAACGCGGGGAGATTCTGCACATCGCCACCCGCCACGGGGCACGCAAGGTCCGCGTCTTCGGCTCGGTGGCCCGGGGAGAAGCCGGCCCCGAGAGCGACCTCGACATCCTCGTGGACCTCGAACCCGGGCGAAGCCTGTTGGACCATGCGGCCCTTGTCGTCGAACTGGAAACGCTCCTGGGCTGCCGGGTGGAGGTTGCGACCGAGCGCGGTCTGCGCGGCCGCGCCCGGGACCGCGTCTTGCGCGAGGCGGTCCCGCTATGAGGGACGACCGTGCCAGGTTGGAGGACATTCTCGAGGCCATTGAGCGCATCGAGAGGTACGCCGCCCGGGGCAAGCCCGCCTTCGAGGCCGACGACCTGATCCAGGTGTGGGTCCTGTATCACCTCCAAGTCCTGGGCGAAGCAGCGCGAAAACTGTCGGACGCCCTGCGCCAGCGCCACCCGGAAGTGCCCTGGGCGCAGATCATCGCGATGCGCAATATCCTCGTGCACGATTATTTCGGCGTCGATGTGATCGAGGTGTGGGCGGCCGTCGAGCGCGACATCCCGGACCTCAAACGCAAGATCGGGACCATCCTGCGCCTTGAACGCTAACCGGGGGCCTGGCGATAGACTCTCCTACCTGCCGGAACCGCCGACCGATCAGGCAGGCGCCCGGATGCCCACAAGAGACCTGGGCGGCACAAGATGAAGGAACCGGACAATGGCCGGCCGCAAACTGGAGAAAGGGGACGTGGTCGACTTCGTCAGGTCGGCAGCCTGGAAGAGCGCCGCCCACACCTTCGGCAATTTCCACAACACAATCATAGGACTACTCGTTCACGCCTGGATCAACGCCAGGAAGCGTGCGGCAGACCGCAAGAAGCGTTGGGTGCTTGAGGGCGCGCCTGCCCTTGTCAACCACAAGGGCCGTCAGTGCTACAGCGACGGCATCTTCGTGTCCGATTACGAGCCCGTGGGCATCATGGAGGTGGAAGGCCTGCACCCGCTGAGCGCCTGCGACAAGATGTGTGAGTATCTAAGTTCCAACCCTGACTGGTTCGGTCTGTGTGTATTCTACCCCGTCTATCCCAGGGGGCGCAAGGCCAAGAGAGGGCTCCATTTCATCAAGGACTGCGAAAACGACTGGGCAAGGGCCGAGATTCTGAAGAAAGGCGAGGCCATACGGAGTGCGACAGGCGGCATGCTGATGATGGTGTTCGTCGAGAAAGAATGGCAGGGGGAGGCCCTGGATCCCAATATCGGCCTCCGTGCCCAGCGCGCCGGCTATGGGCGAGGCAGAGTCACAGAGATAAGCGGCCACCTGATCGCGGGCGGGGCGCGCCCCGAGCTGTACCGGTTGTGGCCGTGAGGCCGGATGGGGCCATCCGGTGCGGACCTGAGGACTCGGGCACTTGGCCGGGACGGTCCGTTCTGCCAATCCGCAATCCGAAATCGGAAATCCGCAATGAGAGACCGTTGGTGCGGGAGGGGGGAGTCGAACCCCCGACCAACCCTTTATTGACAAGGACTTA
>CAYGZE010000263.1:0-6957 GCA_964354185.1 uncultured Anaerolineales bacterium | reverse complement strand
GCGGCCGGAAACCTCGAAGATTCCACCCCGTTTCGTCCGATGCCTAAGGCGAGTGCGCCGGTTTCAGGGGCATCCGGCCGCGCCAGAGAGCCGCGCGGGCCGATACGGGAACGCCTCGTGTTCCGCTATCTATCCTACGTCCTGGTCGGCGCGATGGCCGGCCTGCTGGCCGTGATGGCCTTCGGCATCCTGGGGGGCGGACTGTCGGAGCGGCTGGGCGGCGGGCCCGGCGTCGCCCTGGTGGCGCTGGACACGACGATGGCCGAGGCGGCCACCCTCGTGCGCGTGGGCGCCGGCCTGTTCGACCCGGACCTGGACCGGCCGATCTCGGACATCATGGTCTTCGCGCGGTATCCGGACGGCGAGACGCTGCCCCTGTGGGTGCCGCGGTCGGGCGTGTGCTTCGGCGGGCGGGGGGGCCGGCTGCCGCGCGGGCCTCATCCGTTCGAGGTCGCCTTGCCGGACACGGGGCCGTGGGCGGGCGTGCGGTCGCGCGGGACCGTCTGGGTCGAGCCCGGCGGCGCGGACGTGGTGTGGGTGGACGCGGCGGCCGTCGTGGGCGTCGGGCCCGGGACCGGCGCGGCGCCCGCGGCGGGGAAGGCGGGGCGCCAGGCGCTCAAGGCGCTTGCGACCGGGCGCGTCCTCGTATACCTTGTGGCCGCCGAACTGCGCGACTACGCGCCCGCGCGCCGGCACGCGGCCGAGTCGGGATGCCCGGCAGGGCCGGTCGTGTGGCTTCCGCCGTCGGGGGAACGGAGCGTCCTGGGGTCGCTGCGCCAGGCCTGGCCGCGCGTCGCTGCTGCGCTCGTGTGCACGCCGGCGCTGGCCAAGGAGGCCGCGGCCCTGAAGGTGAAGGCGATTCGCGTGCCGCGGGCCGACGGCGCACCCGAGGAGCCGGGCCAGGCCGCGCGGGCATGGCCGGACGTGATCGGAACACTGGGGCCGGCGGGCGGGGACGCCGCATCGCCGAGGGAGAGATGACGTGAGCCTAGCGCGGACGATGCGGTGGGTGGCACTGGCGGCGGGCGTGCTGGGCGCGGCGGGGTGCGCTCAGCAGACGAGGGTCAGCGGGATGCCGAAGGCGCGGCCGCGGCCGGCGTCGTATGCGTATCGGCCGATCGACCTCGCGCCGAAGCCGCGCCCGGCGTCGCCCGCGTCGGCGCTGCCTCTGGCGCCGCTGCCCCTGACGCCCGTCCTGCCGCCGCATGAGGCCTCCTGGGAGCCCCCGGCCCTCAAGCGGGCCTGGCGGTACATCGTCGTCCACCACAGCGCGTCGCGGTCCGGGTCGGCCGCCGTCTTCGACAACTGGCACCGCAACGGAAACCACTGGGACGAACTCGGGTACCACTTCGTCATCGGCAACGGCACCAAGAGCGGCAACGGCGAGATCGAGGTCGGCAGCCGCTGGCCCAAGCAGAAGCACGGGGCCCACTGCAAGGTGGGGAACGACGAGACGTACAACGAGACGGGCATCGGCATCTGCCTGGTGGGCGACTTCGAACGGACGCGGCCGTCGACGGCCCAGATGGCCTCGCTCGCCCAACTCGCGGACTTCCTCGCGGCGCGGTACGAGATACCCGACAGCCGCATCATCGGCCACCGCGACGTCGACGACACGCGGTGCCCGGGGCGGTACTTCCCGTTCAACGACCTCTTTGCGCGGCTGCGCGCGCTGCGGGCGGCGCGCGGCGGCTGACGCCGAGGGCGGCCCTGACGGGAGACGAGCCCATGGGTAGTCCGTCCCGAGCCGGCCGCGGCCTGACGCGCCGCGGGTTCCTGCGGGCGGGGCTCGGGGGCGCCGCGGCGGCGGGCGGGCTGGCGGCCGGCTGCGCGCCCGAGGCCGCGCGCCGCGGGGCCTCCGGGCCCGCGCGGCCGGCGAACATCCTCTTCATCCTCGCCGACGACCTCGGCTACGGCAACCTCGGCTGTTACGGCCAGCAGAAGATCCGCACGCCGCACCTCGATGCCCTGGCCGCCCAGGGGATGCGGTTCACCCAGGCCTACGCCGGCTCGACCGTCTGCGCCCCGTCGCGGTGCTGCCTGATGACGGGCCTCCACACGGGCCACGCGCGGGTGCGCGGCAACGCCCTGGTGCCGCTTGCGCCCGAGGACGTGACGGTGGCCGCGGTCCTCCGCGGCGCGGGCTACGCGACCGGCCTCGTCGGGAAGTGGGGCCTCGGCGAGCCGGGGTCGACGGGCCTGCCGACCCGCCAGGGCTTCGACTGTTTCTTCGGCTACCTGAACCAGGGACATGCCCATAACTATTACCCGGATTACCTGTGGCGGAACGAGGAGCGGGTGCCCCTGCCGAACGAGGTCGCGAAGGGCGTGGCGACCCGCCGCGTCCAGTACTCGCACGACCTCTTCGCCCAGGAGGCGCTGGAGTTCGTCGAGCGGCACCGCGACGGGCCGTTCTTCCTGTACCTCGCGCTGACGATCCCGCACGCGAACAACGAGGCGGGCTGGCAGAAGGGCCAGGGCGCCGCCGACGCCCTCGGGCGCCCCACCGGCGACGGCATGGAGGTGCCCAGCGACGAGCCCTACGCGGCCGAGCCATGGCCCCAGGTCGAGAAGAACTTCGCCGCCATGGTCACGCGGATGGACCGCGACATCGGCCGCTTGCTGGCGCACCTGAAGGACCTTGGCCTCGACGGGAACACGGCCGTCTTCTTCTCGAGCGACAACGGGCCCCACCGCGAAGGGGGACACGACCCGAACTTCTTCGACGACAACGGACCCCTGCGCGGGATCAAGCGCGACCTCTACGAGGGCGGCATCCGCGTGCCGGCCATCGTCCGCTGGCCCGGCCGCGTCCGGCCCGGCTCCGTGAGCGACGCCGTCTGGGCGTTCTGGGACTTCCTGCCGACGGCGGCCGAGATCGCGGCGGCGCCCGTGCCCGCGGGGCTCGACGGCGTCTCCCTGGTGCCGGCGCTCGAGGGCCGGCCGATGCCCCCGCACGCGCCCCTGTACTGGGAGTTCCACGAGGGCGGCTTCCACCAGGCCGTCCGCGCGGGCGACTGGAAGGGCGTGCGGCACGGCCTCGCGGGCAAGGTGGAACTCTACGACCTCCGCGCGGACCCGGGCGAGACGCGGAACCTCGCGTCCAAGCGGCCCGAGGCCGTCGCCCGCATCGAGGCGATCCTGGCCGCGGCGCGGACCGAGTCGCGCGAGTTCCCCGTGCGCGGGCCGCCGGCGTGACGCCGGCGCGGGCCTCCCGGCGGGCGGCCCTTGACCTGGGGCGCGGCGGGGCGTAACAATGCCGCGGCAGGTTTTCCTGATGGGCCGCGCGGCGGGCGGCCGATAGGGCGGCCGGGGAGAGCGTGCCCGCGGCTGGCGCTGCCCACCGGCATCCAGGCGGCCGCAGGCGCGGTTCGAGAGCGCGTTCCACGGAAGTTGCCCGATGCATGAGCGGAAGTCGAGCGTCCTGAGGCGCCTGGCCCGGGTGGGCCCTGCGCTCCTCGTGCTGGCGGCCGTCGGCTGCGCCGAGAGCCGCCTGGTCCGCAGCCCCCCGCCGCCGATCTTCGGCCTCCGCCTGGCGGCCCGGCCGGCACCGGCCGCCCAGGCGACGTTCACGCGGACGCAGCCACGCTACGGCGAGGCGCCGGCGCTGTGGCAGCCCTCGGGCGCCGAGCGGTCCTGGCAGTACATCGTCGTCCACCACAGCGCGACGGCCTCGGGCTCGGCCGCCAGGTTCGACGCGGTCCACCGGGCCAAGGGCTGGGACGAGTTGGGCTACCACTTCGTCATCGGCAATGGCTCGGGCAGCGGCGACGGCGAGGTCGAGGTCGGCGGCCGCTGGTTCAAGCAGAAACACGGCGCCCACTGCAAGGTGGCCGGCCACCCGGAGTACAACGACGTCGGCATCGGCATCTGCCTGGTCGGCAACTTCAATGAGACGCACCCGAGCGACGCGCAGATGGAGTCGCTCTCGCGGCTCGTGCGGTACCTGATGGGCCGGTACGACATCCCCCTGGGCCGCGTCTACGGGCACGGCCAGTTGAAGCCGACGGACTGCCCCGGCAGGCTGTTCGACTTCGCCGACCTGCGCCGCCGCATCGGCCGCTGAGGGCGTGCGCGGCCGGGGCCGAAAACGGCGTGACGGGGGACGTGCGGCCGGGTAGAATCGCCCCTCATGGTCGACTTCGAGGAACACCGGCGGCGGATGATCGCGGAGGTGTCGGCCTTCATCACGTGGGGCCTCGCGAACCCCGACAAGGTCCGCCGCATCCCCCGCAAGCGCGTGGGCCGCGGCGGCTTCAGCCCCACCATGCAGGCCGTCTTCTGGCACAGCGTTCTGGGGACGGTCCGCATCGCTCCGCGCGACGTCGTCCGCCGGTTCCTCCGCTGGGCCCACATCGCGTAGCACGGCCGCGCCGGGCGGGCCTCGTCGGCAGGACGGCAGAAAAAGCCCCGGGCTCAGAGATCCCGGGGCTTCTTGCGTCTATGCGGCCGGCGCGCGGGCTACTCGGCGACCTCGATGTCGTCGACCGCCACGAGGTCGATCCGCCACTCCTTGTAGTACGTCCGGGTGCCGCGGACGCCGACGACCTTGCCGACGTAGCCGGCCAGGTCGTAGTAGGTGCTCTTGAGGACGACGATGGGCCGGCCGTCCTTGTCGACGAGTTTGAACTTGACGGGGTGGTCGACGCCCTGGAGCGACTCCATGCGAGCGACGACGCCCTTGGCGACGAAGGGGGGCTTGCCCTTGGGGCCCTGGTCGGCAGCGGCCTCGGCGCGCCGGGCGGCCATGGCGGCGAGGTCCTTGTCCAGGTCGTCGCCGAGTCTCATGATCTTCAGGGCGTCGGCCTGGCGCTCGGCCAGCGCCTCCAGCCGCGCCACCCGCGCGAGCGCCGCCCGCTTGATGTAGTCCTGGGCGGCCTTCTCGGCGACGTCCTTGTACAGGTCGATCAGGGGCTGGTACTGGCGTTCCTCGAGGGGCTTCTCGAGTTCGGCCGCCATCCCCTCGTCCACGGCCTTGATCATCTCGTACTCGGGGTCGGTCGGCTTCACCTCGACCTTCATGACCTCCTCGTAACCCGGCTCCTTGATGATCTCGGCCGCTCCCGGCGTTGGCGCGACGGGCCCCGCCGAAACGTACTTCGAGAGGACGTAGATGCGCGCCCCCTCGGGCGAGGCCACGCGGAGCATGTCGTCGCCGGCGGGCCCGAGCACCTTGACCTTGTCGCCCTGGACGAGCGTCTTCCAGACGCCCCAGTGGCGGGTGGCCGTCTTGCTGCTCGCGTAGACGCGGGCCGTCGGCGCGGCGACGGTGCCCGAGACGTTGTCGGCCGCCACGGTGACGTCGCTCTTCTTCATCAGGCCGTAGACGCTCTCGATCGGCGCGAGGGCCGCCCACTCGTCCACCTGGCCCTCGACGGAGACCTGGGCGCCCTGCTCGAGGGTGGCGATCGGGTAATAGTAGAGGCCGGGGCCGCAGCGGATGTTGACGATGTCGGCGCTGACGCGGCCCTTGTAGGGCTTGAAGGCGGCCGGCTCGGCCGCGGGCGGCAGCGGTGCGGCGGGCACCGGCGCGAGGGCCGACGGCGCGGCGGGGGCCGGCGTGAGGGCCGACGGGGCGGCCGGTGCGAGCGCCGACTTCGCCGCCGGGTCCGACGGCGCGATCGCGCCGGTCTGGGCCGCGACGACCGCCGGCGCGGCAAGGACCAAGGCCACCAGCAGGGCAATCATCCACTCGGTTCGGCGCATCGGACTCGCTCCTTCCTCCCGATCCTGCCTGCCGGCCCGGAACGGGTCCAGACTTCGGACAGGCACGTCGGAAGGCGTTTCGGCGTGGGCTCTTGCGCGTGCAACACACCCCCGCGTGCGCCTTTCGACGCTATCGCGCGGCGGCGCAGGTGTCAACAGAAAACGCAATTGGCGCGGCCGCCGCGGGGGTCGAGCGGGCCGGGCGAGGGCGTCAGCGAGCGTCGGCCGCCGGGTTCCGCTGCGCTTCGCCATGGCCGGCGACGACCTCGTCCCAGGCGTCCTGGTTGAACTTGCACCCCGGGTCGGGGCGGCGGAGGTCCCGGAAGTAGCCCCAACTTCGGGCGCGGCACCCGCCGCAGGTCAACTTGTAGTCGCACGTGCGGCAGTGGCCGGTGCGGTCCTGGCGGTCGCGGAGGCACTCCATCACGGGATGGTTCCACAGGTCATCGAACGCGTCGGTGCGCAGGTTGCCGAGCCGGATGGGCATGAAGACGCACGGGGTGACGTCGCCGTTGGGCTGGATTGCCGCGTAGCACCGCCCCGCGCCGCATCCGCCGACGTAGCGGGCGAGGACGCGGGTCATCCGCCCGCCGCCGTGGCCGTAGTGGCCCGTGTTGACGGGCCCGAGCGGGTCCCCCAGTTCCAGGCACGCCCGCCCGTACTGCGGGGCGCTCGACATGATGCTGATCCGCCCGTCGGCCAGGTACTTCCGGAGGGTCGCGAGCATCCGCTCGCGCTCGGGTGGCGAGAGGTCCTGGTCGACGATGTCGCAGGCCCGCCCGGTCGGGATGAAGTTGAACGCGTAGAACGTGTCGACGCCCTCGGCGATGCACCATTCGAGCATCGGCTCGAGTTCGTCGAGGTTCCAGCGGGTGACGGTCATCGCGACGCCCGCCTTGATGGCGGGGTTGGCGACCACGTTGCGGATGCCGCGCACCGCGCCGTCCCAGTAGCCGCTCGCGCCGCGCCAGGCGTCGTGGCGGGCGGGGTCGATCGAGTCGAGGCTGATCTCGGCGTAGCGGATGCCGCCGTCGACCAGGGCCTGGACCTTCTCGGGCGTGCACAGGGTTCCGTTCGTGGCGACTGTGAGGTGCATCCCGCGGTCGGCGGCGTAGCGGGCCACGGTGAGGAACGTGGGCGCCAGGAGCGGCTCGCCGCCCGAGAAAGCGATCATCGGCACGTCGCGATCCGCCAGCAGGTCGACGACGCGCTTCTGCTCCTGGAGCGAGAGTTCGTCGTCGGCCCGGCGGC
>CAYGZE010000262.1:0-6971 GCA_964354185.1 uncultured Anaerolineales bacterium | reverse complement strand
TCAGACGGGCACGGTGTAGCCGGCCAGGTCGAAGCCGTCGGCCGTCGCGACGGCGGCGGCGGAGCAGACGGGTTTCTCCAGACGAGCGAACTCGCCGCCCGAGACGACCCAGCGGGCGGCGTCGGCGGCGCTCGTGGCCGCAAAGTCGCTCACCAGGTCCGCGCGCGGCTCGTTCACCTCGTAGGTGGCGAAGTAGTAGGCCTTGCCGGCGACGAGGGGAAACGCGCGGACGATCAGGGCGTCGTGCCGCGCGATGCCGCACCAGCCGACCTCGCCGCCGCCCCCGCACTCGCACCCGCAGGCGCAACCGCCGCCGCCGCGGGCGACGGCCACGGCGATGCGCGGGGTGTTAAAGTCGTCCTTCTCGTAGTCGAGGACCGCGAGCGACTGGACCATGGCGTCGCGGATGCCCATGCCGGAGGCGATCTTCTCGGCAATGGGGTCGGTCTGGGAGCCGTTGGTCGCCACGGCCACGGCCTGCCCTGAGCCTGCCGAAGCGGGGCCCGCCAGGCGCACGGCGTTGTACGCGATGTAGGGGTTCTTGAAGATGTCCTTCTCGTGGCCCTCGATCGGGACGACCGCCAGGCCGCGCGCGGTCGTCACCGTGCGGCGGTTCGGGAACGAGCGGGACGAGACGCGGTACATGACGGCATTCCGGCCCGACGGGGTGCGGCCGACGGCGACGATGCGTCCGACGTACATGGGGATGGCTCCTTGATGACTACGAGACAAGTACCTGAGTACCTGAGTGCCTGAGCAACGGACAGACGGCAAAACAGCAACGTCACCGGCTAGGCGTCGGGAGGCTCCTGGCCCTCCTCGGGCGGCGGCGGCGTCTCGGCGCTCGCGCCGCGGATCGTCTTGCGTGCCTCGTCCTGGGTCACCTCGAGGGCGACGGACAGGGACTCGATGCGCTCGGCCGGCGGCATGACGACGCCCGCCGAGATCACGTACTGAAACGCCTCGTCGACGGTAATGGGGAGGTCGACGACGTCGTCGCGCGGCACGGAGACGACGAACCCCGTGATCGGGGTGGGCGTGGTCGGGACGAACACCGAGAGGAGTTCGCACCCAGCGCGGTCGGAGATGGCGCGGAAACTGCGGCCCGTCACGAATCCCATCGACCAAAGACCGGGCCGCGGATACTCGATGGCGACGACGCGGCGGAACTCGACGCCCTTCTCGCCGAAGAAGAACTCCGAGACCTGCTTGGCGCCGGGATAGATCTTCCGCAGGACCGGCATGCGGACGATCCAGCCCTCGACGAGGCGGATGAGGTATCCGCCGATGAAGGTTCCGACGACGTAGGCGATCACGCACAGGCCCACGATCGGCACCACGACACCTACCCACCAGTCAAAGTATCGACCGTACCACGCCTGCACGTCCGCCAGGGGGATGCCGGAGACGGCGGCGACGCCCTGGATGATCGCCCAGTTGACGTAGCGGCCGAGGTAGTTCTGGACCAGCGAGATGCCGAAGGCCAAGACGATGAAGGTCAGGAGGGCGGGCAAGAGGGCGGCCATGCCGCGCCAGAACGACCGTTTGATGCTGCGCATCAGGTGCACGCCATCCTCCGCAGCCACACGCCCCCGCCACGACGAGGCGACATCCTAGCAGAGACGGCGGCCGGCCGCAAGCGGCGTGTGGGAAACGGGCGCGCGGCCGCCGCGCCGAATTGCCATTGAACGCCCTGCCGGGACGGGTATAATTGCCCTGCGTGAAATCCCGGGGTGCTCCGGTTGGGACGACGGGCTTGAGGCTCGCGAGGGGACTTGTCGCGTTCGGGCTGGCGGCCCTGGCGGCCGCGGGGTGCGCGTACGATCACAGCGCGGCCCTGGCGCGCCTGCGGGCGGACAATCCGCGGCAGCAGACGGCCGCTATCCACGAGGCCGTGGCCGCCGACGACCGGGCGATGATCCCGGAACTGTTCAACCTGCTCGAGTCCGAGGACGAGGGCGTCCGGTTCGTGGCGTCGGCGGCGCTGCACCGGATGACCGGGCAGGACTTCGGCTTCCAGTTCGCCAAGGAGCGCGATCGGGGGGCGATCATCGCGAAGTGGCGACGCTGGTGGGAGGCGCAAAGCGGCCCATCGACGGACGCGGGCGCGCAGGAGCCGCCGTCCTCGCCGGGCGCGGACCGGCCGGCCGGGACGGATCCCTCGGCGACCTAGGAGAGGACTCGATGCCCGACGCGCTCGACGCCTTCGACCAGGACCTGAAGGTCGAGGTCCGCCAGCAGGGCCAGGCCACGGTCCTGGCGACGCACGGCGAGGTGACGGCCTTCTCGTCGCCCGTCCTGCGCCAGGCGATCCGGGGCGCGACGGGGTCGAAGCCGGCCCTGGTGGTGCTGGACCTTTCGGCGACGCCGTACATCGACTCGAGCGGCGTGGCGACGCTGGTGGAGGCCCTCCAGATCGTCAACCGGTACGCGGGCCGGCTGGTGCTGGTGGGGATGAACGCGCGGGTGCGGGGGGTGTTCGAGATCGCGCGGCTGGATTCGGTATTCGCCCTGGCCTCGAGCGTGGAGGAGGCGCTGCGGACGTGAGCGCCACGCCCTTCGTCAAGTTCCTGGCGCACCTGGGCGCGCAGGGGGAGGGGTTTCTCGCCTACGTCGGGGGCCTGGGGTACCTGGCGCGGGAGACCGCCAAGCAGGGCGTCCTGGGCCTGGTGACCCGGCCGCGCATCAAGACGGCCGAGACGTTCTTCCAGATGATCCGCCTGGGGATCCGGGCGGTCCCCATCGTCTTCCTCGTCCAGATGTTCGTGGGGATGATCCTGGCGTTCCAGTTGGCGCCGGTCCTGGGCGACTACGGGCAACTGGAGCGGGTGGGGACGGTGGTGGCGATCGCGGTCTTCCGCGAGTTGGGGCCGCTGATCACGGCGATCGTGCTGACGGGGTTCGCCGGGGCGGCGATCGCGGCCGAACTGGGGACGATGGTCGTGGGCGAGGAGATCGCAGCCCTCCGCACCAGCGCCATCCACCCCGTGCGCTTCCTGGTCGTGCCGCGCGTCATCGCCTGCGTCATCATGACCGTGGCCCTGACGGTCATGGCCGACGTCGTGGGGACGGCCGGCGGCGCGATCATCCACACGTTCGTCCTGCGGCTCGACCCGTGGCAATATTACCACGTGTGCGTCGATTCGCTGAAGCGGCAGGACGTCGTGACGGGCCTCATCAAGAGCGGCGTCTTCGGGTTCCTGATCGTCCTGGTGTCGTGCTTCGAGGGGCTGCGCGTGAGCGGCGGGGCGGGCGGCGTCGGGCGGGCCACCACCGTGAGCGTCGTCCTCTC
Source organism: uncultured Anaerolineales bacterium (assembly GCA_964354185.1). Taxonomy (GTDB): domain Bacteria; phylum Planctomycetota; class Phycisphaerae; order FEN-1346; family FEN-1346; genus CAYGZE01. The sequence continues at coordinate 3,679 of CAYGZE010000262.1, read as the reverse complement.
GATCTTCCTCATCATCGGGGCCGACTGCGTCTTCACGGCCCTCTTCTACTTCCTCTGGTGACCCATGTCGACGCAGGGCGAGCCCATCCTGGAACTCGAGGGCATCCAGAAGTGGTTCGAGGGGCGCCAGGTTCTGAAGGACATCCGCCTGCGGATCTTCCCGGGCGAGACGCTGGTCATCATCGGCGGGTCGGGGTGCGGCAAGTCGACGCTCCTCAGGACCGTCATCGGCGAATACACCCCCGACGCGGGGCACGTGCACCTCTGGGGGACGGACTTCTGCTGCGCCCCGCCCGCCGTCCAGGACGAGATCCGGCGCAAGTTCGGCATCCTCTTCCAGTCGGGGGCCCTGTACTCGTCGATGACCGTGGGCGAGAACGTGGCCCTGCCCATGCGCGAGCACACGGACCTCGATGAGAAGATCATCCGCCTCATCGTCAAGATGAAACTGGAACTGGTGGGCCTGCGCGACTTCGAGGACCTGATGCCGGCCCAGATCTCGGGCGGCATGAAGAAGCGGGTGGGCCTGGCCCGGGCCATCGCCCTGGACCCGCAGATCCTCTTCTACGACGAGCCCACGAGCGGCCTGGACCCCATCGCCACCGCCGTCATCGACCAGTTGGTCATCGACCTGGGGACGAAACTGGGCGTCACGAGCATCGTCGTGACGCACGATATGAAGAGCGCGCTGAGGATCGCCGACCGGATCGCCATGCTCTACAACGGCGAGTTCATTGCCGTCGGGCCGCCCGAGGAGTTCGAGGACCCGACCGATCCGCGCGTCCGGCAGTTCGTCGAGGGGCTGGCCGACGGGCCGATCCCGCTTCGCGTCTCGAAGACGGATTACCTGTCGGACCTGCTCGGAATGGAGCCGTCGCAAGAGCCTAGCGCCTAGGCTCGAAGGAGCCGCCCATGCCGCACCATCCTGTCCGAAACCAGGTGATCGCCGGCGCGTTCGTCCTCGCGATGCTGGTGGTCGCCATCGCGGTGCTCGTCGTCCTCGGCGGCCGCCAATCATGGTTCGAGGCCCGCCAGGTGGTCCGCGTCCACTTCCGGGCCGCGCCGAACCTCAAGGTCGGGAACCCCGTCCTCATGGCCGGCCACCCGGTCGGGCGCGTCCGCGACATCCGCCTCGTCGAGGTCACGTGCCCGCCCGAGGAGCGCCCGCAGCGGATGTGCTACCGGGTCGAGGTCCTGGCGGAACTCCCCTCGCGGTACACCCTGTACAAGAACGCCCAGGTCGCCATGATCCAGAGCCTGGTGGGCCAGTCGGCCGTCGTGAACATCCGCGACGTCGGGTTCGGCGCGGCCCTCGGGGCCGGCGCAGTGCTTACGGGGCGCCAGGAATCGCCCTTCGCCGACGCCGCCGACGAACTCGGCATCGGCGAGAAGGAGAAGGTCAGCATCCAGGAGATCCTGGAGAACATCCGGGGCCTGACGGCCGACGCCAAGCGCGACGCCCCCGAGATTCTCGCCAAACTCAAGACCACCAGCGCGAACCTGGAGGAGGCCTCCGGCAAGGTCAAGGGCACCCTCAAGACCGTCCAGGACATCCTCGACGAGAACCGCCCGGACGTCCGCGACGCCGTCGCCAATGCCCGCGACCTGGCCGAGCAGGCCAACGACGACGGCAAGGCCATCCTCGCCCGGACCAAGGACGCCACCGAGACCGCCGCCGCCATCCTCGACGAGAACCGCCCCGACGTCCGCGAGACCATCGCCCGCGCCCGCAGCGTCGCCGAGAAGGCCGACAAGAACGTCGACGACATCCTCGAAAACGCCAAGGCCGGCGCCAAGAGCCTCAAGGACGCCTTGGCCGACTTGCGCGTCATGACCGGCGACTCCAAGGACGTCGTCGTCTGGAACAAGGGCAACCTCAATAAGATCCTCCTGAACTTCACGGCCACGAGCGCGGACCTGAAGGCCCTGGCCCATGAGGTCCGCCGCGCGCCCTGGCGTCTCTTTGCCACGCCCGACAAGAAGGAGGTCGAGTCGCTCAACCTGTACGATGCCGCGCGCCAGTTCGCCAGCGCCGCCAGCGACCTCGAAGGCCTCGCCGACACCCTCAAGGTCATGCTCGAGGCCCAGGAGAAGGGCGTGGCCGTCGACCCGCAGATCCTCCAGGGCATGGTCGACCGCCTCCAGGACACCTTCAACCACTACCAGGCGACCGAAGAGGCGCTGTGGAAAGAGTTCGATAGAATCAAAAAGTAAATGTCAAATGCTCAATGCCAAATGTCAAACGAAAAGCGGCGCACCTCGGTGTGGCGAAAGCCGCGGCGCTATTCCTTTGACATTTGGCATTTGACATTGAGCCTTGGTCATTGATTCTTCCCCTCGGACGAAAGGTGCCCGCGAGCCGATGGACTTCGACGTGATCGTGGTGGGCGCCGGGCCGGCCGGCGCCGCGGCGGCCCGGTTCCTGGCCGGCGCGGGCGCCCGGGTCGCCCTGGTGGACGGGGCGCGCTTTCCGCGCTCCAAGCCGTGCGCCGGGTGGCTCAACGCGCGGGCGGTCGAGCAGTTTCCGTTCCTCGACGCCGCCCGCCGCCGCGTGGCCGCCGCCCCGTTCCGGCGGCTGATCTTCCACTCGCCGGACCTCGCCCAGACGGCCCGGTTCGCGAGCCGCTCCCACCTGGGCTACATCGTCCGGCGCGACCGGTTCGACGCCCAACTCGTCCGGGCGGCCAAGGCGGCGGGCGCCGTCTGCCTCCTCGGCCGCAAGGTCGAGGCGGTCGAGTGCGGCGAACGGTCCGTCACGGTCGTCCTCGCCCGCGGCCGGCGGGTCGCCGGACGCATCCTCGTCGGGGCCGACGGCGTCCACAGCACGGTGGCGCGCCTGACGGGCCTGCGGCCCGGCTGGGCCGACGACCAAGTCGTCCAGTGCCTTACGAAGGACGTGCCCCTCACGCGGAAGCAGCGGGCCGACGGCTTCGGCGGGGGCGGCGAGATCCACGTCGCCTTCGGCTTCGGCGGGGCCCACGGCTACGCCTGGGCCTTCCCCGGCAAGGACTACGCGAGCGTCGGCGTCGGCGCCCGGTCGCCCGAGGCCGGGGCGCTGGCCGACCTCTACCGCCGCTGGGTCGCGGGGATGCAGGAGCGCGGCCACCTGCCGGCCGGCCGGGGCCTGGACTTGCCGGTGGGCGCGGCCGTGCCGGCGGGGTCGGCCATCGAGTTCGAGAACCACGTCGGCAAGCGGACCCTCCTGGTGGGCGACGCCGGCGGCTTCGCCTCGGCCGCCAGCGGCGAAGGCATCTACCCGGGCATCCGCAGCGCCGCGATCGCCTCGCCGTGCATCCTCGCGGCCCTGGCCGCCGACACCGGCAAGACCCGGGGCGTCACCTGCCAGGACACGCTCATGACCTTCCGCACGCTGTGGCGGCAGGACCTGGCGTCGTACCTCCAGATGCCGAACGTCAACGTGGCGTTCCTCCTGCCCCTGGTGTTCTCGAACCAGGAGATCGCCGACCGCTTCGCCCGGGCGTTCCTGTTCGGCGAGAACCTCTAGCGCCCGGCCCGGCGGCGCCGATCAGGCGCGCCCCCTCACCCGGCCTTCGGCCACCCTCTCCCTCAAGGGAGAGGGAACCAAGGAAAGGCCTCTGGCAAACTCCCCTCTCCCTGGAGGGAGAGGGGGTGGGGGTGAGGGGGACATTGAGATAATGCTCCGGCGCCCCGGCCGGCG
>CAYGZE010000261.1:0-6991 GCA_964354185.1 uncultured Anaerolineales bacterium | reverse complement strand
TATTGGCCGGAAACGCCGAAACCCCGCCGCCTCTCGGCGCGGGGTTTTGCGTTAACCACTTCGACCGCGTTTTCCGCGGCGAATCGTTTGGCTCCCCGTACGCACCACCAGTCATAGCGACTCTCTGTCCTGGAAATGGGGTTAAGCGCTTGTGATGTTTGGAGCTACGGGGTTCGCGACTCATGCGGTGCAGGCCGAAACCAGATGTCCCAGAAGCGAAACTGACGCCGCTGGTTAACACAGATCTGAGGGGGTGTTCGAACAAAAGCCCCTCCGGTTAACAGCCGCGCGAGCGCCGCCACGCAGCCCCCTCACGTCCTTCGCAATCCGAGCCCCAACCACGCCTGGAATGTCGATCTCACGGCCAACCGCGCGCCACGCTTCGAGCCACGAGCATGCTGGCCGCGCGGGTCGCCATGCCTGCCCCGCCCAAGTCCGAAGGACGAAGGCGGGCGCCAAGCCGCAGACGCTCATCAAGGGCAAGCCCGGCGTTCGGCTCGAACTCGTTGTCACGCCTGCCTGCCCGTCACGGCCGCGGGCCGCGCCGTGGTCGGACCGGCAGGCAGGTTCCAGGGCGGACGCAAGCACTTGCCGATCGTCGGGCTTCGCCGCGCGGCCTGACGGCCGGGTTGGTGCAATTCGCCAAGTCAGCGTTCGCCGTGCGCGCCCAGACCCACGTATCTACGTCAAGGAACCTCGAATCGTCTGCTCGCCGCGCCGAAGCAGCACATCTCGCTGCCGGTAACGTCCCGGAACCCGCAGTTCCACCCCGCATTCCACCTTTCGCTCAGTCCGATCTCTTCTGACGCCATTCCTCAATCTGTCGGGCTGCCGCATCCCTGCCGCCAATGCCGAAGGCGATGGCCGCGGCCACAGCGATGGCTCCGAAGGCCAGGCCGAAGCCGATCTTGACCACGTCCGCCCCGACGCCGATCTTGGCCAGGGCCATGGCGGAAGCAAAGACGATGATCACCACGCGGGCCACCATGGCCAGCCACCGGGCACGAGCCACCTGGCTGCCCAGAATCGCCTTGGCGGCCACGTTGCCGAAATACAGGCCGAGCGCCAGGACCGCCAGCCCGAGCAACACCTGCGCCAGGAACTGCAGGAATTCGTAGAGGACGGCCGCCACGCCCACGAAGCCCAGGAGCTGGCACGATTGCGTGATGGCAAAGAGCATGATCACCACGAGAACCACATAGCCGACCACCTGCGAGGGCAACCACGCCGGCTTCGCCGCGTCTGAGGTCGCCGGCCCTGCCGTCTCTTTCCTCACAAGTCCCAGGGCCGCCGGCAGCCGGTCGAAGCCGATGGCCTCCATGAAACTGGTGGCCAGGCGGCCCAGCAGCCGACCGCCGATGTAGGCGATCAGCAGAATCAGCAGGGCCGCAAAGATGGACGGGACGGCCGCCAGGAACCTGCCGAGCATGTCGCTCGCCGGCTTGGTGATGCCCTCGACCTGAAGGGCGTTCAGGGCGGCAATGATCACCGGCACCAGGATCAGGATGTAAACCACCAGGCCCGCCAGGGCCGAGAGGTTGAACTTCTTGAAGATGCGGCCGAGCCCGACTCGTTCGCCGAGACGGTCAGCGCCGGCGGCCTGCATCAGGCTCTCGACGATGCGCCGCACCAGGGCGGCAAACAGCCAGCCCAGCAGGATGATGATTACGGCCAGGCCGACGTTCGGCAGGAAGGTCACGACCTTCTCGACCATTCGCTGCATCGGGGCACTGAGGCCCTCGATGTTCAGCGTGCTCAGGACTCCCGGCACGAACAGCAGCATGATGACCCAGAAGACCACGGCGCCCAGCGTCTTCGACAGGGGCGGCCTTGGCCGCGCTCCGGCCTCGGCCGGGGCGGCGTTGCCCTTGAAGCGATCGTCCACCTTGGCGGCCACCAGGGCCCGCGTGATCAGGAACTCCACGATGGCGGCAATGATCCAGCCCGCCAAGAGCAACAGGCCCGCGCCGAACAGCCGCGGCAGGTAGTCCAGGATCTGCTGCACGACGCGCCCCAGCGACTCGCTGATCGCCACCATCTGGAGGAAGTGGAAAAACAGGACCAGCACAAGAAGTTCCAGAATCCAGAAGACGATCCAGGAGACGACGCGCTCGCTGCCAACGCCGGCCTCGGCCGCGCCGCCCTTGACATACCGCGACAGCCGGTTATCCAGCGCGGTCTTGCCCATGAGCCACCGCACCAGGGCAGCGATCAGCCAGGCGATGACCGTGCCGACCACCAGGATGACGATAGACAGCAGGAGCCGTGGCAGGTAGTCCTGCAAGAACCGCCCGGTGTCCGCCAAGACGCGGTTCAGGTCGAGCGGCGCCGCCCTCATGGCCGGCATCGGCTCGGCCGCCGGCGCCGCCTCCATGGCCGGCACCGGCTCGGCCGCCGGCACCGCCGTGACGCTGGTGTCCGTCGTCCCAGAGGTGTCCTGGGCCATGACGGTCGCCACGAGTCCCGGCGCTGCCAGCATCACACCCAACGTGACCAGAACGGCCATCGCCGGTCCCGACGAACCAAGGTACGGCCGCCAATGTCCCATCGACCTGTTGCCGGACGGCTGATTCACGATCGATTCCATGGCATGGTCTCCTTCAGACGAGGGCCCCCAACTGAACACCTCGGCCCGAATCTTGCTTACCACCCTGCGGCCGGGCCGGTTCACCCACGATGAGAGCAATCCCCTTCTCTACCGCCACGACCGCCCCTCGCGGCCGCTCCGCGAGGCTTCCCGCCGGAGAACTATCTTCAAAATCCTTGGAACTGCATACGTTGGGTCAGGCCTCGCCGCGCCGTTCCGCTCCACCAAGGACTCCGGCGCGAGGGACGCGGGCGTCTTGCCTGGAGTTCCGAGGGGGGACGCGCGCAGCCGGGGGCCTGGCCTCCAGTTTCTCGATCCGGGTCTTCAGGGCCGCGAGTTGGTCCTCCTGGGGTGGGCGGGCCTTCGAGTTGAACTCAGGGTTGAACAGCCACCAGTCCATGCCGATCTCCTTGGCCTTGTCCACCGAGGCGATTATCAGGCGGATCTGGATGGTCAGGAGTTCGATGTCTACCAGTTTGACCTTGATGTCGCCCGCGATGACCACGCCCTTGTCTAGGACGCGCTCGAGAACGTCGGCCAGGGTGCTACTGGCAACCGCGTGCGGCATGGAGCGCTGCTCGGCGATCATCGGTTTGCGTCCTTACAGGAGCCTGCCCAGGGGACCCAGGTCGATGTTGAGTTCCTCGCCGACCAGGCCGAATTCCTTCTTGAGTCGCTCGATCTCCTCCGAGAGCCGCAGGAAGGTCACGCCGAGCCTCTCGACCTCGGCGTCGGTCAGGGAGCCGGACTCCATCCTCCGGATCGCCTGGCGTTCCAGGAGTTCGCGGATCAAGGCGACGACCGTGAGGACGAGTTTGCCGAGGCCGTTCCTGACGTTCTCGGGGTCGAGGGCGATGTGCGGCGGGGTCAGCGGCCGCGCGGGGTCCATGACGCTCGCGAACGCGTTCAAGGCCGTGGATTCGGCAGGGGGCGTTGGGGCGGCAATCATCCCTGATTCTCCTCGGCGAGGGAGGCGGCCGTCGCCGGCGCGGCCTTCAGGCGCCTCGCGGTTTCCACCGACGTCAGGACGAGGTGCAGGCCCAGGTAGACCAGGTCGACGCCGGCGACGGAGAGGATCACCTCTCCCGTCACGACGACGCCCTTGTTCAGAACGCGGTCCAGCACCTCGCACAGGGAGACGCGGTCCTCGTCGGAGAGGTCGGCGTCGTCCGTGCCATCCGCCCCGGTCGGTTCAGAGCAGATGCTCGTAGATGCTTCGCGCCAAGTGGGCTTTGCCATTCTTCTCGTGCCGTTCGGCGAGCGCCAGGAGGCGTTCGCACGCCAGCCTGGCGCCGGGGGTCTCGTTGTGCTCCTTGATGACTTTCAGGTAGATTTCCGTGGCCTGCCACACGGCGCCCTGGGCCAGGTAGCCGTCGGCCATCCTCAGCAGATGGGCAAGCAGCCGCGAGGCCGGGTCGGTCGCGGGCTGTGACATGATGACATGGTGAGGCGGCGCCGCGGCCTGCGGAGGGGCCACATCGGTCGCGGCCGGAGGGGTGTTCTCTGCGATCATGGTCTTCTCCTTCGTTTTCAGAAGGCTCGCGTCCGGTAAAGGGCGCGGCCGAGTTGCGTCAGCCGGTCGAGCCCTTGCAGGTCGCCGGAGCGGTACACGACACACTGGTGAACCTCACCGAAGGCGTTCTCGAACCGCCTGCGGACGGCGGATTCCGCACAGAAGAGGCCGTGACACGCCCGGCACTCGCTCTCGGGCACGACCTGGTTCAGGAACAGGGCCGGCACATGCACCGCCTGGCGGCGGCAGAACGCCAACAGGTCGCGCGTCTCCTCGTAAGCCATTTCCGTCAGGATGCTCGTGACCATCAGTTGGCCCTTCTCCCCGTCCGCCAGCAGCGCCCGCAGGAGGCGGATTTTCTTCGACAGACCCACCAGAAACGTGGTGACCTTCGGCAGGCGAAACAGATGCTTGTACTTCAGAAACAGGCCGAACATAACCTGGAGCCAGTCTTGAGCGAGAGCAGGCATCTCCAGCAGACGGATCAGGTGGCCGGTCGGGGCCGTGTCGACCACGAGGGTGCGCGGGCCGGGGGACTCCAGGAGCCCCGTGACCCTGGCAAGGGCCATCAGTTCGTCGAGGCCAGGCGGGGAGAGGTCGAGCATACGCTCCAACACGTCCCGCTCGAACTCCAGGTCCACCGCCTGTGGCCCCGCCAGCAGGTGGTCGAAGAACTCGGCGACGTCGTCCCCGTACTGCCTTCGGAGCACCTCGAACTCCAGGAGGGCGTCGATCTCCATGGCCGTCAGGCGTGGACCCACCCGGGTGCCCTGGCTGCTGACGCTCACGCCGAGACAGTCGGAGAGCGAGTGCGCGGGATCGGTCGAGACGAGGAAGACCTCTCGGTCCGGATACTCCTCGGCCAGGCGGAGCGCGGTCGCGCTGGCCAGGGTGGTCTTGCCGACCCCGCCCTTGCCCGCGAACAGAAGGAGGGACACGTCGGGGCCCGGCAAGGGCGCGGGCTGGTCCACGCGCGGGGGGCGCGGCGCGGCGGCCACGGGCTCCTCGGCCGGTTCCTCGAGGGGGCAGACGTCCTGCCAGAAGCGGCGGAGGCCTTCCTCCCCGCGCACTTCCGCGCCCTGAAGGGGAATGGCCCAGAGGGCGCGGCCGGGGAACCGCCGGCTGAGCAGCCGCACCTCCGTCTGCTCCTGCTGCCTCAGACCGCGGCAGACGGGACAGTCGCCGGCCGTCGGACGAAGCCGGTTCACCAGGATGTCTGACACGTGCATGTTCAGGGCGTCCAGCCGGTCGACCAGCCGCTCCGTTTCGCAGATCACGATCCGCTCGGGCACCACGACCGGCACGAACAGGCAGCGCTGCGGGTCCGCCATCAGCAACGCGAGGTGCTTGATGGGGTGCTGGAGCCGTTCGAGAAACAGGTCGGTTTCGTCCTTGCGGTACGTGCCGCTGTAGAGTTTGGCCATGTACCGGTGCTTCGCGAGCATGGCCTCGAGCGCCTTGAGCCACTTGTCCAGGACCCCGGGGAGTTCGAGGAACCGGAGCGTGTGGCCGGTGGGGGCGGTGTCCACGATGATGCACGAGTACGCCTGGCGGTCGACCAGGGTGGAGATCTCGTCGAAGGCGACGACCTCGTCGAGGCCCGGCATCGAGAGGTCGATCAGGCGGGACACGTCATCGTCGTCGAGAAACGTGCCGCGCAGGGCGATCTCGCGCAGGTGCCGCGAGTGGGCGGACTTGAACTCCTGGAGGCGCCGGGGGGCGTCGATCTCGAGGGTCTCGAGGTTGGGCGGCAGCGGGCACCCGGCCAGACAGTCGAAGAGCGAGTGGGCCGGGTCGATCGAGACGACCAGGAAGGTCCCGTCCCGCCGGTGTGCGGCCAGGTAGAGGGCCGTGGCGGCGGCGCAGGTGGTCTTGCCGACGCCGCCTTTGCCGCCGAAGAGGAGCAGTTGGATTTCGGCGGACCCGAGGAACGCGGGAAGCCCCGCGGCCTCGGACACCCCGAGGGCGGCGTCAGGAGTTTGTCTGGGGCTGTTCGCCGTCATCCGTGTCCTCTGCCTCCAGCCGGTCCAGGCGGTCGAGCAGTGCCGCCTCCTGGGCCGAGAACTCCCCCTCGGTGATCTGGTGCGTTTCGAGCATCATGTACAGTTCGCTGAGCTCGGCCCGCAGGTTGTCGGACTCGTTGGCCTGTTCCTGCTGGACGGCCTGGTGGATCTGCCGCAGGATGAAGCCGAGCCCGCGAAACGGAGAGAGCAGGATGTCGTCGACGATCAGCATCGAGGCCGTGTCTCCTTGCGTGCGTCAGGTGCGCAGGTGCACCTCGACGAAATTGTAGGGCGGCCACGGGCCGCTGTAGTCGAAGGAGAAGTTATCGTCGAAACGGCTGGCCGCCTCGAAGACGCCGCGCTCAAACCGCTCCTGGCTGTCGCGTGCGACGAGGCACGCCAGGTTCATGACGCCGGATTCGCCGCGCGGCGGGTTCTCTCTGATCTCGGTGCAAAGCGGCGCCAGAACCTCGACGACCTGTTGGGCGAGTTCCGCGCGGTCGTCGCGGAGGATGCGGTCAAAGAGCCGCCCCAGTTCGATCTTATCGTCCTCGGACGGCTGGCGGTCGCCGCCGAAGAGCCGGTCGCGCAAGGCCCTCAATTCCGGGAGGGTTCGGACGAAGTACTCGAAGATGTTCGGGACGTCGTACCTGACGGCCAGCGACATCTCGACCTTGTTCTCGACCCGGCGCAACTGCTCGAGAAAGGCGTCCCGGTTCAGGGTCAGGATGCGGCGGACGGCGTCGGGCCCTTCGGCGATGACGCCGAATGACATCGGCAGCAGCGCCCCCTCCTGCATCAGGCACTTGTGGACCGCGTGGTGGGCCGCCAGGTGGCGGCGCTCCGGTCGGAGCCGGGCGTTGGACACATCGCTCACGACGGCGGCCA
>CAYGZE010000260.1:0-7007 GCA_964354185.1 uncultured Anaerolineales bacterium | reverse complement strand
GGTGGGCACCGAGCGCCACGAGGCCCGCCGCATCGACAACCAGTTGCGCGGCCGGTCCGGCCGCCAGGGCGACCCCGGCTCCAGCCGCTTCTTCCTCGCGCTCGAAGACGACCTGATGCGCATCTTCGCCAAGGACTGGGTCTCGGGCGCGCTCCAGAAACTCGGCATGGAAGAGGGGATGGCCCTGGAGCACCGGTGGCTGTCGCGCGGCATCGAGAACGCCCAGAAGAAGGTCGAGGAGCGAAACTTCGGCTACCGCAAGCACCTCCTCGAGTACGACGAGGTGATGGACCGCCAGCGCAAGATCTTCTACGGGCGCCGGCAGAACATCCTCGAGTCGGACGACCTGCGCGAGTTCGTCTGGAGCCTCCTTACCGAGAGTGTCGAGGTCGCCTGCGACACCTACCTCGCGGCGGCCTACAGTCACGAGACGATCGCCGAGTGGGCGCGGCGGAACCTGGCCGTCCAGGTGGACCTCGGCCAGATCGAGGGCAAGGATCCCGAGCAACTCGCCGACTTCCTCCGGGCCGAGGCCCGGCAGGCCGCCCGCGACACCATCGACGAGACCCTCGGCGAGTTCCTACCGGAGGAGTACGACTCGGACGAGGACGAGCCGGACGAGGGGGATGACGAGGACAAGGAGGACTACGAGCCGCCCGCCAAGGCCGACTACCGCGGCCTGGTGTCGTGGGCGAAGGCCCGCCTGGACGTCGAGGCGAAGGAGTCCGACCTCAAGCGCCTCGCGCGCGACGAGATCCTCGAGCACCTGGCCGCCGCCGCCGCCGCGCGCATCGACGCCCTCGACACCTCGGTCCTGGCGAAGTACCTCCAGGAGGACTTCCGCCTGGCCGCCCTGGCCGACTGGTCCCGCATGAAGTTCGACTTCGACCTCAAGCCCGCCGACCTCGCCGGCAAGGACCGCGACGCCGCCGTCACCCTCCTCACGGACCGCCTCCGGACCTTGTACGAGGAGAAGGAGCGGACCTACCCGATCGAGTTCGCCATCGAAGAGTTCCTCACGCCCCAGATCGGCCAGGGGAACCAGGACTTCGACGGCCTGGCCGGGTGGGCATCGCGGTACTACCTGACGGAAGTCTCGGTCCACGACATCCGCCACCGGAATCCGCGCCAGGTGCGCGACGCCGTGCTCGCGATCGCCCGCGAGTTCGAATCAACCGACCGCCTCCGTGCGACGATCGCGCAGGGCGTGAAGGCCTGCCCGCCCAAGGGCGACACCGCTTCGCCCGAGGCGTGGCAGCCGCTCGCCCAGTGGGCGCGCGAGATGCTGGGCCTCGAGGTCACACCGGACCAGTTGGCCGACGCCCATGCCCGCGCCGGCCGCGAGGCCGACCCCGACGAGGCCGGCGACGGCAACGGTCGCCCGGAGGCCGCCCCCGCCGAGGACCCAGCCGCCGCTTTCCTCTGCGCCCGGGCCCGCGCCGACCGCCGCAGCCGCATGACCGAACTCGAACGGTACCTCCTCCTCCAGGTCCACGACACCTCGTGGAAAGACCACCTGCTGACGATGGACCAGATCAAGGCGAACGTGGGCCTGCGCGGCTACGCGGAGAAGCAGCCCATCATCGAGTTCAAGCGCGAGGGCCTCGAGGCCTTCGAGAAGATGCTCGACTCGGCCCGCGAGAAGTTCACCGACCTGTTCTTCAAGGCCCGCTGGGTGCGGCAGGAGGCGCTGGCGAAGATCTGGGCCGGCCAGTCGAGCCAGCACGCCGAGGCCGCCAGCGCCTACGCCGCCCAGCAGCAGGCCGCACTGGAGGCCCATCGCCAGGCCCAGATGGCCCAGGAGGGCGAGTCGGCCATCAAGACCATCGTTCGCGACCAGCCCAAGGTCGGCCGCAACGATCCCTGCCCCTGCGGGAGCGGGAAGAAGTACAAGAAGTGCTGCGGCCGTCGGGGCTAGGCCCCGGCGCACGGCAGGCCGTCCGGAGGATTCCCCTGGCCGCCGCCCGGCGGTTCTCCCCTCCCCTTCCGGCCCCACGCGAGTTCCGCCGGGTCGGGCTTCCGTCCGCATCCGGATTTCCGCCGGAATTCCCTGCGCTTTCCTCTGCCTGCATCGTAAACTAGTTTGCAGGGCAGACTCCGTGGCCGCGCGGGCGCCGTCGAACGCCGGTGGCGGTCGCGGAGGCCGACGTGGGACGGGCCGGCGTGACGGCACCGCAGGCGCCCGACCAGGGCGGCCCGGGCGGTGCGACGGGCAAGTCCCACCCAGGCCCGCCCCGCCCGCGACAAACCGGGCGCGGCCAGGCGGCGACAGAGGGCCCGTTGACCGGAAAGGAGATGCGGCATGGCGGCGCGACTCGATGGGAACGATGCGGCCGGGGACCGGCCTCCGGACCCGGAAGCCGCAGCGGCGTCGGCACGGGAGGCACGAAGGCGCATCGCGGCGTCCCAGGGCATCGTCAAGGTCGTCCTGGGCCTGGTCTTCCTGGTGGCGTTCCTGGCGGTGCGGCTGCTGACCCGGAGCCGGACGGAGGCCGAGATCGACACGGTGATCCTGCTGGTGCTCGCCCTGGTGGCGGCCGAGGTGCTCCTCCCGCTGGTCGTCGGGCGGATGCGGCGGCGCCGCGGCCTCACGGCCGTCGGACGCCTCGCGGCCGAGACGGAGCGGTACCTGGCGCGGACGCGCACGCTCCTGCTCTTGGGCGTCCTGGGGGCCGGGGCGGCGCTTGCCGCCGCCGTCCTCATCATCTGCCTCGACGCCGCAGGGGTGAGCGACGACTGGACCGCCGGGTTCGACACGGCCGTCATCCTGGTCTGCACGGCCGCGGCGGTCCTGCTCCTCGGGGCACGGTGGCGTGACCTCCGGCTGCCCGAGGACCTCCTCATGGCCCTGGGCATAGCGGCAACCGGTGCCCTATTGGCTTTCGCCCGCGAGGTCGTGCGGGTCGAGACGCCCGCCCTGATCATGGCCGGCGCGACGCTCCTGGCCGGCCTGTCGCTCCACCGGCGCTGGCGGCGCTGGGTGCGGTCCTTGCCGCACGAGGACGCCGCCCCGGGCGTCGGGGAGGTGCGGCCATGACGCCCTCCCCTCGCCCAAGCGGCGCCGGTCTTGATCCGGTCATCCACGAGGCCTCCCGCCTGACCATCGTCTCTGTGCTGGCGGAGTGCGACGCCGCCGACTTCAACTTCCTCCTGGCGACGACCGGCCTGACGCGCGGGAACCTGTCGGCGCACGCGTCGCGCCTGGTGGCCGCCGGGTACGTCCAGGAGGCCAAGGCGTTCGTCGACCGCAAGCCGCACACGGAGTACCGCCTGACCCCGGCCGGCCGGGCCGCCTTCAAGCGGTATCGACAGGCCTGGCGCCGGCTGGCCGACGGCCGGCCGTGAGCGGGCGGGAAGCGCAGGCCTGCCATATTGCCGAGTCGAGGCGCGGCAGCAGGGCCGCGCCTCGGCCGCCTCACGCCGCCATGCGAAATGACTGGAAAACCGAGGCCCGGGAGCCGTAGACTCATGCGATGGTCTTGGCTGTGACCGAGGGATCTCCTACGGGAACCGACCTATGAAGCGTCTGCGATTCGCGATTCCGCTCGTGCTGTTCCTCCTCCCCTTGGCGCCGCTGGCCGCCGAGGAGAAGCCGCTCGCAACCGAGGAAGCGCCCGAGGCATTCGTCAAGGCGGCCGACGCGGTGGCCAAGGAGGTCGAGACCCTCCGCGGGTGGAAGTTCAAGGGGCCCGTCAAGAAGGCCCTATGCACGCCCGACGGCATCCGCGCGTACGTCACGAAGCAGATCGACAAGTATTACCCCGCCGGAAAGACCGACCAGGTTCAGGCCGCGCTGCGGCTGGCGGGCCTGATCCCCGAGACGTGCGACCTCCGCGCCACCGTCCTCGACCTCCTCCAGGGCCAGGTCGAGGGCTTCTACGACACCGACTCGAAGACCCTCTACCTGGTGAAGCGCACGGACGTCGCGTACGACGGCCTCGTCCAGCGGGTCCTCCTGGCCCATGAACTGACGCACGCGCTGGACGACCAGTATTTCGACTTGGACAAACTGATCGAGACGGCCGAGCGCCTCGAAGACACCGACCTGGCCCGCTCGGCCGTGGCCGAGGGGTCCGCCACCACCCTGATGATGCGCTACATGATGCAGGCCCAGGCGGCCGGCGGCCTCGACCCGGCGGAACTCGAGGCCTACATGAAAGACGAGGCCGACCGCGGCCGCTCGCTCCTCGACGCCCCGCCCTACTTCCACTGCATGATGGCCTCGTACGTGGGCGGCATGTACTTCCTCAACAAGGGGAACCTGCTGGCGCTGGCCATGCCCGGGCCGAAGGGCGTGGGCGATGAGTTGCTGGCCGCCGTCAAGGATCCCCCCGCTTCCACCGAGCAGATCCTCCACCCGGAGAAGTACTGGGACGCCGAGAAGAAGGACCCGCCCGTCACCGTGACCGACGCCGACGTGGAGAAGGCGGTCGCCCCGCCGGGTTACCAGGTCGTCCACCGCGACACGTTCGGCGAGATCCTCGCGGCCGTCGTCACGCAGCCGAAAGACCGAAAGCCCAACCTGATGCTCATGGGCCTCCCGACCTACTGGACCTGTCCGGCCGCGACCGGCTGGGGGGGCGACCGGTTCTACGTGCTCGCCGCAGGCAAGACGGCCGGCGAGGCCGGCAAGAACCTCAAGGACCTCAAGGGCGTCTGGGTGACGCTGTGGGACACCCCGCAGGACCGGGACGAGTTCGTCCAGGCCTACGAGTCGAACGCCCCCGCAGCGCTGCGAGGCACCGCCAAACTCGGCAGCCTCGGCGCCGTGTTCTTCTTCGGGTTCACGGACGCCGAGCGCGAGGCGGCCGAGAAGAACCTCAACGCGTCCCCGCCCAAGTTCCGCCACGGCGAAAAAACGTGGACCCCCTGGGCGCTCTGAGACGGGGCCCGCGGCGAGGCGTTCGCGGTGCCGGCCCGCCGCCCCGCTGCCGCGCCATCCCCCGCCCCGGCGCGCACGGGCCTTGAGTCCGATAACATGCGCCGGCGCCGAAGCCCCATAAGTGCCCTCACCACAAGGGCTTAGGCTTATCATGGCCGCCGGGGTGATGCGCTGCCTCCGGACGACGGCTCGGAACCCGCCCGAAAGGGCCTCGGCGATTTGCCTCGGCCCGGATTGTGCGTATAGTTCTCTCCGGTCACCGTAGTTGTTGCACACCTGAATCGTGCTTCCCCTACTGCATCGACCCATGCCCTTCTCGCCGGGGGGCCCGGGAGGAGAGTCACTGTGTACGCAAAGACCCTTGCTGTCGTGGCACTATGCCTGGTCCTCGCGGCACCCTGCCTGGGCCTGACGGTCAGCGGGACGGGCGAGGTCACGGACTGGGGCGTCACGCCCTTCTCCCAGTCGGGCCACTCGACCGGCCAGGTCGGCAACATCTACTACACGCTCGAGAACAACTACTCGCCGATCGCCTACCCGTCCGGCATCGGCCACGTGCCGAGTCCCGGCCTCACGGCGGGAGGCGAGCCCTTTGACCTGGAGGAGATGTACCTGCGGTTCAGCGCGAACCAGATGCAGATCCTGGTGGTGACCAGCACCGCCTACGCGTCTACGGTCTCAGGGACGGCCTATCACCTGGGCGACCTCTTCCTCGCGGTCGACGGCGAGGCGACGTACGGCGTGGTGACCCAGGCCGCGAACCAGGGCTTGGAGGCCGGGTCGCTCTACAGCATCCTGGGCCCGAGCGACGTCATGCAACTCGAGCCGGGCTCGCGCAGTTACGCGGGGTACACGACCCTTGTCGCGAACGACTACGGCCCTCCCGGCACGGTCGCGTCGGTGGCCGGCCCCTGGGCAGTCAAGAGCAGCATCGCCGCCGGCCAGTGGCTCGGCACGGCCGACCTGGCCACGGCCAGCCATAGTTACGGCGGGTCGGAGAATGGGACGTTCCTCATCGAGTACACGCTCGACTCGAGCCTCCTCGGGCTCGCGGATGGGCAGAGCGTCCGGGCCCAGATGGCGTGGGGGTGCGGCAACGACGTCATCCGCGCCATGGGGACCTACCTGGTGCCCATCCCGACGCAGGGGGAGGTGCCCGAGCCGGTGACGGCGCTCGGCCTGGTGATGAGCGTCGCGGGCCTGGGGCTTTACCTGCGCCGCCGCCCGATGTGAGGCGGCCGCGAGGTCGCGGGCCCGGCAGCCGTCGGACGCCGGGCCCTCATCCGAAGACAGCCGTCTCCAGGGCGTCCGAGCCATCGGGCGCCCTTTCTGATTGAACCAGCCCCCGCCTGCCGATACCATACCGGCGGGTTGTGGGCGATCTGGACACGTCCGCTGCGGCATGATCTCCGTCGAAGCGAAAGGGCCGGGCCATCGCCATCCGCACCGACATTGCGTACCAGGAGTGCATCAACCCGGCCTGTGCCGCGCGCTTCGGCGTCGAGGAGCCCCTCTTTGAGTGCCCGAAGTGCGGCGACCTCCTGGACGTGCGCTACGACTGGTCGCGCGCCGAGTTGCCGTCCCGGCTGGCGGCGTTCGAGGCGAAGTGGGCCCACCAGGACGACCCCGTCGCCTTCTCCGGCGTCTGGCGGTTCCACGAACTGCTGCCCTTCGCGCCGCGGGAGCACATCATCACGATCGGCGAGGGCCGCACGATCCTCCAGCGCGCGGACGGCGTCGCCCGCTACGCCGGCCTGGACCCAGGCCACCTGTTCCTCCAGTACGAGGGGCTGAACCCGTCGGGCAGTTTCAAGGACAACGGGATGACGGCGGCGTACACGCACGCCCACCTGGTGGGCGCGACGCGGGCCGTGTGCGCGTCGACGGGGAACACGAGCGCGGCCGTCGCCCTCTACTCGGCCGTCGACGGGCGGATCCCGGCCGTCGTTCTCGTCGGCAGCGGCAAGATCGCCTACGGCAAACTCGCCCAGGCCCTCGACTACGGCGTCCGCGTGATCCAGGTCCAGGGCGACTTCGACGTCTGCATGGCCCGCGTCCGCGAGGTCGCCAGGGAACTCCGCTTCTACCTGATGAACAGCCTGAACCCCTTCCGCCTCGAGGGGCA
>CAYGZE010000259.1:0-7011 GCA_964354185.1 uncultured Anaerolineales bacterium | reverse complement strand
CGCTCACCCACGACGTCTACGAGGCCCGGATGCTGGCGCAGGCGGCCCGCGAGGCCAAGGTCGCCACGCAGATGGGCATCCAGGGCCACTCGGGCGAGGGCGCGCGGCTTGTGTGCGAGTGGGTCGGGGACGGCGCCATCGGCGAGGTCCGCGAGGTCGACGCCTGGTGCAGCCTGGCCTATTACCCCTGGGGCCACGCCGGATGGAGCACCCGCTGGGGCACGCGGCCGACCGACACGCCGCCCGCCCCGGAGGGGCTCGATTGGGACCTCTGGATCGGCCCGGCGCCGATGCGCCCCTACCACCCCGCCTATCACCCGGCCGTGTGGCGCGCGTGGCGCGACTTCGGCTCCGGCATGATGGGCGACCGCGGCGCCCACACGCTGGACCCGGTCGTCTGGGCGCTGAAACTCGGCGCCCCCACCAGCATCGAGGCCACCAGCATGGGCTCGACCGATGAGACGTACCAACTCTCGGCCATCGTCACGTACCGCTTCCCGGCGCGGGGGAACCTGCCGCCCGTCAAACTCACGTGGTACGAGGGGACGCGGGCCCCCCGGCCGCCCGAACTCGAGGACGGCCGCCAGATGGGCCACGCCGAGGGCGGCGCCCTCCTGCGGGGCACCAAGGGACTGCTGACGTGCGGCGTCTACGGCGAGAGCCCGCGCCTGGTGCCCGAGACCCGCATGAAGGAGTACAAGCAGCCCGCCAAGACGCTGCCCCGCGTCGACGGCACGCACGAGATGGACTGGGTTCGCGCCTGTAAGACCGGCCAACCCGCCGGCGCGAACTTCGACTACTCCGGACCGCTGACCGAGATGTGCGCCCTGGGGAACGTCGCCATCCGCGCCGACGCGCGGATCGAGTGGGACGCCGCCAACCTGAAGGTCACGAACCTGCCCGAGGCGAACCAGTACGTCCGCCGCGAGTACCGGAAAGGCTGGAGCCTCTGAGCGAGGGCGGCCGGCGCGGCGGCGTCACGGCCGCAGGACCAGTTTCAGGACGCGCTGGTTCCCCGCGTCGGCCACGAGCGCGCGGTCGCCCTGGAGAGCGACTTGGGCCGGGCCCGCGAGGTGCGCGAGGTCGTCGCCGGCCGCATCGGCCTGCCCGAACTCGCCGAGGACCTTGCGCTCGGCCCAGTCGATCCAGACGAGGCGGTGGCGGTCCGTGTCGCTCACGAGCATCCACGCGCCGTCGACCGCCAGCCGCAGATGCGGGCCCAGGCGCCGGCCGGGCCCGTCGCCCCAGCGGTCCATCTGCCAAGCAACGCGCCACGCCTCCCCCTGGGGCTCCAGAAGGAGGACGCGGCCGCCGTCGGCCAGGAGGATCCGTCCGTCGGCCAGGGCCGCCAGGTCCGTGGGCGCCTGGAGCGTCTCGCCCGCGATCTCGATCGGCCGCCACTCCTTCGTGCGGATCTCCATCGGGCGGTCTGCGGCCGTGGCGGTCCGCCACACCTGCCGCGTGGCCGCGTCGGTGACGAACAGCCCGGCCGTCCGGTCGCCCGGCCGGACCTGGACGGACAGGCCCACGGGGGTCTTGAACGGCGGCCGGTCGCCGCGCGCGGCCTCGTTGCGGTCGCCCGTGCGCAGCGGGAAGAACGTGGGGACGTAGCCCTCGCGGTTCACCTGCTCCTTCAGGTGGTACTGGCCGCCCAGGGCGAAGACGCCGTCGCGGGTGAAGTACGCGGGCGTGACGGCCATGTGGATGTCGGCCCGGCGGGGCACGGCGTCGGGCGGGTCGTCCCACCGCCAGAGGAGTTCGGTGCGGCTGGTGCCGACGGCGACCCACCCGTCGCGCGAGAGGCCGACGCTGGTAATGCGCGGCAGGCAGCCGAGCCGCCGCAGGAGCACGAAGTCGCGCGGCCCGCGGCGCCAGACGGCGAAGTAGAACGCGTCCGACTCAGCACACGTCACGAGGAGCGGGTCGGCAGCGTCGCTCCCCTCGCGCAGGCCGAGCACCTGCGTCGGGTAGTCCAGGTCGTGCGACCACTCGATGACGCGCCCCGGGTCGCCGTCGCCGCGCAGGTCGTGCCGCGAGAGGAACCCGTACCACGCCGCGTCCCACAGCGCCCCGCCCGCCAGCGAGAGCCGCCCCGTGAACGCCGTCGGGATCGCGGGCGTCTTCATGCACGGCACGGGGAAGCCGTCCACCGGCTTGCCGTCCTCGTGGAACGCCGAGATGACGCCGGAGCCGACGTAGAAGACCTTGCGGGCGTCGTCGACGGCGATGCCGCTCAGGGCGTCGCCGTCGAGGCGCACGGCGGGCGTGACCGTCGCCGCAGCCGGGTCGACGTAGAACCCGCCGAGCGGCTTCTCCTTCTCGCCCTTGAGGCGGGCGCCAAGGACGAGCCGGCCCGACAGGGGCCGCGCGGCGAGGACGCAGGCGCCCTCGGCCTGCGGCAGCGCGAGCGCCACGGGCGCCGCCGCGCCGCCCGGCCGCATCGGGAGCGCAAAGAGCGCGGCCCCCTTACCGGGCACGTCGCCGAAGAAGTAGAGCATGTCGGCGAGGACCGCAAACGTTCCGCCGGTGATGCGGCTGCCAGCCGGCTGAAGGGGAAAGCGCTCCAGGAGGCGGCCGTCGAGGGAGAGGCGGTTGACGGCGTCGCCGCCGCCCGTCCAGAGCGCCAGGTCGCGGTCGACCGCCACGCCCGACGGCGTCCCCTCCAGCGTCCGCACGAGCGACGGCCCGGCCACGCCGCTGTTGCCGACGACGCCGACGGCCTCGATGCCGGCGCCGCGCGCGGCGGCCGCCGGCAGGAGGACCACGCACAGAAGGACCGCCGCTTTCGCTGGCATCGAGGCTACTCCACGCGGAGGATGGCCCAGTACTGCGGTTCCAGGCGGGCCTCGCTCGGGATGTCGTTGACGATGGCGGTGTGCCGGTTCGCGTAGTAGGCGCGGAGGACGGTGCGGCTGCCGCCCGGATCGGAGAAGAGGACGCCCACGTCGCCGCGCAGAAGCGCGCCCGGCCCCGGCGGGCCGCCCAGGGCTGCCCACGGCACGGACGCCTCGAGCCTGTAGCCGCCGTCGGTCCGCGAGACCGAGACCTTGGCGTCCTCGACCACCAGGACGCACTCAAACTCCTCGCTGCCGGTGGGCGAACTGAAGGTGCGCGGCTTCCTCTCGGCCTTGCCGGCCAGCGGCGCGTAAAGGACGCAGACGGGCTTGTCCTCGAGGACGCTGAAGAGCAGCCGCACGTCGCCCGAGGCGGGGTGTGTCCGCTTCGGGTCGGCCTTCGGGTCGAGCGCGAGCATGACGTCGCAGGCGTCGCCGGACTTGAAGAGGAGCGCCGCGTCCTTGCCGGCGTTCTTCATGGGCGAGTCGTCGCGGACATCGAAGGACACGGTGAGATGCACCTCGTTGTAGATCAGGACGACCTGGGCCTCGCGTCCGCCGCCGGCATCAATCCTGGCGGGCTTCACGCCGTGGAGGCTTGCGTCTAGCATTTCGCGGAGCACCAGCGGTTCGACCTCGCCGGCGCCGGCCTGGCGGCGGCCGACGACCTCGACGGCCTTGCGATGGTCCTCCTCCGTGATGCGCAGGGCGGCCTTGCCCGTGCGGATCGCGTCGAGGCCGGTGATCTCCCAGATCCGCGTGTCTGTGTCGCCCGCGATGAGGTAGACCTTGCCGTTGTCGCGGTTGCGGAAGAGATAGCCGGAGAAGTTCTCGGGCCAGACGGTGGTCGCGTCGGCCTTCGGGCCGTAGCGGTTGTCCTTGCAGAGGGCGGTGACCCAGAGCCCCCCGTCCGACAGAACGCTGAACTGGCCGAAGTAGCCGTTGACGCCGACGAGTTCGGGGCCGCCCTTGAGTTGGGCGCGGCCGATGAACTTCATCGCGCCGATGACGCAGCCGGGCTTAAAGAGGGGCGACTCCAGGGCAAAGCCGGTCCACGTCCGCCGGTAGGCCCAGACGCGCTTACCGTCGGGCGTGTAGCGCGAGACGGCGGCGAAGTCGGCCCCGCCCGTCTGCGTGTTGCCGCCCCGCCGCTCCAGCAGGTACAGGTGGTCGCCCGCCGGCAGGACGTGCTCGACCACGGTGTCGCGGGTTGTGAAGAGGGGCTGGACCTCCGCGTTCTTCGGATACACCGGGACGCCGTCGGGCTGCCACTCGCGGACGGCGATCTTGTAGACCGAGCGGTCGCGCATGCCCCAGATCGCCAGGTCGTCGTCCACCCAGGGACCCCAGTAGTTCCGCGCGGGCGTCGGAGCGTCCTCGATGACGAACTCCTCGCGCTGGAGGAGGCCGTCGCCGTTCTCGTCCTCCCACCGGAAGGACTGGCCCTTCTCGGGCAGTTTCGGCCGGAAACCCGGCGGCAGGTGGAACTGGACGAGGTGGCCGAAGTCGCCGATGGCGGCCGCCGGACGCCCCACCAGGTCCTTGCCCAGCAGGTAGACGACGACCGCGCCCCGGCCGGGATGGATCAGGTAGTCCCTGCCCTTCACGTGGCGGAAGTGGAGCGCGCGGCCCGAGAAGCCGCCGTCCTGGCCCATCTGGTCGCCCTGCTGGCGCGTCAGCGTCGCCACCGTCACCGCGGTGCCCTTCTTGTAGTCCACCTCGAAGAGCATGTCGTGCGTGTTGACCCACGTGGGCCGCTGCTCGTCCGGGATCCCCTCGACCGCGTACGCGCCGGGACCCAGCAGATCGCCCAGCAACTTCCCGCCCTTCGACCAGACGCTCACCCGCTTGGGCGTGTGGTCCTCCTCCATCACCCACACCTTGCCCTCGGCGTCCACGGTGATGCCCGCCGGGTTGAACAGGCCCTTGGGGTCGTAGCGTCCGACGGGCGGGCGGCCGCCCTTCTTGCCGATGGTGCCGACGGCCTTGCCGTCCGGGTCGAAGACCTTGACCTGCATCGCGTCGCCGCGGTCGGTGACGTAGATGCGGCCGTCGCCGTCGAGGGCCACGCCCCGGGGCTCCGAGAGGCCCTCGGCCACCAGCGGCGTCGCCCGGCCCGAGGCGGGGTCGATCCGGATGAGTTGCCTGCCGGCGGCGACGACGCAGCGCCCCTCGCGGTCGACAGCCAGGCCCATCGGCCGGGCCGCCGGATACTCCTTGACCTTCTCGCCCGTCTTCCAGTTGAACGCTACGACCTTGTCTTCGAGATGGAGGGAGGCGTAGAGCAGGTCCCCCGCGACGGCCACGCCCTTGAGGTCCAGGTCGTCGCCCTTGGGCTCGTACTGGGCGACCTCGAGGATGCGCTTGCCGAAGGGGAAGTTGACGGGGCGGCCGGTCTCGGCCTCCCAGAGGACGACGCCCGCGCGGCGGGGCTCGCCCTTGCCCTGGCCCCAGCGGTCGCCGTCCTGGGCGACGAAGACGCGCTGGCCGTCGGTCGCCATGGCCTGGACGAGCATGCCGATCTCGAGGACCTGGTGCTGGCCCCAAAGTTTCTGGGCCCGCTCGCGCGACACGAGTTTCGGCTCGACGCCGATGACCGCCCACCCGGCCTCGCTGATGTGCCAGCCCAGGTAGACGCGCTTGGCGTCGGACGTGGCGGCCACCGGGGCGCCGTGGTCGCCGCCCCACGAGCCGCGCCCGTCGTCCGTCCGCCACGGCGGGTTGCCGGCGTTGTGGAGGCTCGTCACCCACGTCTGGCCGATGCCGCGATGGGTGAGCGTGCGGACCTCGTACGCGCCGGGCGGCAGGGGCGCGCCGTCGTCGTCCAGGCCGTCCCAGCGGATCGTCGCCGACTTGGCCTTCGCGTCGCCCGGAAGGACCGACACCGGCAAGGTCCGCACGAGTTCGCCCCCGGCGTTGAAGACGGCGGCGCTCAGTTGCGTGGCCCGCGGGTCCGCGAGGGGAATGTCCAGGGCGAGGGGCTCGAGTTTCTGCTGGACCGTCTGCGGACGCTCGGCGGGAGGCAGGTTGCCCCGGGCCGAGAAGCGGGCCTGGCCCCAGACGTCGGCCGTCTGGAAGGCGAAGCCCGGGCCGCTCACGATCTCGTAGAAACTCATCACGTTGTTCGTGCCCGCCGCGTCGCCCCACAGCGGCTGGACCGTGAAGGCGACCGCGGCACCGGCCCCCGGCGGGTCGGCGGCCGCGTGCAGGCGGTCCCACGGAATGCGGGCCTCGAGCGTGTAGCCCTGGCCGTCGGCGTCCTGGCGGAAGGCGACGCCCGCGTCGGCGCCCGTCCAGAGTTTCGTCCCGTGGAAGTCCATGCCGTATTGGGCCTGGAGCACGGGCTCGCGCTTGCCGGTGAAGTACCACATCGTGAGATGGCAGATGCGGTCGCTCCGGGCGGCGGCCTCGCCCTGCTGGACGCCAAACTCCGAGACCCGCAGCGGCCAGCCGAGTTTCGGGTCCGACGCCAGGCGCACTTGGAGGCAGTCGCCCGCCCAGCCGCGGTTCGGCTCGACCCGCGGATCGTGCTGGTTCAGCATGGGCGTGTCGTCGACGAAGTGGGCCGCCAGGTAGAGGGCGTCCTTGTCGTACATGGCCGCCACGCGCAGCGAGAACTTCGGCCGCAGCGACTCGTCGTACGCGCCGTCGACCGCGCCGCTCAGGTCCCATTCCTTGAGGTCGCCGTCCACCTTCACGCCCGGCGGCGCCGGGACGACGACCAGGACATCGCTGCGCTGGGGCTGGGCAAGAACCGGCGAAGACACCGCGACCGCAAGGAAGGCCAGAAGCGTCCGCCGCATGTGTTGCCTCCGGAACCAGGGCGCGCCCGCCCGGAGCAGGCCGCGCCTTTCTTATAGGGCCGGCGCCCGGTCGGAGCAAGACCCCGCTATGGCCGCTTGGGCCAGGCCAGGTGCCTATGCAGGAAGTCGAAGGTGCCCTTCCCGTTGATCGTGTGGGGCCCGACGAACCACTCGATCTCGCATCGGTCGCCCAGGCCCAGGAGCGCCTGGTACAGGTGCCGCACCTTCGCGAACTCGTAGGCGACCGTCTCGTCGGGCGCGACGCCGTCGAAGTGGCCGCGCTCGACCATGAACGGCCGCGGGGCGATGAGGGCGGCCATCTCCGCGTAGTTGAACGTGCTCGCCAGGTCGAACTCGAAGATCTCGTACTCGCC
>CAYGZE010000258.1:0-7050 GCA_964354185.1 uncultured Anaerolineales bacterium | reverse complement strand
TCTTCTTCGTCGCCTTCTTTTTCTTCTTCGCCATGATCCAGCCTCCTTTGTTAAGAGACCCTTGGCATCCGCGATGCTAAAGAGCGCGCCGTGCGCTGTCAACCCCTTTCTGAAAAACTCCCCGGAATTTTCAGCGAGCGCTCGCGCTCATCCCGCCGCGATGCATTCACTCGCGTTATCGGCACCACACGTTGCGACGCTTGAAGGAAAGTGGCGCGCCGGCCGCGCAAGCGGAAGCCGCGCGCCCCAGGCGCGCGGCGCGGCCGCGGCGGCCCGGCGGGGTCACTCCGTACTGCTTGGCATATGTTCAAGCGCGGCATGCACGTCGGGATCATCCTCGAGGGCGGCGTCGGCCGCGCCAGCGTCCACCGCGACGGCGGGCACCACGCCGCGCGACTCCAGACACGTGCGCGACGGATCGTAGACGCGCGCGATCGTCACGTGCACCCAGCCTCCCCAGGCGACGGGCAGGTCGATCTGGGCGGCGCCTTTGCCGAACGTGCGCCGGCCGACGATCGTCGCGCGGCCGCGCGCCGCCAGGGCCGACGCCAGCGCCTCGGACGCACTCGCCGTGTGGGCGTCCACGAGGACGGCCATCGGGCGGCGCCACGCCCGGCGCGCCAGGAAGGGGACGTCGCACTTCCACGTCGCCCCGAGCATCCGCCCCCGTATCTCGAAGACCCGCCCGGCGGGGAGGAAGAGGCCGGCGATCTCGACCGCCTCCAGGAGGGAGCCGCCGGGGTTGTCCCGGAGGTCGAGAATCAGGGATTTCGCCCCTTTCCGGGCCAGTGCGTCGACCGCCCGCCTCATGGCCGCCGCCGCGCCCCCGCCGAAATACCGGAGGCGGACGTACCCGGCGGCCGCGTCGCCGCCGAGCAGCCGGGCCCCCTCGACGGGCGGCACGTGGACGGTCCGGCGCACGAGGTCCACGTCGCGCGTCTCGGGGGCGCCCGGCGAGCGGACCGTCAGGCGGACGGTCGAGCCGGCCTTGCCGCGCAGGCCGCGCAGCCACTCGGCCAGGTCCCGCTCCGGCGCGGGGCGTCCGTCCACCGCGACGACCTCGTCGCCGACGGCCAGGCCGGCCCGGTCGGCCGGTCCGGCCTCGAAGACGCGGCGGATGAGGGCGCGGCCGTCGCGCCGCGCAACCTCGATGCCCACGCCGACGTACTCCTCCCTCAGGCGCTCCGCCTCGCGCATCTCGGGCGTGACGAACCGCGTGTAGGGATCCAGGCTGTCCATCGCACCGAAGAGTAACTCCGTCACGACGGCGCCGTCGGGCAGGCCGAGCATCGCGCGGTTCTTCTCCATCGCGACATCCAGCCAATCGGCCGCCTGGCACGCGAGCCAGGGATCCGCGGCGCGGGCCTTGAGGGCCAGGACCTGGAGCGCCTCGGCGAACCGCGCGCGGCGCGCGTCGTCGCCGGCCTCCGGGAACCGCTCGCGGAACGCCGCGTTCTCGAGCGCGCCGCGCAGGCTGTCGATGCCGGCGCCCACAAGGTCGCCGTAGCGCACGGGGTCGACATAGCACCAGCCGATGGCGCCCAGCGCGTCGGCGTACGTGCACCGGCCGGCCCAGGCGCTCATCCGGCGCGCCGAGCGCGCGAGGCCCTCGTCGGCCCAGCGGCAGGTGACGTTCGCCTGGAGGTCGGCGTCGAGGGGTGCGCGGGCCGCGCGCCGCGCCGGCGCGCCGCGCTCGGGAGGCGCCGGGAGCCGCTCGAGCGGCGCGCCCGACGGCGCGCGGGCGCGCGGCCAGTAGGCCCCCTCGGGGAAGGCGGCGCAGCCGAACGCCGCGGCGGCGGACACGACGAGAAGGGCGAGCAGGCCCGCGCGGCGGCGGGCGCCCGACGCCGCGCCGGCAGGCGCCAGGGGCGTCACGTATCGGGGTCCCGGAACAGGCGGTCGAATTTCCGCCGCGCATCTTCCGCAGACGGCGGCTTGTCGGCCGGGGCCGGGCCGCCGGCCGCCCGGCCGGGGCCGCTCGGGCGGGCCGACCCGCCGGGGCCGAAGGTGAACTCCTCGCAGAAGTTCTGGCCCTCGCGGTCGTGCACCTGCTCGGTATTGGGCAGGCGGCAGGACCGCGTGGCCGCGTCGTAGTGGCCACAGTGGGTGCAGGTGTGGATGTAGGCGGCACACTCGGGGCACTCGTCGCGGAAGCCGACGCGGCCGTCGACTTCCCAGGCCTCACCGCACTTCAGGCATCGGATCCTCATGGCGTGCTCCTCGCACTTCACGCCGGCTGGCCCGTGCGGTCGAAGGCCTCGGCGGCCAGGGCAGTACCCAGGATGCCGGCGTCGCCGCCGAGGGTGCTCCAGCGGATCTCGCAGGCCCGCCAGGCCTGCTCGAACGCCGTCTCGCGAACGTGCCGCCGGACCGACTCCAGGAACGCGTCCCCCGCACCCATCATGCCGCCCGTGAGGACTACCATCTGCGGATTCAGAACGTGCAGGATGGTCGTGATGCCGATGCCGAGGTACTCGGCGGTCTCTTCGACGATGGTGCGGGCGAGGGCGTCGCCCGCGGCGGCCGCGTCGAAGACGGCCTTGCAGTCCAGACCGTCCGCGCTCAGGCGGGAAGGCCGGCCGGCCTCGAGGGCCTCGCGGGTCCGGCCGACGACGGCCGTGGCCGACGCGTAGGCCTCGAGGCATCCGTGGGTCCCGCAGCCGCACCGCCGGCCCCGGTGGACGATGATCATGTGGCCGAGTTCCGCGCCCGAGTCGGAGACGCCGCGAAGCAGGCGGCCGCCGAGCACGATGCCGCCGCCGACGCCGGTGCCGAGGGTCAGCAGGGCCATGTCGCTCACGTCCCGCCCCGCGCCACAGCGGAACTCGCCGTAGGCCGCCGCGTTCGCGTCGTTCTCGAGGACGACGGTGCGGCCGAGGTCCTTGCCGAGGCGGTCGCGGACGCGAACGTTCCGCCATCCCGGGAGGTTCGGCGCGACGACGACCATGCCGGCCTTGCTGTCGAGCGGGCCGGGGGACCCGACACCGACGGCCGCGACGTCGGCCACGCCGATGCCGGCCTCGCGGCAGAGGTCGCGGACGGCGGCGGCCATGCGCCCCAGGACGTGGTCCGGTCCGCGGTCCGCCTCGGTCGGGCTCGAGAGGCGCTTGAGGATCTCGCCCTCGGCCGAGACCAGGCCCAGTTTCAGGTTCGTGCCGCCCAGGTCGATGCCGACGTAGCGTTTCATGGTCCCCTTCTCACGATGGCCCAGGTCGCGGAGGAGGTCTCTTCGCGCCGCAGCGCGAGCGGAGCGCCAAGGGCGCCGGTTCCCGTCCCCCCAGGCGTCCTACCTAGCGGAAAGCGAGGCGGACCTCAAGCACAACCTGCCGACCTGCCTGCCGGCAGGCCGGACCCGAGGCGCGCCCGGCCGCGCGGCTCAAACGGCCTTGCGCCAGGCGACGATCACCCTGAGGCGGCTCTCCAGGGGCGCCGCCGGACTGTAGCCGTGGTCCTTGCGGCCGGTGACGGTTTCGAGCGCCGCCAGGAGCCTGCCCTCGGTGGCGGCGTCCTTGGCCTGGGCGGCCTTCTCAAGCGCGTCGAGAAGGGCCAGCGTAGCCGGCCGCCCGATCCGCTTCAGAACCTCGGTGGCGGCGGTCACCTGGTCGGCGGAACCTCCGAGTTTGCTGATGGCCTGGTTGACGGCGGCCAGGGTCGCCTGGTCTCTCAACTGGGTGAGCGTGGCGGTCTGGTCGGTGCCGCCCCAGTCCTCGCGGGCCTGCTTGAACGCGCGAAGGAGTTCGAGGGCCTGGTCGGGGCGGTCGGCCTTGAGGAGGGCCTCGGCCCGGGTGGCGATCGCCTTGACGAGGGGCGTGCGCGCGGCCACGTCCATCTTCTCCATCGCCTCGGCCAGCAGCGGCGGCCCCTCGGTGTAAGGTTCGACGGCCAGGAGGATGAGGCCCAGTTGCTGCTTGATCTCCGTGACGCGGGCCGTGTTCTCCGGGGCCGTCTGGGCCAGGAGTTGGCGCAGCGTCGGCACCGCCTTCTGGGGGAGGCCGGCCGCCACGTAGGCATCGACGAGTTTCTCGCGGAGGGTGAGGACCTGGGCGCCCCCGCCGGAGGCGGGGAACTTGGCGAGGGCGGCGCCGTACAACTCGGCGGCCCGCTGCATGTCTTCGGCGCCTTCGCGGCTGAAGAAGAGGTCGGCCAGGCCGACGGCCGCGTCGGCCGACTCGACGCGGGCGACAAGGGCCTGGATGGCCGCCCACAGGGCGTTGCGGACGGCCGGCTCGGTCTCGGCGCCCTGCTTGAGGCGTTCCGCCATGCGGCGCCCGGCCGCCGCGTCGCCCAACTTGCCGAGGGTGGCAGCCACCGCTTGCCGCGTCCCCTTGTTCTCATCGGTCAGCCGCGCCACCAGCGCCGCCACGGTCTTCTCGCCGACCTGGGCGAGGTTGCCCAGGCCCTGGGCGGCGCTGAAGCGGACGCTGGCGGCGGCGTCCTCGAGCGCGGCAACGAGGACGCCCTCGGCGGCCGGGGCGGCGACCTTGGCGAGCGCGCGGCAGGCGGCCTCGCGGACGGCCGGGCTCGGGCTCGTCCGGGCCAGCCGCCCCAACATCGCCAGGCCCGCCTCGACGACGGTGGGCCCCGCGGCGCTCTTCTCGCCGATGGCCCCGAGAGCGCCGGCGGCCTTGATCACCTCGATCTCGCTGGAGGACTCGAGCATCTTGGTCAGGCGGGGCACCGCCTCGACGACCTTCAGGGTCCCGAGCGCGCCCGCGACGGCCGCGCGGGCTTCCGGCGCCGTCTCCGAGTCGAGCCGCGCCAGAAGCGCCGGCGCCGCCGACACTTCCTGCCACGACGCGAGGGCGTCGGCGGCGGCAGCGCGGACGGCCGGCGCCTCGTCGGCCAGGTGCTTGGCCAGCGAGGTCAGGAGTTCCTGGTAGGGCTGCTTGGCGGCGCCGTTGCCGCCCGCCAGGACCTCGCGCGAGAGGGCCGTGGCCTGGGCGGCGGCCAGGGCGCGGACCTGGGGCAGCGCGTCCTCCAGGTGCGCGAGCGCGAGTTGGCCCCTGGCCTTGGCATCGGCGGCCTCGTACGTCTCGTTCAGGAGCCGGATGAGCCGCGCCTGCACCCGCTCCAGCGTGGCGCCGCGGCGCTTCAGTTCCGTGCGCACGCGCCGCAGGAGGCCCCCCAGCAGCCGCGACTCCGACTCGGCCGCGTGCTGCTGCCACCACGTGATCCACTGCTCGGACGAGGTGCCGAACTCCGTGAGGCCGGTCATGTCGGCCAGGGCCTCGGCGGCGGCAGCGGCGACAGCGGGCTTGGCGTCGGCGGTCGCCTCGACGAGCGTCCCGATCGAGCGGGCGTCGATGATCTGCGACATCGCCTGGATGGCCGCCAGCCGCGCCGGCTGCGGCGCGTCGGCGCTCATCACCTGCTCGCGCAGGCCGGCCAGGACGCGATCGTCGCCCTGGTACGCGCCGAAGGCGACGGCGGCGGCGCGGCGCGTGGCCTCGTCCTCGCTCTTGAGGAGTTGGAAGAGCGGCTCGACGAACTCCGACGGGGCCGAGGGACGCGAGGCGACGGCGGCCAGGACCGCCAGCGCCGGCTCGCCCGGCGTGGCCAGCACGCCGACGAGGATCGCCCTGGCCTTGTCGCTCTGCTTCTCGAGCAGCGCGTCGGCGGCGTCGCGCCGTGTCTCGAACGTCCGGCTCGGGCCGGTCAGGAAGTCGCGGAGGCCGGCGAGTTCCTTCTCGGCGGCGCTCTCGGCGTCGGTCGCCGTCGGGGCCGCTGCCGGCGCGGCTGCCGCGCCGGCGCGCACGGTCGCGCCCGCAGCCAGCAGCACGGTCGCCAAGGCGAGCACGCAGCGCCCGCGACCGCCGGTTCCCCCGAGATGGCCCATCATCGCATCGCCCCCGGTCCGGCTCGCACCCACCGGCCTGTACGGTACCAAATCATCGGATGCTGTCAACGTCAAATGGGCCGGATCGGCCCCCCCGCGCCGCCGCCCCGCGCCCGCGGCGCCGGTCTTGACGGCGCCGCCGCGCGGGATATTCACCTTGCCCGCGCCCGGCGACCCGCGCGTGCCCCTTTGGGCCGCGCGCCGGCGGCCGCGGGGCTCGCGTTATCGGACTTTTGCTAAAGCCCCGCCCCCGGCCCCGACGATGCTACTGGCGAACGGCCGGGGCGGCGCGGCCCCGGCCGGCGGCGCGCTCGCGCCGGCCTGCCGCCCGGGGGAAAGACCCGCGTGCTCACGACCGTCAACAGCCCGATCGACACCTTCCTCGACTACCTGACGGTGGAGTGCGGCCTGAGCGTGAACACCCTCCAGGCCTACCAGAGAGACCTGGAGCGCTTCGCCGCCTTCGCCGCCGTCGGGTCCGACGCCGAGTGGAACCGCGTCCAGAGCGACCAGGTCATCGACTTCCTCGTCGCGGAGAAGCAGCGCGGCCTGGCCCCCCCCAGCGTGAGCCGCGCGCTGGTCGCCATCCGCATGTTCTTCCGCTTCGCGAGCAGCGAGGGCGTCATCGACCGCGACGTCACCGAGCACATCGCGAGCCCCCGCCTGTGGCAGAACCTGCCCGAGGTGCTCGACCCGCGGGCCGTCGACCGGCTGCTGGCCGCACCCGACCCGGCCCACGACCACTGGCCCCTGCGCGACCGGGCGATCCTCGAGATGCTCTACGCCACCGGCGCCCGCGCCAGCGAGGTTGCCGACCTCACCCTGCGCAGCGTCAACCGCCAAGTCGGCTACGTCAACTGCATCGGCAAGGGACGCAAGGAGCGGATCGTCCCCGTCGGCCGCCGGGCCCTGGACGCCCTGGAAGCCTACCTCCAGACCGAGCGGCCCCAACTGGACCGGCGCGGCGACCAGCACCTGTTTCTGTCGCACTCGGGGCGGCGCCTGGGGCGCGAGACCCTCTGGCGGATCGTCAAGAAGTACGCCGTCCGCGCCGGCATCAGCCGCCGCGTCAGCCCGCACACGCTGCGCCACTCGTTCGCCACGCACGTCCTCGAGGGCGGGGCGGACCTGCGGGTCGTCCAGGAGATGCTCGGCCACGTCGACATCGGCACGACGCAGATCTACACCCACGTCGATCAGAACCGCCTGAAAGC